>JAEUTC010000269.1 GCA_016787985.1 Flavobacteriales bacterium | reverse complement strand
GAAGTGCTCGATCTGCGGCACGTCCATGTCGCTCTGCAATTGGCCATCGCTGCCCACCAGCCACCAGCCATGCGGCAACTTCAGCACGAAGTAGCTGCGCTTCTGCCGGGTCCACCAGCCCGCGAACCGACGCCCACCGATATCTGAACTGAACAAACGCGAGAAGGCGTTGAGGCCGTCGTACCAGTCGTGGTTGCCGGGGATGGCGTACACGTGCGGCCGCTCCTCCGGCTGGTCATCACCGAAGGCCTTGGTGAACGGAGTGACCAGCCGACGTTGGTACTCTTCGCGCGACGGCGTGGGATAGACCTCATCGCCGCCGAACACGAGCACATCGCCGCGCGGGAGTTGCAGTTCCCCATGCGCACCTTGCACGGTGAGCTGGCGTTGTGCCGCTGCCATGGCCACGGCGTAGGTGGGGTTCCAGCCATCGCCGGTGTCGCAGATGTAGTCGAGCCAGATGCTGTCGCGCTGGCGGTCCTTGTCGGGCTGCGGGCCTTGGCTGCGGTCGATGTAGTGGATGCTGTGGTCGTAGTACTCCTGCTTGCGCGAGGCCAGTGCCTGCACCACGCGTTTGTCGCTCTGTTCACCGATCAGCAGCGATACGATGCTCTTCAACCCCGTGGAGGCGAGCTGGCCGGGATCGAACCAGCCCACCATGGGCATGCGCTCCGAGGCGCCAGTGAGGCGGAACAGCGGCGGCAGATCGCGTGTGGCCTTGGTGATGCGGCGCGCGATGGGCACGGCTGCATCGTCGTGCGGCTTCGTCCGCTGTTCTGCCGGTGTGGCCATGGCTCAGCGCTTCAGGTCAACAGGAATGAGGCACACCGGGATCGGGTCCATCTTGTGCTTGTTGGCCGCGCGCCGCTTGTCGAAGATGGCGAGTACGGTGCGTTGGCGATCGCTCAGATCAGCGGTGCTACCTCCGTTGTCGCGCAGGTCCATGGCCCATTCCAGCTCCGGATAGCTCGCGCCGATCTGGTCCTCATCGGTGCGGCTGTCGCCGAAGAGCCCGTCGGTGGGTGCGGCGTCGAGTATGCTCTGCACGATGCCCAGCTCGCGCGCCACCGCGTACACCTCGCTCTTGGTGAGGTCCGCGATGGGAGAGAGGTCCACGCCGCCATCGCCGTACTTGGTGAAGAAGCCCACGCCGAAGTCCTCGATCTTGTTGCCAGTGCCCGCCACCAGGTAGCCATGCACGCCGGCCAGGAAATACAAGGTGGTCATGCGCAACCGTGCGCGGGTGTTGGCCAGTGCGAGCTGGTGGGTGGCGTCGTGCGGGCTTTCGGGCAGTGCGCGTTCCATCGTATCGAACGTGGGGGTGAGGTCCACGCGTTCCAAGGACACGTTGCCATGGTGTTGCTGGAGCTTGGCCACATGCTCCAAGGCGCGCGACACATGGCTGGGTGCCTGGTGGATGGGCATTTCCACGCACAGGGTAGGCAGGCCCGTGCGCGCACATAACGCGCTGGTCACAGCGCTGTCGATGCCGCCGCTGACGCCCACCACGAAGCCGCGCTGGTGGTTGGTGGTGCAATAGTCCTTCAGCCAGGTGGTGATGTGGTCGATGACCGCTGTCGTGTTCATTGGTACAAAAGAAACGAACCCCGTTCACGCTGGGCGAACGGGGTTCGGTGGTTCGTTGGAATGGCTTAGAAGAAGACGGCGAGGTTCAACTCCAAGTAATTCTGGAGGCCTTTGGCTTTCTTATCGCCCACGTTCACGTTCTTCAGGGCATTGGTGAAGCCGTTGTTGTAGGTGACACCGGCTTGCAAGGTGGTGCTTCCAGAGAAGTTGTACTCCAACCCTGCGCCAACGATCAGCGAGGCACGGAACGGTTGGATGGAGTTCTGGAAGTCCTCGTCCTCCAACTTGTCGAAGCGTAGTACATAGATACCCGACGTGTCGAATACCGGGCTGTCGAAGTCGGCCTTCGCGCGGATGTTGTAGCTGGCACCGAACCCGAGCTGACCATAGTAGCGCATGTAGCCGATCTCGTTGGTCATGAGCTTGAAGGTGAGCGGCAGTTCGATGAAGCCCGTTTTGAAGTCGGTGCTTAGGTCCTTTTTGAGGATCGGACCGCCCACGGCATCCAGGTACTCGACGGTGCGCAAGTATTTGCCGCCGGTGTTGTTCAGGAAGAGGCCGGTGCCGAAGCGGTAATTGCCGCTCGCGCCGATCGGGAACTCCGTGATCAGACCGAAGGTGAACCCGAGCGTGCTACCGTTGTTCTCAAGTCCTTTGGTATCGGCCTTGAGCCACGACATGTTCGGTGCCAGTTTGATGCCGAAGCGAACGCCAGCATCATCTTGTGCGACAAGCTTCGGCGTGGCCAAGGTGGCTGCGGCGAGGATCAGGAGTGCCTTCGCGCTGAGGCGGAGCAGTGACGTCTTCATAGGTTTGTGGCTCGGTTTACGAACGCTCAAAGGTATAAGCCTTGAACAGTTGCAGATCATGGGCCGTTTTTCTGGCCATCGGTGCCCTTTTGACGGGCTGTGGGGGTGAACGTCACACCGAACTTCCCATCGAAGAGGTGCCGTTGACCGTGGAGATCGGCCGGTTGGATAGGGACATGTTCCTCACCACCGGTGATAGTGCGAAGGTCAAGAGCTTGAAGGCGTACGCCACCTACGGCGAATTCTACCGCACTTATATCGAGGACATCCTCCAAGGTGCGCCCCTGGAGGATCCGCGCTTGGCCTTGGTGCTTTCGCGGTTCACCACCGACCCGGATTGGGTGAGCGTGCAGCAAGCTGCGGATAGTGTACTTGGTGATCTTGAGCCGCAAAGGAAGGCGTTCGAGGATGCCTTCAAGCGGCTGAAGGTGCTCTTCCCCGATAGCCTCACCCCCCGCATCATCGCCTTCAACTCCGGCTTCAACTACGGCATCTTCCCCACGGATAGTGTGCTGGGCGTGGGTGTGGAGTGGTTCATCGGAAAGGACCATCCGGTGATCGGATACCTGGCGCCGGAATCGTTCCCGCAATACGTGAAGGACCGGATGCGCCCCGAGATGCTCGTGCCCAGTGCGGTGAAGGGCTGGTTGCTGGTGCACTATACGCGTGACATCCGTGGTGAAGACCTGCTTACGAACCTGGTGGAGACGGGAAAGGTCCTCTTCCTGTTGGATGCGTTGTTGCCAGAGACGGACCCCGCGCTCAAGTTCGCCTTCAGCAAAGAACAACTGGAATGGTGCGAAGCCAATGAGTACAACATCTGGAAGGACCTAGTTGCCAAGGACCAACTCTACAGCAAGAAGCTGGAGGACATCGGTCGCTGGATGAACGATGGTCCATTCACCAACGGACTACCGCGTGAAAGTCCCGGGCACCTCGGCGAATGGGTGGGCTACCGCATGGTGCAGGCCTATATGGACGACAACCCCGATTTTTCCATCGCCCAACTCATCGCACTGGATGATCCACGTGTGATCTTGAAGAGCTACAAACCCCGCTAAAAGAAAGTTCTCAGTTCGCAGTGGTTAGTTGTCCAGCTCCTGGATGGAACTTGCGAGACCGGATCTTGAGGTTGGAACCTGCTACCGGGCTAGCAACGAACAACTTCGAACTCTGAACTGACAACCACGAACCATCCTCATGAAGACCTCCGAGATCCGCCTATCCGTCCATTTGGACGACAACCATGTTCCAGAACGCATCGATTGGGAAGCGGAGGACAATGGGGAGAAGAGCTCCAGCAAGGCCGTGCTACTTTCCCTGTGGGACGAGAAGGAGAAGAACACCCTGCGGATCGATCTCTGGACGAAGGAGATGACCGTGGAGGAGATGAAGGCGTTCTTCCACCAGAACATCCTGACGTTGGCCGATACCTTCGAGCGTGCGACGGGTGAAGGCAAAATGGCCGCTCAGATGCGCGACTTCGGAGCCTACTTCGCCGAGCACATGCTGCCGGAGTTGAAGAAGTAGTGGAACTCGAGGCGCAGGTGCAAGAGGCAAGTACAGCCCTTGGCCCTGCTCCTGATTCAACCCCGCCACTGGGCATTCACCTTTTCGATGTAGCCAAGCACCTCGTCGCGCCCTTTGGAGGTCTCCGAGCTGGTGATGAAGATGGGGGGTAGGTCGTCCCAGGTCTCTTTCAACTTGCGTTTGAAGTGTGCGACATTGCTGTCCACCTTGGGCGCTTTCAGCTTATCGCTTTTGGTGAAGACGATGCAGAAGGGGATACCGTTCTCACCCAGCCATTGCACCATGTCAAGGTCGTTCTGTTGCGGCTCCAACCGCGAGTCGATCAGCAGGAATACGTTCTGCAGGCTCTCGCGCTCCTTCAAGTAGGTCTGTATCATCTTCTCCCACACGGCCCGTTCGCTCTTGCTCGCTTTCGCGAAGCCATAACCCGGCAGATCGGCGAGCATCCAAGGGCTCTTGCTCGTCAGCGTTCCTTCCACCCGGAAGTGCTCCACGTTGCGCGTGCGGCCTGGGGTGTTGCTCACGCGTGCCAGTTTGTTGATGTGGCACAGCATGTTGATCAGCGAGCTCTTGCCTACGTTACTGCGACCGATGAAGGCGTACTCCGGCAAGGTCGGCTTGGGCCAATCCTTCGCGGTGCGCCCACTGGTCTGATGTTCGGCGAGGAGGGCTTTCATGAGGTACTCCGGGAACCGTTGGCTTTTGGTGAGAGGTAGTGCGTACCTGGACGGAAGACTCAGCTGTCAGTTCGCAGTTGTCAGGCTGGATGGTAGGGTGTTGTCGAACAATTCGAAAGTGATCAGACCAATGATGTTCTCCACACGATCAATGCCACCAAGGAGTTCCATCAAGCCTGACAACTGCGAACCGACAACTACTCACCCAAGGTCTTCCCCAACCACGCGTCCACTATAGCGTTGAACTTGTCGGGGTGCTCCATCATAGCGGCGTGGCCGCATTCATCGATCCAGAACAGTTCGCTGTGGGGGATCAGCGTGTGGAACTCTTCGGCCACATGTGGTGGGGTCACTCCATCCTGCTTGCCCCAGATGAGGCACACGGGCATCTTCAAGTTGGGCAGGTCCTTCGCCATGTTGTGGCGGATGGCGCTCTTGGCCAAGGAAAGGATGCGGATCAATTTGGCCTTGTCGTTCACGGTCACGTAACACTCTTCCACCAACTCGTCGGTGGCGTGCTTGGGGTCGTGGAAGGTGAAGGCGATCTTCTTGCGCAGGTACTCCTTGTCCTCGCGGCGGGGGAAGGAGCCTCCGAAGGCGTTCTCGTACAAGCCGCTGCTGCCGGTGAGGATCAGCGTGCGGATCTTATCGGAGTGTTTGGTGCAATACACCAAGGCCACATGGCCGCCCAGCGAATTGCCCAGTAGGTTGATGTCCGTAAGACCCAGGTGTCGTACGAAGCGATCAAGGAAATCGGCCAATGCAGGAACATTGGTGTTCAGCATCGGCAGGGTGTACAACGGCAGCATGGGCATCAGCACCCGGTACCTGCCACCGAAATGTTTGATGGGCCCCTCGAAGTTGCTCAGCGCACCGAACAACCCATGCAGGAAGATCAAGGGCGGGCCATCACCCACATCGATGTAGGTGAACTCCCCTTCGCGTTTCAGATGCTCCTCGTTCGCCATGCTCGCCGTTCAAAGGTAGAAGGATGGTTGGAACATGGAAAGGGTCAGCGCAACCAATGCTGGCGGATGAGTTGGGGGAAGTGGACGACGCTTTTCGTGCCGTTCTTGTCGAACACGAACTTCTCCACGTCCACGGCCATATCCTGCATGTCGAGCGTTGCGCACCGTTCCAGTAGTGCTTCGGCCAAGGCTTCCGTGGTATCGAGGCCTTTCTTCTCCTGAAGATAGCGCATGTCCGGCGCTACGTTGAGGCCGAGCAGGAACGCCACGTCGAAAAAGTCGCGGCCCTTGCTGCGTTGACGGTCCAATATGGCATGGCACTTCTGCGCCAGAAGAAGGGGCAATGGGCAGCAGCGAATGTCTTGCCGCACATCCCATTTCGCGAGGAAGTGGGGCACCGGATCGTAGTCGTAGCGTTGCGGCTCGGTGTCCAGTTGGATCTGTATGGACTGTTCCTTGTGCCCGGTAAGACCGTGCTTGAATAGCAGTCCGGGTAGCCTTACCCGGCAGCGGAACGCGGAAATACCGGCCATGTCCGCCGAGACTTCGTACCCCTCGCGGGCGAGCTCGCGTTGGACAAGGTCTCCCACTTCCGCGAACTGCGGCTTGGTGAGGCCGAGGTTGTCGAAGTCGAGGTCTTCGCTGAACCGGCGGTTGTCGTGTACGATGCGGAGGCACGTGCCGCCAAGGAATACCAGTTTCTCTGCAAATGGAGAGTCGTAGATGATGCCCAGTATGCGGTACTGAAGGTACTCGCGCAGCAGCATCTGGTCCTCGTCCTGCAGGTCGGCGGCATAGGCCTTCTTGATGTTAGCCAGGGTGATCATGGATCCAGTTCTCAAGTTGTCCGAAGCGTTTGGTGAGCGCGCCGTTGCTGGCGAGCTTCAAGTAGTCGGCGATCACATCCTTGCGCAGACGTTCGCGTAGTGTGGTGCGTTCCAAGCGCAGCCCTTCGAAGTCGGCTGCTGTGGTCAGCGTGGTGTTGAAGTAGAGCAGGTCGAGCACCGTTTTCTCGAAGTCGGCCATCCGTACGGCGGTGCCGTTCTGTTCAAGTATGTCGTATCCGAAGAAGTATTGTGGCCGCACCGTGCGGTAGAAGTAGCGCGTTTTTCCGATGTCGAACGTGCGCGTATGAAGGGTCGTGACGGACGTTATGTGGAAGACGCCTTCCGGGATAAGACCATGGTAGGAGAGCGCCGACTCCAAAGAGATGTATGAAGGCGAATAGATGCGGTTGGCTATGGTCCAACGCTCGAATTGGTCCCATGGCCGCTTGGTGGATCGGTACCATGGCTTCCGCAGCCGCATGATCAGCCCCTTCTTCATCCAATAGTGAAGCTGACGGTCGTCGAATCCTGGGAACACCAGGCGCACATCCTTCTCCGTGAAGCAGGGACGGTCCTCGAACCGGTCGGCGAAGTCGGCGAAATCCATGTGGTGAATTTATGTCAGGAACGGGACAATATTATCCCGTTGCTGACATAAATGTAGTCGGCTTGACCGCAGGTCATTCCCCAACGACCTCCCCCCACATTTCCTTTCCCCAGACCGTTCCACACATCGCCCTGTTGATCGTAAGGCCCTGATCGGCAAAGGATACGCACCAGGGTGCCGGATCTTTCGAATTCCTCGGAGTGCACCATTCTTGGTAGGCCGACCGGTCTTCCGGGTGTTAATAACCACCCACTTCTTCCCACCGGCTAAAAGTGCTTGTTTGTAGGCTGGTTGCGAGCATGTGACAACTTTTGCACACCTTCGCCGTTGAAGATTTATCAACAAGAAGGCAAAAACGGGGGAGATCGTGGGATTAAGTGGGTGACCCAGCCTACTTTCGCGACCATTCCTGCGTGCATGCGCTATGCTGAACCTGTTA
>JAEUTC010000249.1 GCA_016787985.1 Flavobacteriales bacterium | reverse complement strand
CACCGTGAACGGGTGCACCTTCGAGAAGAGCTACCATGGCATCCAGAGTTACGGGGGCACGAATACCTACTCCAACAATACCTTCCAGAACACCTATGCGGCGGCCATGGCGGTGATCGACAATGGCACCACCATATCCGGCAACACGCTCACGGACATCGCGCTTGTCGCAGGCCTAGGCGAAACAGCCTTCGGGTACCACGGCATGCGCGTGGGTGGCGGTACCAACATCATCCGGCAGAACCGCATCCACAACACCGGCAACTCGGGCATCTTCGTGGGTGAGACGGCCACGGTGGAGCGCAATGTGATCTCCAATTTCTGCGTCACGGTGAATGATGGAGGCGGCATCTATTGGGACAATGGCCAGAACATGCTGATCCAGGACAATGTGATCCGCGATGGCGTTGGCAACATCGAAAGTGCCGCCACGAACTACTCGGTGAATGGCAGGATCCTTCCCGGGATCTACTTCGGCAATGCGGTGATCCAGAATTGCATCGTGCAGCGGAACACGGTGAGCAATTGCTCCATCGGGATCCAGGTGGACCACACCATGGTGTCGCAGAACAACCAGGTGAAGGACAACATCCTGTTCAACAATGGTGTGCAGTTGAACATCACGGACATGAGCAACGTGAACGGTCCTGGTGCCACGCCGCCCTATTACAAGGCCTCGTACAACACGGTCTATTCCGGGAACCAGTTGTATTCCTTGGCCCCCGATCAACTCTGCATGCAGGTGTGGAACTACTACCTGCAGGGGAATGTGGACTTCGGCACCTTCACCAACAACAAGCTGTACAACCCGTTCAACGAGATGAGCATCCGGAATTGGAACCTGGGTGCGGGGAACAGCAAGACCTATTCGCTCGAGCGGTGGCGCACCGAACGCAACGAAGAGACCGGCAGCACGCGCAGCCCATTGCGTTCGGCGCTGTACAGCACGGCCACTGAACTGAGTTCGAACCTGGTGCTCAATGGCAACTTCAACACCAACGTAACCGGTTGGGGCGGTTGGCCCACCAATGCCGTGGTCACCCGCGACCTCACCTACATGGATAACGGTGCGCTGAAGGTGGTCCTGCCCAACGCCAGCCAGAGCGCGCAGTACAACCTGTGGAACCCTGATCAGTTCAGCATGCAGAACGCGCAGTGGTACCGCTTCCGGTTCAGTGTGCAGTCCAGCATGGCGGGTATCGTGCATGCCAGCGTGAAAGGCGTGAGCCAGATGGCCAGCGGGTATTCCATCGTGAGCCGCGAGATCCCCTTCGACACGGAGCGCCGGAACATGGAGATCTACTTCCAAAGCACCCTCACCGAACAGGCGGTGGTGATGTTCTCGCACTTCTTCCCGGAGAACACCTACTGGCTGGACAACGTGGAACTGCACCGCGTGACCGTTCAGCCGCGGCCAGCGGCGAACGAGCACAAGCTGCTCGCGAACGAAACGGCCAATGCGCAGACCTTCACGCTACCCGCAGGTTGCTGGTATGACATGAACGGCACCCTGCTATCGGGCCCACAGACGGTGGAGGCCTATTCGTCCAAGATCATCTACAACGTACCTGGCACAGGTTGTTCCGCACCTACGGCGACCACCGTCGGCGCGAAGGTCTTGCTCGGTGGCGCGGTGAATTGGACCACCGGTATCATGCGCGACAACTTGCGTCAGGCCTCCTTGATCCCGACCACCGAACCGTATTCCGCGCTATGGGGCTTCACACTGGAGAACAGCGGAGCCACGGCGGCTTCCGCTTTGTTATCCGCCACCGGCTCGCAGGCCATTGTGGACTGGGTGCTCTTGGAATTGCGGAACAATGATGCGGGCAACACCGTGGCGGCGCGCCGCGCGGCCTTGGTGCGCGCCAACGGCGAGATCGTCAGCACCACGGGTGAGAACCAGATCGCTTTCACGACCAACCCGGTGGGGAAGCGGCTGGTGATCCGGCATCGCAATCACTTGGGTGCTATGACTGCCGCAACCCTCACTGCGAGTGGGCAGGTGGTCGACTTCACATCGGCATCCACCGCGCTGTACGGTACGAACGCCCTGAAGGTGAGCGGCAGCTATCGTGCCTTGTGGCCCGGTGATGTGAACTCCGATGGCGGCGTGCTCTACACGGGCACGGGTAACGATCGTGATCCAGTGCTCAGTACCATCGGTGGACAAGTGGCCACCAACACGGTCACCGCGTATTCTCGCAGCGACATCAATCTGGATGGCGTGGTGAAGTATTCCGGTGCGGATAACGACAGGGACATCGTCCTTGAAGTGATCGGCGGGTCGGTGCCCACCACCGTGCGTTCGGCGCAGCTGCCGTAGCTCAGATCCGCTCCAAGGAAGCAGGAGGCATCCAGCCCACGCTGCCATTGGCGAGCTGCACCTCGCTCCACGTGTTCTCCTGTTGAAGGATGGTGACCTTGGTGCCTTTGTGCAGGACGAAGAGCACGGTGCTGCCTTCACGGGGCTCACTGCGCACATCCACCTTCGGGCTCATGATGATGGCCTCACTATCGTCGGTGAGCTCATCGTGTCTGAACGCCGCGAAAGCGATCGAAAGGGCTGTGCCAAGGAAGAGCAACGCGCTCACACCGAACAAGGCCCGGCGTGCGTTCCGGCCCTTCATGGCCACGGCGATGGCCAGGCAGAGGAAGAACAACAGGCAGGCCCACAATGCGCGCCGAGACCACTCATCGGCATCGCGACCGCCACGGATCCTCGCCCACGTGGAACCGAGGCTGAACGATGGAAGCTCTGAGATGCGGTCAACGACCTTCTGACGGGCCAGTTCCAAGTTGGTGCGCACGTCAGCATCACCAGGGGCGAGCCGCAGCGCACGTTCGTAGAACAGGATGGCATGCGGCACGTCGTTCAACTTGAAGTGGCAGTTGCCGATGTTGTAGAGCAGGGCGGGGGAGGTGAACACGGTGTTCGCCGAATCGAAGAGGGCGAGCGCCGTCGCCGTCTCACCAGCGGAATAGGCGCGTGCACCACGTGCGACCAGCGAATCCGCTTCGGTACGAGTCATGGCCGAACCGGTGATCGTGACCAGGCAAAGCAGGCTGAAAGCGAGCGTCCTCATGCGCGTACGAGTTGTTCGGTGCGTCCGATGAGCCCGGCAGCTTCATCGTAGAGTTGTTGGCGCGGCCGGTCCTCCACGGGAGCATACCGGGCCATGTCACAGGCTTCCATCAAGCGGATATAATCGATCGCGACGGGCTCACCACCTGCGTAGCGCATGTAATGCGCGCGCAAGTTGGCCGCATTGATCTCCGCCGGGCCAAGGCCGAACTTGTCCCCTACATAACCGTGCAACGCCTTGCCGAGGGCGTCATAGAACGCTGTGCGATCGCTGCTCTTCAACGCGATCTCGGCATCACTGAGCCGTTTGCGTGCGACCTTGTCCGCTTGTTTGCGCCGCGATCCGGCCACGTCCCGCAATTCCGTTTCACGTTTTCGCCGCCAGCCGAGGAAGAGCACGAACGCTACTGCAGGCGCACTCAATCCCGCGAACCAAGCCACGGAGCCGAAGAGGTGTTCGCCGGTTGGCCGCAGATCCAGATCACCCGTGCGGATGTACCGGATATCCTTGCCCAGCACCTGCACATCGGTCTTATTCGGTCGTTGCACGGCTGCGGCGGTCCCGTCACCGGGACTCACTTGGAGGTTCAACGGTTCCGATGCGATGGTCCGGTAGCTTCCGCTGCGCGTGTCGAAGTAGGTGAACTCGATGGGGGCGATGATGAAGTCGCCTTCGTGGCGTGGGATCACCAGGTATTGATAGCTGCGCGAACCGCTCATGCCTCCCGCGTTCACGTTGATCTTGTCGGTCACCTTGGGATCGTACTGTTCCAAGTCGCTCGGCAGCTCCAGGTCCGGAGCCTCCAGCAGTTTCAGGTTGCCTTTGCCGGCATAGGTCACCGTGAGTTCAATGGCCTCGTTCGCTTTCACCTGCGTGCGGTCGGCCTTCACCACCATCTCCAATTCGCCCACCGCGCCGTTGAACGAAGCAGGGGCGTTGCCGGGCAGATCGGTCACGGTCACCTCCACTGCGTTGCTCTTCACTTCAAGCGGCGTGCCCCGGTTGAAGAAGGAACGGTTCACCACGCACTCCATCGTGTAATTGGAGACCCGGAGTTTTCCGGCGCGTTGGGGGATGAGCACCTGGCGTTTAAGGATGGCTGTGCGGTATTGAAGTCCATTCACCGTGGAGAATTGTGGATCCCAGCTCGGTTCGCCGAGTTCAACGTTCTCCGCCCAGAACCCATCGAGTTTGGGCAAGGTCTCCTTCGTGGTCTCCAATCCAGAATAGCGGGAGTACAGCGTGTAGGTGGCCACGATCTGTTCGCCCACATAGGCCTTCCGTTGGCTGAGCCCGATGGTGATGAAGATGTTCGGGTCGCGGCTCTGGCCCTGTGTGGCATTGGGGTCGCTCTGTTGTCCTGCGCCTTTGGCCACTTCGATGGTGATCGGCTGCGTTTCGATGATACCGCCTCCCACGCGCACCTTGGCGGCCCCGATGGTGTACTTGCCCGGTTTCGTGGCCGTGAGCACCCAAGTGCGGCTGGTGGAGCCGCTCATGCGACCATTGATGATCGTGAAACTACTGTTGTCGAACGGGCCTTGCACCACCACCAGCCCACCGAAGGACGGTGCTTCGAACCGGTCCCGCGCGTTGCCCAAGCTGATGGTGTACTTCACGTATTCCCCCACAGCGATGCTGTTCCGATCCACCTGTGCGGTGAACGTGATCTCCTGCGCAGCAAGGCGCTGCACCGCGAGGAAGAGGAATGCGAGCGCGATGAGTGTTCTGATGTGCTTCGCCATCACCAATCCTTTTCAATGGTCCTACGAACAGCAGGTCGGCGCTTCACCCGCACCTTCTCCTGTACATCCTTCTCGTTCCGCTCCATGGCGTCGAGCATCCGCATGGCGGCTTGCGGGTCGATGGTACCGGGCTGCGGCTTGCCACCGCGCTGCTCCTGGCCTTTCTGCTCCGCCTGTTGATGTTGTTCTTCCTGCCCCTGTTGCTCCTGTTGTTCCTTTTGCCGCTGTTGCTCGTTCTGACCGCCTTGCTGCTGCTGTTGGTCCTGCTGCTGCTGTTCTTCCTTCTGTTGCTGTTCCTGCTGTTGTTGATCGGGATCCTTCTTGTTCTGTTTCACCAATTCCTCGGCGAGCTTCAGCAGTTTGGGGTCCGAGGGGAACTGGCGCAACCCTTGATCCAGGGTACGCAAGGCCTGTCGGTTGTCCTCTTTCACGAATTGCCGTGAAGCCAGGTTGAAGTAGTCATCGGCCGTGTTCACCTGCGCGATCAGCATCTGACCGACAGACACGACCAGTGAAAGGACGATGAAGCGTGGATACATCATTTCGCTTTTGCGGCTTTGGTGACCACATCCAACTTGTTCATGTAATCCTGCTTCTGTTGAAGACTGGGATCCGCCTTGACACCGGCTTGCAGGATCTCCAAGGCCTTCGTGAACTGGTAACGATCGACCAAGCTGTCCGCCTGTTGCATCAGCCGCTTCGCGCGCTCGCTCAGCTCCTGTTGGTCCTTGTCCTTCTCCTTGTTCTTCTCCCGTTCCTTGGCCTCTTTCACCCGCGCGGCGATATGCTGCTGCACCAAGGCCAGGTTGTACCGTGTGTCCTCATCGGAAGGCCTGCGACGCAGTCCGTTCTTGTAGGCGTCCGCACTTTGCGCCAGAGCGGAATCCACCACCTGGTCGAGCTTCATGTTCTCCTGGGTGATGGAATCGAGCATCACGATGTTCCTCACCTTGGTCACCAGGTCTGTACCATCCACCGGCATGTTCTTCATCCGTTCGCGCCCCTTCTTGGCAGCCGTGTCCGCCTTGAGTGCTAGGGTGGCCCACGCGTTACCCAGATTGTGGTAGGTCATCGCGTTCACGGAGTCGCCCTGTTCCTCGCTGAACCCCTTGATGTAAGCTTGGATCGATGAGTCCGTGAGCTGTTGTTGCAACAAGGCGTTGCCCAGGTTGTAGGCCACGCGTGCATCATGATCGGCTTCGGCATAGATGCGCGCTGCTGCATCGAAGCGGCCTTCCCGGTACGGATGTTCACCCGTGTAAAGCGCTCGTTCCGCCGCACGCTGTTGTGCATCACCACACGCCGTGGCCAGGAACAGGACGGCTATGTAGGCAATGGGTCTCATAGCTTCACGGTGGTCCATTGATCGCGCCAATGTCTACGTTCGCCGAGCCCAAGCCCCGCCAAGGCGAGCAGGATGCCGATCCCGAGCGGGTATTGGAACTGATCCTCGTGCGAGGTGTACATGAAGCTCCCTTTCTCCGTCGTATCCAACGAACGGAGGTCCGCCACCAGCTGTTCCATTCCGCTGGAGGTGGAGGTAGCCCGCACGTACATGCCTTTGCCTTCCGCCGCGATGCGTTGCAGCATCGGCTCGTTCAAGCGGCTTACCACGGTGGTCCCATTCTGGTCCTTGCGGAAACCGGTGACCTGACCATTGCGCCGCACGGGTAGCGGACCGCCCTCCGGTGTTCCCATGCCGATGGTGTGCACCACGATACCGGCCTCGGCGGCGGCCCTTGCTGCCCCTTCCGCATCGTCTTCATGGTTCTCGCCGTCGGTGATCACGATGATGGCTTTGCTACCGGGCACGTCCTTCTCGAAACTCTCCCGGGCCAAGTCTATCGCCGCACCGATCGCGGTGCCTTGTGTACCGACAGAATTCGTGTTCACCGCGTTCAAGAAGAGTTTGGCCGCGGAACGGTCGGCGGTGATGGGCAATTGCACGAAGGCTTCACCGGCGAAGACCACGATACCCAATCGATCGCCGCGCAACTTGTCGATGAGCTGCTCCATGGACCGGCGTGCGGCTTCCATGCGGCTTGGGCGAAGATCCTCGCACTCCATGCTGTTGCTCACGTCGATGGCCACCACCAGATCGATGCCTTCCGATCGGACCTCCGCGAGCCGCGTACCGAACTGCGGGCCCGCTGCCGCCACCACGATGAAGGAGAGGGCGTGACGAAGCAAGAGGAACTTGACCAGCACGCGAAGGTTGGAGTTGCCCGGTACCATACGCGCCAAGGTTCCCGCAGCGGCGAAACGTTTCAGCGCTCTGTTGCGCCAAGCCAGGTCAAGAAGGAAGATCAGGGCAAGCAGCAGACCGATGAGCAGACCGATCAAGAGATCCGGACGTTCCAACCGGAAGGCCTGCACCTCTTGGTCCAGCAGCCACCAGGAGCCGGCCCAGAACACGGCGCTCAACAGCTCCAGGATCAGCACGATGCCGACCGTGGCGGCCACGTGATATGTGCCGGGTATCCTCATGCCATGGTGCGCAGCAGGGTGCGATCGAGGAAAAGTCCGGTCACGAGAAAGGCGCCACCGAGCAGCACGAAGCGCTCGTACTCTTCATTCTTCGAGCGGTGCTCGGTCACCTTGATGCGGGTCTTTTCCAACCGGTCGATCTCTGCGTAGATCTCGCCCAGTTTCTGTTCGTCGGTCGCACGGAAGTACTTGCCGCCGGTGCGATCCGCGATGTTCTTCAACGTGGTCTCGTCGATCTCCACATCCACGTAGTCGTACCGGAACTGACCGGTGGCATACCGCATCACCGGGAACAGCGCTTTGCCACGGGTTCCCACGCCAATGGAATAGACCCGTACCCCGAGTTGTTCGGCGATCTGAGCAGCGTCAAGGGGCTGCACGGTACCGGAATTACTTACGCCATCCGTGAGCAGGATCACCACTTTGCTCTTGGCCTCGCTCTCGCGCAAGCGGTTCAGGGCGGTCGCAAGACCACTGCCGACCGCGGTGCCGCCATCGATCAATCCGGGTTCAGCCTCCGCGAAGAGTTCCTTCAGAACACGGTGGTCGGTGGTGATGGGGCATTGCGTGAACGCCTCGCCTTCATACACCACCAGACCGATCCGGTCGTTGGGTCTGCCGTCAATGAACTCCATGGCCACGCGTTTGGAGGCCTCCAAGCGGTCCGGCTTCAGGTCGCGAGCGAGCATGCTGGTGGAGATGTCCATCGCGATGACGATGTCGATGCCTTCACGTTTCACGTCCTGCCAGTTGTCTTCGCTCTGTGGTCGGGCAAGGGCGATGATGAGCACCCCCGATGCGAGCAAACCCGCCGCGAACGGCAGATGTCGGAAATAGGAGAGGAGGTCGAACGGCCCGTTCGCTAAAGCGTACAAGGTGCTCAAGCGTGCCATCGATGACCGCCGCATGGTACGGAACACATACAAGGCGATCAACGGGATGAAGGCGAGCAGGACCCAAAGCACCCACGGGCTGGCCAGTTCGTAGCGCCGAAGGGTCCACCACAGCACCACCGCGATGCCGCTCAAAGCGAGCGCACACCAGGCGAGCGCGAGGAGGATATCCTTGTGCCTACGCATTGTCCTGAGGTGTTGATGCTGGCGCTGTTTCCTCCACGAACCGCACTGCGCCGACCATCATCTGTTCATTCTCTTGCGGGGCAGGAAGGGCTTTGGCGAACTTCACCATGTCGGCCAGGCGCAGCATATTCTCCAACTGACCGCGGTGGTCGGTGCTCAGCGCACTCACGCGGAGTTCCTTCAGTAATTCATCGGTGGTGCTTTCCAAGGCAGGCACCCGGTAGCGCTCCTCGATGTATCCGCGCAACACGTCGGTGAGCCGCGAATGATAGCCTTTGTGGTCGCCTTGCTGCCAGACACGTTCGTTCTCCAAGGTGCGCAACGCCGCCAAGGTGCGGTCCTTCAGGGGCAACACCACTGCGGGTGCTGCGTGCATGGTAACGCTTGGCTTCCGCCTTAGGAACAGGACCAAGGCGACCAACGCGACAAGCACCGCAACGCCGCCCAAGATCCCAAGTACGTGCTCGCGCAGCAAATGACTCAGGCTGAAAGGCAGCACATGGATGTCCTTGATCGCACGCAGGCCTTGTGCGGTATCCACTTCCACGGTGCGCACTTCGAGGAGCAGGGCCCGTGTATCCAAAGGGCTGCCGTTCACGATGAAATGGAACGGTGGCAAGGCCCAGAAGCCGGTGTCGAAAGAGGTGAGCTCCAACGTGCGCACCTGTCGCATCAACCCACGTTGACCATCCGCCGTGTCCACACCGCTCACGGCGACCACTTCAATGTGCTTGTTCAGTGTATCGGGTATGGCGGGCCAGATGACCGATGCGTTCGCCGGGTAGGCCACCTCCAGCAACAAGCGCGCACGTTCACCGATCCGCACCACGCTCGTGTCCAGGCGGACATCCACGAAACTGTTGCCCGACTGTGCGGTAGCGAACAGCGGAAGGAGGAACGCTATGTGCACGAGCCATCTCACCGGACCTCGCGTTGTTTGAGCAATTGCATCAACGGCCGCACATACCCTTCCTGGGTACTGATGGTGGCATTGTCAACACCAGAGCGGCGCAGGATCTCGCGCGTGCGGTTCTGGTGTTTCAATGCGGCCGCGCGGAAGGCATTGCGGATGGCCCGGCTGCCGGTGTTCACCCACCGGGCATCACCGCTCTCAGGATCCACGAACTGCACCAAGCCCATATTGGGCAGTTCAGCCTCACGCGGGTCGGTGGTCCGCAGCACCACCAGGTCGTGGCGTCGGTTGGCGATCTTCAGGGCAGGCTCGTAGTCCTCGTCCATCATATCGCTCAAGAGGAAGGTGATGCTTCGCTTCTTGATCACGCTGTTGAGGTAGCGCAGTGCAGCGGTGATGTCCGTTCCTCGGCTCTGGGGGCGGAATTCGAGCAGCTCACGCACCAGACGGAGGATGTGCGAACGGCCCTTCTTCGGAGGGATGAACTTCTCCACCGTGTCGGTGAAGAGGATCAAGCCCACCTTGTCGTTGTTCTTGATGGCGCTGAAGGCGATGGTGGCGCACGCTTCGGTGATCAGCTCGCGCTTCAGCTGTGAGGTGGTGCCGAATTCACCTGATCCGCTCACGTCCGCCACGAGCATCACGGTGAGTTCGCGTTCTTCTTCGAAGACTTTCACGAAGGGATGTCCGAAGCGTGCCGTCACGTTCCAATCGATCGTACGCACCTCATCGCCGGGCGCATACTCACGCACCTCGCTGAAGGTCATGCCACGTCCCTTGAACGCACTGTGGTATTCGCCGGAGAAGATGTGCTCGCTCAAGCCGCGTGTCTTCAGCTCGATCAAGCGCACCTTCTTCAGGAGCTCCTTGGTATGTTGGGTGGTGTTCAATCCAGTTGATGGTTCGCAGTTGGCGGTGTACAGGGCATTCACTGCCGACTGCGAACTGCCAACTGGCGATCAAAGAGCGCTGATCAAGGCACCTCTACCGTATTCAGCACCCGATCGATGATCTCGTTCACCGTGATGTTCTCGGCCTCGGCCTCGTAGGTGAGTCCGATGCGGTGGCGGAGCACATCGGGGCACACGGCGCGCACATCCTCGGGTATCACGTAACCCCTGCGCTTGGTGAACGCGAGGGCTTTAGCGGCGAGGGCCATGTTGATACTGGCACGTGGGCTGCCACCGAAACCGATCATGCTGGTGAGGTCGGTGAGCTTGTACTGGTCCGGCTTGCGAGTGGCATAGACGATGTCCACGATGTACTGCTCGATCTTCTCATCCATGTAAACCTCGCGCACGAGTTTTCGAGCGTGGAGGATCTCATCCGGACGCACGACCTTTTGCGGCTCTGGATTCCCCCCCGGGCGCACGTTCTGGCGGATGATCAATTTCTCTTCCTCCTTGCGCGGGTAGTCCAACACTACTTTAAGCATGAAGCGATCGGTCTGGGCCTCGGGAAGGGGGTAGGTGCCTTCCTGTTCGATCGGGTTCATCGTCGCCAATACGAGGAAAGGCTGCGGCAAGGGGTAGGTGGTGGCTCCCAGGGTGACCTGCCGCTCTTGCATGGCTTCGAGCAGAGCGCTCTGCACTTTGGCGGGTGCCCGGTTGATCTCATCCGCCAGGATGAAGTTGCTGAAGATGGGGCCTTTCTTCACGCTGAACTCCTCGCTCCGCTGGCTGTAGATCAAGGTGCCGATAAGGTCGGCGGGGAGCAGGTCCGGTGTGAATTGGATGCGGCTGAAGCCCACGTCCACGGTCTGCGCGAGCGCTTTGATGGCCATGGTCTTGGCCAACCCCGGAACACCTTCTAGCAGGATATGGCCATCCGCGAGCAAGGCCACGAGCAGCTTTTGCACCATGTCCTTCTGTCCCACGATCACCTTGCCCATCTCCTGGTCGATGAGGTCGACGAAGGCACTGGCCTGTTGGATGCGTTCGTTCAGCGCGCGTATGCTGTCGGAGGTCACAGGCTGCGCGGTACCGGAGATGATGTCTTCCATAGGTTCTCGCCGATGGGTCGGCCATTCATGGGTTATCGATCGTTCGGCCTACGGCCGTAAGGTCTCGCAAAGGTGCCGGGGTCGCGGTCGGGCTGCCAAGCGATGCGCGTTAAAGAACGTTAACCGTTCAGCCCGCCGTCCCCCTTGCTGTCCTCGGCTTGAATGGTCGATCGGGAACGGTTCCACTGACCCCGCTACCTTCGGGCCTATGGAGACCACGACCCAAGCCCTTACCATGGCCGAAGCCACGGAGCATGTGCGCTGCTTCCACGACGCCTTTGGTATCAGCAACGCCACCGAACCCAAGGGCGACATCGGTGATCGCGATGCGTTGTTGCGGTACAAACTGATCCGCGAGGAGAACGAGGAATACCTCGAAGCAGCGCTGAAAGGTGACCTGGTCGAAGTGGCCGATGCCTTGGGTGATATCCTCTACATCCTTTGTGGCACCCTGCTGAAACACGGCCTCGAACACAAGATCGACGAGGTCTTCCGCGAGATCCAGCGAAGCAACATGAGCAAGCTCGGCGCCGATGGCAAACCCATTTACCGCGAGGACGGTAAGGTGATGAAAGGGCCGAACTACTTCAAGCCGGATATCGCGTCCATCCTCGACAAATGAACTTGCCGAACCTGCTCTCTAAAGCGCGCACTTCTTCCGCCTGGCGCTGGCGGTTGAATTTCATGCTGCCTTGGGCTATCCCTTTCAACCAACCGCATGGCTTCAAGGTGTATCCGCTGGCAACAGGCGGCATAAGTGTACGAATACCGTATTGGCGGGTTAACCGTAACCACATCAAGGGCATCCACGCCTGTGCCATCGCTACGGCTAGTGAGATGTGTAGTGGCTTATCCGTGATGGAGAAGTTGGACCCGAAACGGTACCGGTTGATCATGCGTACGCTGCACATGGCCTACCACTACCAGGCCAAACAACCCGCCACCGCCACGTGTGTACCTACCGCGGACGAGATCGATGAGCGCGTGGTGAGACCCTTGGCCACGAACGACGCCGTGGACTACAGCAGCGTGGTTGAAGTACACGACGCATCGGGGAATCACCTCGCCACCGCTACGGTCACCTGGCAGGTGAAGGAGTGGAGCAAAGTGCGGACGAAGGTGTGAGGCGCATGAGTTTAAAGAACCATATCGACGCACATCCAGGTCGGGTCATTACCGTGGGTGCGGTGGTGCTCGCAGTTCTCTGGGGCTTGTGGACGAAACACCGATGGGATACGGAAGCACGACACAGAGCGTGGTGGAGCGATCTTGAAATGCACGGCGTGGTTAAGCGTACGGAGCACTTTCCCATGAAACGCGATGAGAGACATGTGTACGTTCTAACTAATGGAGAAGAGATAGATCTGGTTGAAGCAGTATTCCATCGTTCCTTGAGCGTCGGGGATTCGATCTACAAAAAGTCGGGGGAAGGCGTGGCCTACTACCGGAAACGCGACGGTACCACAGGGCAGATCAAACTCTTCGAGCGTCAGCAGACATTGTTTGATTCTCACTAACTGCGGAGTATCTTCTTCACCACACTCGCCCCCACCATCGCCAATACCGCGCCACTGAAGGCCAGCCCCATGTCCTTCTGTGCATCCCAGATATCGCCTTGCGAGCCGAGGTAGGCGGCGCCTTGCGCGGGGAAGAACACATCGGCCACGGCCCATTCGATCAGTTCGTAGGCGCCGCTGAAGCTGAGGGTGATCTCCACGGGTAGTACCCAACACACCCAGTTGGGCCAGTCGAAGTGGTTCTTGAAATAGTCGCGCATCGGGTAGGCGAGGAGGAAGCCGAAGCTGAAGTGTACGATGCGGTCATAGTGGTTCCGTTCGCCGTGGAATACGTCCATCAGCCAGTAGCCGAGCGGGTTCTCCGCATAGGTGTACATGGCGCCGTAGATGTGCAGCAGGATGTACACGAACATGAGCGTGTAGCTGAGGTCGCTGAACTTGAACCGGCTGTATCCCCACACCAACCCGCCGAAGAAGATCATGGTCAGCACGTTCTCGATCACCCAGTTCGCGTGGTCGGTGGTGCCGATGAAGGTCCATGCCCATACGAGCAGGAAAAAGCCGAGAAAGACCTTCAGCAGGGTGTTCTGCGCGAACGCGGTGCGGTCAATTGAAGAAGCGGTGGTGTAGGCCATGCGGGTCCGGCTTGGTACCGGCGAAGGCAAGATAGCGGCTCTTCGTCTACTCGTTCTCCTCTTCCTCCGGATCCTTCTTCTTGCGTTCGCTCTTCTTCGGGATGTAGCAGGTGTAGTGCAGCCCCGCCACCATGTTCTGCCCGCGGATCACCGTGGAGAACGGAGAGATGCTCTGCTGGATCCGCACCTCGAAAGCGCTCTTTCCCATGTCCCAACCGAGGCCTACGCCCACGCTGGCTTGCATGCGGCCTTGGGCACCGGTGAGGATGTACTGCTGATCGAACAACACGTTGCCATCCTGGCGTACCACTTGCCTTCCATTGATCCAGTAACCACCGATGATGGAGCCTGTAAGGAAGATCCCGCCCGGGTCAGGTCGAAGGCTGAATTTGATGGCGACCGGCAATTCCAGATAGCCCAAGCGCACGCTGGTCCACGTGCGCAATTGCGGGTTCTGGGTGAGGCTGCCTTTGGTGATGTACATCGGCTCGATGAGCCACGAGGCCTGTTCCGTCCAAGGGATCTCCCAGGCCCAACCGCCCAACGGTCCCACTTTCGGCAGGCCGTTCCATTGCAGCAAACCACCCGCCGTGATGGTGGCCAAGCCTACACCGAGACGTGGTCCGCTGCGGGTCTCAGGTTGTGCAACGACCAGGAGCGGCGCGAAGAGGAAGGGGAGCAGCAGTCGGCGCATGGCGGTTGGATTTACCCGCGCAAGATCGCCCAAACCGGGGAAAGCTCAGTAGGTGCGGTGCTTGAGCGCAACCATCTTTAACACGGCCACAGCGCAATCCACGCCTTTGTTCCCGTGTTTGCCACCGCTGCGGGCGCGGGCCTGCGCCATGGAATCGTCGGTGAGGAGACCGAAGATCACGGGCGTGCTGAACTTCAAACCCACGGCCATGATGCCTTCCGTAGCACCTTGACAAACGAAGTCGAAGTGCGGCGTTTCACCGCGTACCACGCTGCCGAGGCAGACCACACCGTCCAGGCCGCCTTTCTCCAACATCAGCTGCGCACCCAACGCGAGTTCGAAGCTGCCGGGCACCCAGACTTCCACGATGTCCGCAGCGGCCACACCATGTTTCAGCAGGGTCTCCCGCGCGCCGCGCCGCAAGGCATCGGTGATCTCGCGGTTCCATTCGCTCACCACCAGGGCGAAACGACGACCAGCGCCACTGGGGACGCTGGTCGGGTCGTACGATGAAAGGTGATGTTCGGCGGTGGCCATGGTCTATCCGCCCATCGCTTCGGCGTGCCCGGCGTACTTGCGCGCCGTGTTGGCATCCGGGCTATTAGGGAATTCGGTGGCAATGCGCTTGAAGGCCTTGGCGGCACCACTCCAATTGGCGGCTTGCTGGTGGAGGATACCAGCCTTCATCAGGTACATCGGCGCCACGAGTTCGTTGTTCGTCATACCGGCGGCCTTCTCGAACTGTTTCACCGCCTCGTCGGTACGCCCGAGTTCCACCAGGGCATCACCTTGGTTGCCGATGGCCATCACGCGGAGCACATCATCCTCCAGGTCGGCCTTCTTATAATGGTCCAAGGCGGCTTCGAATTCACCCTTCTGCATGTAGATGGCGCCGAGGTAGTACTGGGCCAGGTTGCCGCTGGGTGTCCCGCTGTAGTCTTCGGCCACCTTCAAGAAGCCCGGCCACTGATCGTCGCCGTTAAGGGCCTTGTCCAGGGAGTCGATCTCGAAGTAGTACTCTGCCTTCCAGGTCATCTCCGCGGCTTCGCGGGCCTTGGGTTCGGAGATGAATTTCTTGTAGCCGAGCAAGCCACCGACCACAGCGATGATGCCCACCACACCGATGGTGATGGCTTTCTTGTTGTTCTCGATGAACAGTTCGGTGCGGGTGTACACATCACCCAAGTCCACATCCTTGCTCTCGGTCACAGGGGCTTCGTGATGCGGGTTGATCTTATTGCTCATGGTAGGTTCCGCCGGATCGAAGGCGGTGGTCGGTCTAAGGAGCGGCAAAAGTAGACCTTTTACCGACTTGGGGATGAGCCCGGTACCGGCTTATGGACAGTGGATGGTCGATAGCGGGTGGTTCAGGGGCATAGGAAGAGGGGGCCAGGGCCCGGTGCCGGGTTACCTTTGGGGCCCTTCCATGAGCCTGCACCTCTCGCGCCTCAACCTGCTGCATTTCCGCAACCACCGCGAGGCGGACGTGGAACTGGGCCCCGAGGTGAACTGTTTCGTGGGCCCCAACGGGGTGGGCAAGACCAACTTGCTGGATGCCGTCCATTACCTCTCCCTGGCCAAGAGCTATTTCGACCCGGTGGATTCCCATAACATCCTGCACGGCGAGGAACTCTTCATGGTGCAGGGCCATATGCATACCGAAGCCGGCGAAGACGCCATCCTCTGCAGCGTGCGGAGCGGTGCGCGCAAGATCCTCAGCCGCAACAAGAAGGAATACGACCGGCTGGCCGACCATGTGGGTCGCTACCCCGTGGTGATGATCACCCCGTACGATGGGCAGCTGATCCTGGAGGGCTCCGAGGTCCGGCGCCGCTTCCTCGATGGTTTCATTGCGCAGTTCGATCGCGGGTACCTCGATGCGCTGATCCGCTACAACCGGTCCATCGCCCACCGCAATACCATGCTGAAGCGGTTCGCAGAGCAGGGCGGCGGTTCCTTGGAAGCCTTGGAGCCGTGGGATGAGCAGCTGATCATCCACGGCAGCACCGTATTCGAAGTGCGGCGGGCGTTCATGCAGGAACTCGTGCCATTACTGGAGCGCCACTATGCAGGCATAAGCGCTGGCCCCGAACAGGTGGCCTTGGAGTACCGTTCGGCGTTGGAGGCTACACCCATGCGCGAGTTGCTCCGTCAAGCTTGGGACCGCGACCGCCTCTCTGGGCATACCACACAAGGCATCCACAAGGATGAACTGGTCTTCACCATCAACGGGCAGCCGCTGAAACGGTACGGTTCCCAAGGGCAGCAGAAGACCTACCTTATCGCGCTCAAATTGGCGCAGTTCGATCTTACGCAGCAGCGCAGTGGCCTCCGCCCGATCCTCTTGCTGGACGATATCTTCGACAAGATCGATCCCCAGCGCATGCGGCACCTGTTGAAATTGTTGAGCGACCAGCGTTTCGGGCAGGTGCTGATCACCGATACGGATGCCAGTCGCTTGCACACCGCGTTGGACGGGCTCGACCTCGATGTGCGCTTCTTCCACTTGGACCACGACACCCCCTTGACCCGTGAAAAAGTCGAACGAACAGTCGCTTAGGTCCGCCATGGACCTGCTCATCGACTCCTACGGCATGCGGGAGAAGATGGACGAGCTCGACATCACCACCGGTTGGGACGAAGCGGTGGGCCCCATGATCGCACGGCACACCAAGAGCGTACGGTTGCGCAAGGGGCGCCTCAACGTGAAGGTGGATTCCGCACCGCTACGCCACGAACTCAGCTTCATGCGCGAGGCGCTCATCGAGATCCTCAACCGCCGAGCGGGCAAGAAGGTGGTGCAGGAGATCGTGCTGGAGTGAATAGGCAGTGGCAATAGGCAGGAGCAGGAGCAAAGATCAAGTCTTGCGCCTGCTCCTGTTCCTGTACCTTGAGTTCTAGAACCGCTCGCGACCGCTGAAGAAGAAGTTGCCTTCGATCTCCGCGTTCTCGTTGCTGTCGCTGCCGTGGCAGGCATTCTTGGCCTTGCTCTCCGCGAAGCGTTTGCGGATGGTGCCTTCCTCGGCCTGTGCGGGATCCGTAGCGCCGATCAATTTGCGGAAGTCCTCCACGGCGTTGCTCTTCTCCAGGATGGCGGCATAAATGGGGCCGCTGGCCATGTAATCCACCAGTTCGCCATAGAAGGGGCGCTCCTTGTGTACTTCGTAGAAATGGCCAGCCTCCTCGCGGGAAAGGCGGGTGTACTTGAGGGCGATGATCTTGAAACCGTTGCTGGTGATCATATCGATGATCTTTCCGGCGTGCCCGGCGGCCACAGCCTCGGGTTTGATCATCGTGAAGGTCCTGTTGCTCATACTGGTTTGCGTCGGGTTGTTGAAAAAGCCGCGCAAAACTATACGGTTATGATGAACGTACACCCCTTCCGCAACACCTTCCTTCGTACCGTGAAGCGGCCTGCCCGCTCCACAACACCCATCAACCTTAGAAAGCACGATGAAAGTCAAGGTTCTCACATTCTCCCTCATGGCCGGTATGGCCACCGCATGTGGTGGCGGCCAGGAACCGGTGGCCGAGGAGAAAGGCCCCAGCTTGGTGATCGGCGGCGAGGAGGAGTCCGTTGCCAGCCTATACCAGATGCCCACGCCCAACGAGCTGTTCAGCTTGGTGCGCGAAATGGCGGGCGCGGGGCAGAAACGCCTGATGAACCCGGTCTCCAACGCAGACCGCTACGCCAGCCTGAAATCCCGGGCGCTCAACTTCGGGATCTATTCCACCGACCTCGTCTTCGCGAGCTACTTCAAGCTGAACGTGGAAGTGGTGCGCTACTACCTCACCACCAAGAAACTCGCCGAGAGCCTGGGGGTGGTCACCGCCTTCTCCGATGCCGATTTCGTGCGCTTGGAAGCCAACCTCACGCGCGGCGATTCCTTGGAGATCATCAGCAACGAGGCGTATGCCAAGGCCTACTCGCGCTTGCAGGATGAACAGATGGGACCCACCCTGGCCATGGTGCTCGCGGGCGGTTGGGTGGAGAGCATGCATTTGCTGTTGAGCCAGATCGAGACCAACGGCAAGGCGGAGGTGCTCATGGTGCGCGTGGGTGAACAAAAGGTGACCCTGGAGCATCTCATCGACATGATGGCCGCCCATGAGAGCGATGCCGATGTGGCCGCCGTGATGAAGGACATGATCAGCATCCGCGACATCTATGACCAGGTGAACGTGCAACGGGTGGCGCACCAAGGCGCTTCCACCAGCGGCCGCATGGTATTGGGTGATGATGTGCGCGTGGAGCTGACCGATGAGAAATACCAGACCCTCAAGTCAGCGATCGACGAGCTGCGCGCCCGTATGACCGCCCCAGAGGACAAGACCAACGCCTGAACGAGAACAACCGATGAAAACGACCTTCCGTAGTTCTGCCATCCTCGCCACGTTCAGCGTAGCCATGGCCGCCAGCGCGCAATACAAGTGCGCCGACTACCATCGCATGAACGGGAACATCAGCAACGACAAACGCTTCTCCATCAACGGCCAGAGCAAGAGCGCCATGGTGCAGGTGGGGAAGGAGACTGAACTGAACATCGTGGTGTACCGCGGTCAGGACTACCGTATCTCGGTGAGCCATGACGATAAGGTGCTCGGCGAACAGGTGGCGATCCGCCTGGTGGAGAAGGTGCGCGTGCCCACCGATGAAGTGATCGAAGGCACGACGAAGGAGCCCGTACTTGATGAGGAGGGCAAGAACACCGGCACCACCTTGGAAGTGAAGACCTCCGAGAAGAAGCGCACCTACAAGGAGGAGGAGAAAGTGCTCTGGGATAACACCGAGCACGAGATGGCCAACGAGATCGAGTTCACCTGCACCGCCACCAAACGCATCGCGGTGGAAGTGGTGGCGGCCGGGAGTAATGATCCCAAAGCCAAGAAAGGCGCCCCGAACGACATCGGCTGTGTGGGCATCCTCATCGAACACATGCCAACGCCCACGGTCGGCTTCGAGGCCCAGTAAGCGCTTCTCCAGGATTACCTTTGCGGCCCGCTTCTCCCAGCGGGCCGTTCCATTTCCCCATGCCCGTACCCGCCGAAGCACTCGCCACCTTGCGCCAATTACTCGAACGTCCGCGTCGGGTGGCCATCGTATCCCACTACAACCCCGATGGTGATGCAGTGGGCTCCACCCTGGGTTGGGCGCACCTGCTGAAAGCGGCCGGGCACCATGCTCGGGTGGTGCTTCCCAACACACCGGCCGACTTCCTCGACTGGTTACCGGGTCGCTCCGAAGTGCTCTGCTTGGACCGTTCGCCCGATGCCTCCCTGTCCACCATCCGTACCAGCGACATCGTCTTTTGCCTCGACTTCAACCGCCTCGACCGGATCGGCGGTCTGGAGGATGCCGTACGCGCCGTGAAGACCAAGGTGCTCATCGATCACCATCAAGAGCCGGAGGAGTTCGCTTCCGCCGCCTTCTCCGATACCAGCGCCAGCAGCACCTGCCAGATGGTGGTGGAGATCGCCCAAGCCCTCGGCTGGATGGAGCACATCGATCAGCGAACTGCTACCTGCTTATATACGGGCATGGTCACGGACAGTGGTTCGTTCCGGTTCCGCAGCACCACGCCACAGACCATGCGCATCGCAGCCGATCTGCTCGAACGCGGCGTGGATCTTGATCAAGTGCACAACGCCATTTCCGACACGAACAGTGCCGATCGTCTCCGGTTGCTCGGCTTCACGCTTCAAGAGCGCATGACCGTATTGCCCGAGCTCCGCACGGTGATCATCGGTCTCGGTCAGGAAGAGCTCAAGCGCTTCCACTTCAAGCAGGGGGATACCGAAGGCTTCGTCAACTATGGTCTCTCCATCAAAGGCATGCGTCTCGCCGCCTTCTTCATGGAACATCCGGACCTGGTGAAGATAAGCTTGCGGTCCAAAGGAGACCTACCGGTGGACCGTTTCTTGAAGGATCACTTCAACGGTGGTGGCCACGCTAATGCCGCCGGTGGTCGCTCGGAGCTCAGCCTCGAAGCCACGGTGCAGCGCTTCATGTCCTTGTTGCCGGCCTTCCTGCAAGCACACCCCGCATGAGGACGTGGCTGCCCGTCGTGATGCTGCTCGCGGCCTCGTGCGGCGGTGATGGGCGCGTGCCGGTGCGCGTGCAACAGAAAGCGGAGGCACCAGAAAGCGACATGGTGAAGGAGAATAAAGATGCCGTGAAACTCGAGCAACACGACATCGCCTTGTACGCTCAGCGCCACAACCTTCAACTCACGGCCACGCCCACCGGGGTGCACTACCTGTTGCATCGCGATGTGGATGGCCCCACGGCCAAGCCCGACCAATGGGCGCGGGTGAACTACCGCTTGGAATTGCTCAATGGCGATAGCGCTTACGCCACACGACCCGGCGAGCCCGAATCGTTCATGGTGGAGATGGATCAGGTGGAGAGCGGCCTGCACGAAGCCATCCAGTTGCTCAGCCCCGGTGACAGTGCGTTGATCGTGATCCCCTCGTACCGCGCACATGGCCTCATCGGTGATCAGGATCGGATACCCATGCGCAGCACGATCGTCTATCATTTGGGAGTGGTGGCCATCACCAACAGGCCATGAGAAGCCTGTGGGCCATCGCTTTGCTGCTGCTCTTGGCTACCGGGTGCCAACGCTCACCCTACGCCGGGTATAAAGTGGTGGGGGATGATGTGCATCTCAAGTTGCTCGTGATCGGCGACGGGGAACAGGTGCCTTCCGATAGCGACTCGGTGGTGGTGCGGATGCGGTTGGGGTTTGTGGGGGAGGATGTCGGAAGTGCCTTCAGCACCGAACGTGCTTACCTGGTGAAGGACCTGCGCTCAGGAGCGTTGGTGCCTGTGTTGCGGCGCTTACATGAAGGCGATAGCCTCAGCGTCATCGCTCCAGCTTCCGCGTTGCCCTGGAAAGCGCTGTCACGAGGCGTGGCCATCGACATACCCGATACCGGCATGATCCAAGGGGAGATCTCACTGCGCAGCCTAAGGACCCCGGCCATGATCCGCGCTGAAGCGGAAGCGCACAAACAGCACGACCCGCTCGGTTACGAACTGCGGTTGATCGCCGCGTACAAAGGCCGTTCACCGATCCCGTTCATCCAATGGGGCACCAGCGATCTGCACTACCACATCACCGGAACGGCTGCGGATACGAATGTTGTTGTGGTGGGTGATCAGATCACCATGGCCTACCAAGGGCGGCGCTTGGAGGATGGCAAGGTCTTCGACGAGGTCACGTGGAAAGGATCACCGCTCACCTTCACGTATGGCGACAAGGATCAGGTGATCCAAGGCCTCGAAGTGGCCATCCACTTACTGCGCGAAGGGCAGGAGGGCACCTTCCTCTTGCCGAGCTTGTATGCCTTCGGGACCAAGGGGATCAACGGCGTGCTTGAACCGAACATGCCGGTGATCTACACCGTGCGCTTGGAGAGTGTGATCCGCGCGAAAGGCGCTTAACTTGTTCTACCGTGCGCTGGTGCCGAGGATGAAGACGGCTGGCCGCTTACCCAACTCCGGGATGCGCGATCGCCAAGCCGCGATGGAGCGTGTCACCGTGGATCCACCCGGTTGGGTCAGGTCGATGGCGATCGTCAACAGCGTGTTCGGGGAACAGGTTTCCACGAAGTCCTTCAACAGCGCATCGTTGCGATACGGTGTCTCGATGAACAACTGCGCAGCACCGCTGCGTTGTGCATCGCTATCGATGCGTTTGATCGCGGCCTTGCGTTCCGCCGGTTTCACCGGCAGGTAGCCGTGGAAGGTGAAGCGTTGCCCGTTGAGGCCGGACGCGGCCAGGGCCAGAAAGAGTGAACTAGGACCGATCAGCGGCACCACCTGGATGCCCACCCGATGCGCGGCACCGACGAGTAAGGCTCCTGGGTCGGCGATACCCGGCATGCCTGCCTCGCTCACGATGGCCGCATCGCGACCGCGCTTCATCAACGCGATCAGGCGATCGGCTTCGGCAGGCGTGGTGTCCTTGTCCAGCCGGTGGATCTCAAGCGAAGGAAGATCGATGGTGGGCACCATGCGCCGCAGCATCTGACGTGCGGTCTTCTCGTGTTCCGCGAAATACAGACCGATGCGTGCAACGGCCGCGCTATTCTCGGGTGGCACTTGCTCCACACCACCGCCATCGCCCAACCAAACGGGCAACAGGTAGAGCGTGCCGTATCCTTCAGCGGCGGACATCCTCGATCAGGTTGCGGCACGCCACGGTGAGCATCTCGTACACCTCCACGAATCCCTCGTCACCACCGAAGTAAGGGTCGGGCACTTCGCGCAGCGGATGTGCGGGTGCATAGTCCATCATCAAGCGTGCCTTCTTCGCCAGTTCGTGTGATGGGGCCACCTGGCGCATGTTGTGCAGGTTGTTCGCATCCATGGCCACCAACAAGTCGAATTCCTCGAAGTCCGATGCACGCAAGTGGCGTGCGCGCAGATCGCTGATGTCGATGCCGCGCTCGCGCATGGTCTTCATCGCACGCTTGTCCGGCTGTTCGCCCACATGATAGTGGCCGGTGCCCGCGGAATCGGTGCGCCAATCCAAGCCCTGCTCGGCGATCATGTGGCGCAGGATGCCTTCGGCCATCGGCGAGCGGCAGATGTTGCCCAGGCAAATGAGGAGGATCTTCATGCCGCGAAGATGGGGAAATGAAAAGGCCTCCGTTCCGGGAGGCCTTTTCAGTTGGGCAGATCTTGAGGTCAGTGGATGCTCAGCTTCTTCTCGAGGTCTTCGAGATAGCCGCGGAATTGCTTGTCCGTCTCTTGCAGGTTGTTCACCGTACGGCAGGCGTGCAACACGGTAGCGTGGTCCTTGCCGCCGCAGTGGGCGCCGATGTTGGCCAGTGAGCTCTTGGTCATCTTCTTCGCGAAGTACATCGCGATCTGGCGGGCTTGCACCACTTCGCGCTTGCGGGTCTTGCTCTTCAGCAGTTCGATCGGCAGGTCGAAATAATCGCACACCACTTTCTGGATGTAGTCGATGCTCACCTCGCGCGCCGTGTTCTTCACGAACTTGTCGATCATCTGCTTGGCGAGATCGAGCGTAACGGCTTTCTTGTTCAGCGAGCTCTGCGCGATCAGGCTGATCATGGCACCTTCCAGTTCACGGATGTTGGTGGTGATGCTGTAGGCGAGGTATTCCACCACCTCCTTGGGCAGGTCGATGCCCTCTGCGTACATCTTCTTCTCCAAGATGGCGATGCGCGTCTCCAGACCGGGCGTTTGCAGGTCGGCACTCAGGCCCCACTTGAAGCGGGAGAGGAGGCGTTGCTCCATGCCGGCCATTTCCACCGGAGCCTTGTCGCTGGTGATCACCAGTTGCTTGCCGCTTTGGTGCAGTGCGTTGAAGACATGGAAGAACACGTCCTGCGTCTTCTCCTTGCCCGCGAGGAACTGCACATCGTCGATGATGAGCACGTCCATCATCTGGTAGAACTGGGTGAAGTCGCCCACGGTGTTGTTCTTCACCGCTTCGATGAACTGTTGGGTGAACTTCTCCGCCGGAACGTACAGGATGGTCTTGTCCGGATGATGCTTCTTGATCTCGATACCAATGGCGTGTGCGAGGTGCGTTTTGCCGAGCCCGACGCCACCGTAGATCAACAACGGATTGAAGGCGGTGCCACCGGGCTTCTGCGCCACGGCATAACCGGCACTGCGGGCCAATCGGTTGCAATCCCCTTCGATGAAGGTGTCGAAGGAATAGTTGGCATTAAGGTGGCTCTCGACCTTGATCTTGCGCAGGCCGGGGATGATGAACGGGTTCTTGATGGGGCTGTTAGCCACATCGATCGGGAGCGACACGGCGGGGTTCTTCACCTCGCGGGCGTGGCTCGTCGGCATCTTCACGGTGTACGGGTTGGCGTTCTGGAAGCCGTTCTCCATGATGATGGAATACTCCAGTCGCCCTTCGTTACCCAATTCCTTCTTGATGATCTTCTTGAGGAGGCCGATGTAATGTTCCTCCAGCCATTCGTAGAAGAACTGCGAGGGCACCTGGATGGTCAGCACACTGTCTTGCAGACGCAAAGCCTTGATCGGTTCGAACCAGGTCTTGAAGCTCTGCTCGCTTACGTTGTCCTTGATCACTTCCAGGCACCGGTCCCAGATCTTCTCGTGGTCCTTCTTCATG
>JAEUTC010000218.1 GCA_016787985.1 Flavobacteriales bacterium | reverse complement strand
AGCGTGAACAAGTTCGTGGAGGTCACGGCCACCAACCCGGCGAAGATCTTCGGTATGTTCCCGCGCAAAGGCACCATCGGTATCGGCAGCGACGCGGACATCATCCTGCTCGATCCCAACGAGCGCCACACCCTCAGCGCCAAAACGCACCACATGAACGTGGACTACAGCGGCTACGAAGGCATGCAGCTAACCGGCAAGGTGAAGACCACCATCCTCCGCGGCCAGGTGGCGGTACACAACGGTGAGGTGCGGATCAAGAAGGGGTACGGGAAGTTCGTGAAGCGGAACAAGGTGTCGGGAATGCTGTAGGTCGATGGAACGCTCAATGGAACGCTGATGACGCGGATGAAGCAGATGAACGCTGATATGAAATGCGGATGAGGAAGTTTTTGGGCGTGTCGGATCGAAGACTCACCGTCCCGCTTTTCGCTACAAGCCTGCCTGCCGGACAGGCAGATCCGCGCGCGTTGCTTCGTCGTTCCTCCTCGCAACACCGCGCTGTGGGCTTTTCGCTGCAATCGCTCACGCGGAATACGTTTTATTTACGATTTAACCATAAATGAATGAGACCAGAGGAGTTCAAAGAACGGTGGGACAGTAGCGGTGAGGCCACCGTTCCCATGAAGGCAAGTGACCTGCGTGCGTTGGATTTGAATGATGATAGCGTTGCCTTTCTCAGCATCGCAGGGTTGCCAGAAGCTGCCGCGCCATTCCTCTCTTTTGCTGAAGGAAGCGGAACACCAAACTACTGCGTCAGATTGACCAAGCGATTCAACTTCCTCCAGCAGGATTTTGATCGGTATGTGTCCATCGGCTCTGACGGGTCCGGTGATCCCATCGCAATAGATACAAGTGATGGTGATTGTATAGTAGCGTTGGATCATGAGGACGGCTTCGCAAAGAGGTACATGAATTCTTCGCTCGATTCACTTGCTGTGTTCCTCTTAGGTTTCCGGGACTTTGTCCAAGGTTTGATGGCATCGAAAGGAAGTAGTGCCTTCATGAATGGGGATTTCACTCGAGAGGATCTTGAAGCACTGCATTCCAAGTTCCAAAAGGTCGACCCAAGAGCTCTCGTAGAAGGTCACTTTTGGGAAACGGAACTGCAAATGCTCAGTGCGAACCGGCGCTCGTAAGTATGACTGTGGGCTGCGTGACGGATTGCAGCGGAAAGCCCGCAAGCGAGGAGGTACGACGAGTGCGGACTTGGAGCGGAAAGCCGGACCCGGCTGCTCTCGAGCGGAGGCTTTATGAAGCGAAGGGATGAGCCGGGGCACGCCCAAACATCACCCCCGTCCACCCCAGCAGTCTTTCAGATCCTCGTTCATCTGCTCCGTCCGCGTCATCTGCGTTCCATTCCCCCATCCCGGACCAGTCGTAGGAAATGCGCCAACTTCCTCTTAACATTGGGTTCCAGCAATCGACCCATCAGCGCCGATCCGCCCAATCAGCGTCATCAGCGTTCCAATCAGACAACCCATGCCGAGGAAGATCAAGAGCGGCCTCATCCAGATGAGCCTTCCGAAGACGGAGGGCGAAGGCACCATACCGGAGATCGTGGATGCCATGGTGCAGAAGCACATCCCGTACATCGAGAAAGCGGGCCAGCAGGGCGTGCAGATCCTTTGCCTACAGGAGATATTCAACACGCCTTACTTCTGTCCGGGGCAGGACAAGGCCTGGTACGCCACCGCGGAATCGGTGCCCGGCCCCACCACGGAGCTGATGGCGCAGTACGCGAAGAAGTACAACATGGTGATCATCGTTCCGATCTACGAGAAGGAGCAGGCCGGCGTGCTGTACAACACCGCCGCGGTGATCGATGCGGACGGCACCTACCTGGGCAAGTACCGTAAGAACCACATTCCACACACGAGCGGCTTCTGGGAGAAGTTCTTCTTCAAGCCCGGTAACCTCGGCTACCCGGTGTTCCAGACGCGCTACGCGAAGGTGGGCGTGTACATCTGCTACGATCGTCACTTTCCCGATGGTGCGCGCTGCCTGGGCCTGAACGGCGCGGAGATCGTCTACAACCCGAGCGCCACGGTGGCGGGTCTTAGCGAATACCTGTGGAAGCTGGAACAACCCGCGCACGCAGCGGCGAACGGCTATTTCATGGGCTGCATCAACCGTGTGGGTGAGGAGAAGCCTTGGAACCTCGGCAAGTTTTACGGGCAGAGCTATTTCGTGGATCCACGCGGCCAGATCTTCAAACAAGCTTCACGCGATGACGATGAACTACTGATCGCGGAATTCGACCTGGACATGATCGAGGAGGTGCGTAGTACGTGGCAGTTCTTCAGGGATCGGAGGCCGGAGACGTATGGCAAGCTCGTCGAACTCTGAATGGAATGTGACTGAATGGAACGCTGATGACGCTGATGGGACAGATGGGCGCGGATAGGAGATCGCAGCCAGCCGCAAGCGGGCCTGGTCCTGTAAGCGAGGGTCAGCTTGATCTCCGTCATCAGCGTTCTATGGACTCTGCCGAATACCCGCATTCAGAGTTGACGCAGAAGATCATCGCCGCGTTCTTCAAGGTGTACAATACACTGGGCTACGGTTTCCTGGAGAAGGTGTACGAGAACGCCATGGTCGTGGAGTTGAGGTCGAAGGGAATGGAGGTCAAGGTTCAGCATCCCATCACCGTCGTGTACGAGGGCGTTCCGGTCGGTAGCTACTATGCCGATCTTTTCGTCGAGGATCAGGTCATCGTTGAGTTGAAGGCGGCCGAGGAGATCTACGAAGAGCACGAGTTCCAGCTCGTCAACTACCTTAAAGCGACCAACAAGGAGGTCGGCCTTCTCTTGAATTTCGGCACTCGTCCGCGTATCAAGCGGAAGATCCACACAAGGCATTATCAGCGTTGATCAGCTAGATCAGCGTCATCAGTGTTCCATTGAGCGTCCCATCATGGCAGAATACAAGAAACCCACCACCGAAGCCGAGTTCGCAGCCAACTTCCACCCGAAGAAGCCGCTGATGACGGACACCGAGGCGTATTACGAGAGCTCCCGCTGTCTCTACTGCTACGATGCGCCGTGCATCACCGCGTGCCCTACGGGGATCGACATTCCCACCTTCATCCGGCAGATCAATAACGACAACAAGGACGGGGCCGCGAAGACGATCTACGACAGTAATTGGATGGGCCATGCCTGCGGGAACGTGTGCCCCACCGAAGAACTGTGCGAGGGTGCCTGCGTTTACAACCACAGCGATGTGAAGCCGATCGAGATCGGTCGCTTGCAGGCACATGCCACGGACAAGGTGATCCGCAGCAAGAAGAAGCTGTTCCGGACCGGAAAGGATACTGGAAAGAAGGTCGCGGTGATCGGTGCTGGGCCTGCTGGTGTTTCTTGCGCGTGCGAGTTGCGGATGCTGGGCCATGCGGTGGACATCTACGAAGCACGTGAGAAACCAAGCGGTTTGTGCGTATATGGTGTGGCGCCTTACAAGCTCACCAACGAAGAAGCCGTTGATGAGGTCACTTACCTGCAAGAGCAGTTCGGCTTCAACGTCCATTACAGCAAACCGGTGACCGGTCGTGCCGACTTCGAGAAATTGGAGAAGGACTATGACGCGGTGTTCATCGGGATCGGCTTAGGGGCCACATCGGCGCTGGGCATTCCGGGCGAGGAGAAGCAGGGCGTTATGGGCGCTTTGGAGTTCGTGGAGGTATTGCGCAACAAGCATCAAGCAACACCGGCCGGCAACAGAGTGATCGTGCTCGGTGGTGGCAATACCGCCATGGACGCCGCGAGTGAAAGCTGCCGCATGGGTGCGGAAAGCGTGACCATCGCCTACCGTCGTGGACCAGAGGAAATGGGCGCCTATAGCTTCGAGTTCGATCTGGCGAAGAAGAGCGGAGCGAAGGCGTTGTTCAATGTGACGCCAATGGAGTTTCTAGGCGATGGAAACGTGACCGGGGTGAAATTCATCCGGAACAGTTCCGTCAACGGAAAGCTGGAAGTCATCCCAGGCAGCGAGTTTGTTGAGCCGTGTGATATGGTCCTGCTTGGGACAGGTCAAGGCAAGCAAGTCAAGTTGTTGGAGCAGGTCCCCGGCCTCACGTTGGACCATAAGGGACGCATCGTGGTGAATGAACAGTTCCAAACGACCAACGCCAAGTACTTTACTGCTGGCGATGCGATGAACGGTGGGGTTGAAGTGGTGAATGCGGCGGCCGAAGCGAGGAGGGCGGCGCATGGGATCGATGGCTACTTGAAGAAGTGATTAGCTGATGGGATGATCAGCGGATTAGCTGATGAAAATGCCTGCGTGATTGAAGAGTTCGAGGAGTTCATTCCTGGTGATCGCGCCGATCGGCTGGCGATCTGTGATGCTGTGATCGAGGAGGATAGTGCGGAGCAGCTTGACGGTTTGGTCGCTCACGAGCCGCAGCCCAGCTATTCTGGTAGCCCATTATATCGTGATAATTTGCTCCTCAAGGAGACGTTTGAATTGTCCGTACGCACTATCCGATTCGTGAACCAGCTCGGTTGTGAGCGCGCATGGTTGATCGACCAGTTCGAACGATCGGCTTGTTCGCCGGGGGCAAATTCCAAGGAAGCCCAGAATGCCGAAAGCCTGAAGGACTTTGTTCACAAACTGAAGATCGCCCTAAAGGAAGCCGACGAGGCAGAATACTGGTATTACCTCATCGCCGCCACACATGACAAGGGCATCGACGAGGATCTCATCGCCCGGATCCAACGTGTGATGCGCATCCTGAACAAGATCATAGGCACCTCAAAACAACGCCTGTTGGAGCGCAAGAGCACCAAGTAGCTGTGGCCCACCAAGCCATCAGCTAATCGTCAAATCAGCAAATCAGCTAATCAAATGGCAGACCTCCGAACCAACCTCGCCGGGATCAAATCCCCCAATCCCTTCTGGCTGGCCTCTGCACCGCCCACCAACAGCGGCTACCAGATCATGAAAGCCTTCGACGCTGGCTGGGGTGGTGCCGTGTGGAAGACGCTCGGCGTGCCCGTGGTGAACGTGAGCAGCCGCTATGGCAGCGTGAACTACCGCGACAAGCGCATGGTGGGCTTCAACAACATCGAGCTGATCACCGACCGGCCACTGAAGGACAACCTGCGCGAGATCAGCGAGGTGAAGAAGCGTTTCCAGGACCATGCGGTGATCGCCTCATTGATGGTGGAGACGAAGGAGGAATGGCACCAGATCGTCCGCGATGTGGTGAACGCCGGTGCCGATGGCATCGAGCTCAACTTCGGTTGCCCCCACGGCATGTGCGAGCGCGGCATGGGCAGTGCGGTTGGGCAGGAGCCGAAGGTGCTACAGATGATCGTGGAGTGGGTGAAGGAAGTGGCGAAAGTCCCCGTGATCACGAAGCTGACGCCGAACATCTCGGACATCACAAGACCGGCGCGTGCTGCAAGGGCCGGTGGAAGCGATGCGATCTCGCTGATCAATACGATCCAGAGCATCGTGGGTGTGGACATCGACCAGTTCGTGCCGTACCCGATCGTGGATGGCAAGAGCACCAATGGCGGTTATTGCGGCCCGGCCGTGAAACCCATCGCGCTGAACATGGTGAAGAACTGTGCGCAGCACCCCGAGGTGAACCTGCCGATCAGCGGCATCGGTGGCGTGGAGAACTGGCGCGATGCGGTGGAGTTCATCCTGCTCGGTGCCACGAGCGTTCAGGTCTGCACGGCCGTTATGCACTTCGGTTTCGGCATCATCCGTGAGATGTTACCGGGCCTTGAGCGCTACATGGACGAGAAGGGCTTCAAGACCATCGAGGATTTCCGTGGCAAGGCGCTGCCGAACATCAGGCATTGGGAAGACCTTAACCTGAAGTACAAGGTCACCGCCAGCATCAACGAGAGCAAGTGCATCGGCTGCCAGCTCTGCTACACCGCTTGTGAGGACGGCGCACACCAGGCCATCGCGCTGAGCAGCGATCCGGCGAACCGCATCCCGAGCATCATCGACGAGAACTGCGTGGGCTGCAACCTCTGCTCCCTTGTTTGTCCTGTGGAGGATTGCATCACCATGGAACGGCGCGATGATGGCAAAGAGCATCTGACCTGGGGCGAGCGCACGGCCGCTGGGAACATTCCGAAGACTTTTGACGATCCGCTTGCGGGTGGGCTGCACCACTGGGTGCCGGAACCTGCGGAGGCGCTGGCGAAGAAGAAGCCGCGGCACTACAAAGGATAGATCACCAAACGAACACGCCTAACCCAAGTGCCTATCCATCTCTACTCTGAAGAAAATAGAGTTTCGATCAAGGAGCTTCATGTTGAAGAATGGGATCTGCCAACTCAACTCGAGAAACTTCAGGTGTGGGTGCTTGCGAATAGCAGTTCGCTGAACAACGGACCGTATGTCGCGGATATCGGCTTCATGGTCAGGGATGATGCTGGGGGTGGTGGCGCAGTCTTATCGCATGAGGCGATGAGGGTATTCGCCAAGGTGAACTTGAGTATCTACTTCTCGGAATACGTGGGCAAGGACGAGTAGGCGTTGAGCACTAACAATTGAAGACATGGACGAATTCATTCAAGCCGCCATCGCCGAAGCCCGCCTGGGCCGGTCACAAGGCGGCATCCCCATCGGCTCGGTGCTGGTGCGCGACGGTAAGATCATCGCACGCGGGCACAACAAGCGGGTTCAGGAGAAGAACCCCATCCTCCACGGCGAGATGGATTGCCTGAACAACGCGGGCCGCATCGGCAGCTACAAGGGTACCACGATCTACTCCACACTGATGCCGTGCTACATGTGCGCAGGCACCATCGTACAGTTCAAGATCAAGAAGGTGGTGGTTGGCGAGAGCCGCACCTTCCCGGGGGCCAAAGCCTTCATGGAAAGCCACGGCGTGGAGGTGATCGACCTGGACCTGCCGGAGTGCGTGCGGATGATGGAGGAGTTCATCGCTGCGGAGCCCGAGCTTTGGAACGAGGACATCGGGGAGTAGCAGTTCAATGGAACGCTGATGACGCTGATCAGGCAGATGAACACTGATCTGATCCAGATCAATGCACGATCTGCGTTGATCACAATGATCCGCGTCATCAGCGTTCCAATTCCCCGAAAATGAAGAGGCCGCTCCTTGCGGAACGGCCTCTCCTGTCGGACTGCAAAGACTTACTTCGTCACCACCACACGGAAGTCGGAACGTTTGCCGTTCTCGAAGTCCACATGGAAGAGGTAGGTACCATTGGCCACGTTGGTGAGGTCCACCACCATGGTCTCGTTGCCACCCACAGCCACTTTTTGCTCGGATACCAGGGCGCCCGTGGTGTTGAAGATGCGCAACATCGCAGCGCCGTCGAAGCCCTTCATGGGAACGCGTAGGACGTTCTGCGCGGGGTTCGGGAACGGGGTGAGTTCCACACGATCCTGTTCGTTGATGCCGATGCTGTTGGCCGCGATGGTCTTCAACGCCACGGCAGGGGAACCACCCAGCCCCGTGAATCCATTGAACCAAGTGGCTCCGTTCCGGATGGTGCTGGTGGGCTCATCGGAAACACCCAAGGTGGGGTCGCTGGTCAAGGCATAGTCGATGGCCTCATTCCAGCCATGCCGAACGAAGGACTCGGCGGTCTCTACACAGAACAGGTAGCGCTGGTTGTCCTCCAACACCACAGGATCATCAAAGGGAATGAAGATCGCTTCCCCTTGGCGGTCGCTGTCGTAGCTGTAGCTGCCATTGGTCAGGGTGCTCAATCCTGCATCACTGGGTACGGTGAACGCATCGGACAGTAGATCGGTCCAAAGGAAGGCGTAGGAGGTCAATAGAAGACCGGTGAGCACACTGTCGTTCGGCTCTACGACGTCCACCGGTGTGCGCGCTGCGAAATGCAGGCCGGTTACGGCCAAACGGCTCGCATTCGTGTCGGAGAAGGCTATGCAGGTGCGGAAGAGCCCTTCGAAGGTGGCTGGTGCCACGGTGATCTCCGCTAGTGGAAGGTTCGTGGCCGGGTCCACCGGTACATAGCTCAGCAGATCACCGAAAAGCAATGGGAAGCTGTACTCGTTGTCGTTGTCGAACTCCTCGATCTCATCGCTCTCGGCGGAGTAGGTGATCTCGTATTCACCGGAATAGGAGGGCTGAGTGAACTGGGGCAGCGTGACCAGAACGCTATCTCCAGGTGCTATGGTGATGTTCTCGGACACTTCGTTGTACACTTCGGTGCCGTTCTGGGTGACCACGGCACGCAGGCGAGCGCTCGTTTGCTCGGCCGAGCCGAAGTTGTAAACGAAACCGCCCATGGCCACTTGATACTCGCTTGCATCAGCCGCCACCAAGCTGGGCACTGCCAGTGCGCTCGGAGCGAAAAGACCGAAGCCATCTACGTTCAGGTTGTTCGGGAATGCACCGAAGTTGTTCCCGATGAGGGCGATCACCGTTTCGGCTTCGATCACCGGGCGAATGATGGCCCCACTGCTCTGGCTGATCATGGCAACCGGGATGTTCACTTGCGTGCCGAAGTCCCCACCTTGCATGTTGATGTTGAGGTCATCGCCATTGCTGATCAGAAGCACGGCGCGAGCACCGGCGTTCTGGGCGTTCAGTGCCTTCAGGGAGAAGTTGCAGGTGCCGCGGTAGATCACAGCGATACGCCCGTTCACCGCTTCGCCGTTCACCAGCGGTTCGCAACCCAACGAGTCGGCTGCGCTGCCGTCGAAAGCGAGCACCAATTCGTCCTGCACCGAATTCTCCGGAAGGGTGAGGTCAGGAACGGACCATCCGCTCGCCGCTACGGCATAGGCATTGGAATAAGAGTCGGCAATGGAAGCAGGGCTCAGGACCTGTACCACCACGTTTCCCTGGCCGAAGACCAGACCCGAGAATAGGCCAAGAGCGGCCGTGCATAGTTGTTTTCTCATCGATGAGAGGTTCAAAGTGTTTTGTTCTTTGGAGCAGTGTTGGGGTTCATCACAGGTCACAATTTTAACCATTGGACACCGGATGACCTACCGCCCACGCACGTTGTTCCAAGGGTTCCATGGGTTCCCAAGGGGCGAAGCTCGAACAGCGGCAGGTTTTCAAACGACGAAAACCCTTCGCACTCAGCAAACTGTGTCGCGTATCGAGCGTTGCGCCGGCGTGTGGACTCGTACTCCTGACGCGTTCAGATCCTTGCTTGGTAGGTGTACAGGTCGAAGTAACGTCCCTCTTTGGCGATCAACGTGGCATGATCTCCCCGTTCAACCACCTGACCATGTTCAACCACAAGGATCTCCGTGGCCTGCCGGATGGTGCTGAGCCGGTGTGCGATCACGAAGGTGGTGCGGTCCTTCACCAACTCGTTCAGGCTCTTCTGGATCAACGCTTCGCTCTCGGTGTCCAGGTTGCTGGTGGCCTCGTCCAGGATCAGAATGCGTGGATCAGCCAACATGGCCCGTGCGATGGCCACGCGTTGGCGCTGGCCGCCGCTCAGCTTCACGCCGCGCTCGCCGATCACCGTGTCCAGCCCCAGTTCCATGCGGTCGGTGAACTCGTTGACGTACGCGCTCTTCACGGCCTTCATCAACTGCTCCTCGGTGGCGTCCGGTCGCGGGAAAAGGATGTTCTCCCGGATGGTTCCCTCGAAGAGGAAGTCGTCCTGCAATACCACACCCAGGTGCCTGCGGTAGCTGCTGAGGCGCACCTTGCTCAGGTCGTGGCCATCGATGGTCACGGTGCCGGAGGTAGGCGTGAGGTAGGTGGCCACCAATCCGGCGATGGTGCTCTTGCCGCTGCCGCTCGTGCCCACCAGCGCGATCACGGAGCCTTTCGTGGCGGTGAAGTCTATCCCGTGCAACACTTCCTTGCCTTCCTCATAAGCGAAACGCACGTCGTGGAAGGCGATGTCGCCCTTCACGTCCTCCAGCACGATGGGCCGCTCAGCCGCGATGTCCTCAGGATCCATGTTCATGATCTCCTCGGTGCGGTCCAACCCGGCGAAGGCCTCGGTGAGCTGGCTGCCGATGTTGCTCATCTGCACGATGGGCGCGACCATGAAGCCCAGTAGCACCGTGAACTGCACGAACTCGCCGCTGGTGAGCTCACCACCCACCATCTGGTACGCGCCGATGCCCATGATACCCGCGCTGGCCAGGCCGAGCAGCAGGGTGCTCATGCTGCTGATGATCGAGGTGGCGGTGAGGCTGGTCTTCACGTTGTCGAAGAGCCGCTGCACGCCCTTCTCGAAGGTCCTGTTCTCCTGTTCTTCCGCCCCGAAACCTTTGATCACCCGCACACCGTTCAAGCTTTCGGTCAATCGGCCGGTGACCTCCGCATTGATCACACCGCGGGTGCGGAAGATCGGTCTGATCCTGCCGAAGGCCTTCATGGCCACGAAGGCGAAGAAACCCACGGGCACCAGGGTGAAGAGCGTCATGGTGGGGCTGAGGGTGATCAACCACACTAGGGAGATGAGGGCGGTTAGCGTACCGCCGATGAGCTGGACCAACCCGGTGCCTACCAGGTTCCGAACCCCTTCCACATCGCTCATGATACGGCTCACCAAGGCCCCGCTCTTCGTGTTATCGAAGAAGCTGGTGGGCAGGGAAAGGATCTTCCGCTGAACCTGCGTGCGAAGCTGGCTGATGAGGAGCTGTGCCTCCACGCTCAGGAGCTGGGTCAATACGTAACTCGTCACGCTCTGGATGATCAGCGCTCCGACCACCGCCGCAAGCAGGATCCAGAGCATGTCCAGGTCGTTCTTGGCCACCACATCGTCCAGCAGGTATTTCGTGCTGCCGGGCAGCACCATACCCGCGAGGCGACTGATCACGATGAGCACCAGGCCGATCAACACGTTCTTGCGCCGGGGCCAGATGAACTGACGGAATGCACTGCGCCAGGTGACACGCCGTTCGGCTTTGGGGAGTTCACCGGCCATGGCGCGGATCTTGGCTTTGGGCCCGTTCGGGGTGCGTTCAGCACGTGAACCGGGCAGTTTCGAGGAGGTTGGAAGCATACGGACGAGCCGCGCCTTCAATTCCCGGGCCGAAGAACCAGGTGCGACGGATCGTCAGGTCCACCTTCCCACTTGAGCCGCCTACTGCTTGATGATGCGTGTAGCGGAAACCACCCCGTTCTGAACGATCCGGATCTCCAACAAACCAGTGGCCACGGTGCTCAGATCCATCGGGATCCGATTCACGCCCTTTTCAGCTTGTACGGTACGCTCGCCCAACCGCCGCCCGTGGGTATCCCAAAGGCTCACCTCGACCGGTCCTGCACTACTTGTTTCGTAGCTGATCTCGCAACTCCCTTCTGTCGGGTTCGGGAACGCGTAGAACCTGCTGCCCTGTTTGGCCAAATGCGCGACCACGGTGCCGTCCGATGCGAACGAACGCCGTGCATGCGCCTCGTGCATGTTCCCTTCCGGATCCGCACTATAGCTCCAATGGCTGAAGGTGAATCCGGGCAACGCCTCCACGGAGATGTCGATGTCATTCCCGTTGAAATAGATCCCTTCGAATGGCGGCTCAGGTGATAGGGTGTTCACCCGCATGGTGCCGGCACCCGGTGGAAAGATCTCGAAGCGCAGCGCGGACGTGTTCGGCAAGCCGTTCCACCATAGTACATCCTCGCGCATGTGGTGTGCCCGCTCCTGCATCCACAGGGGAAGGATGTCTTCCGTCTCGTGCTCCCAATGGGCGACATCGCCCCACCAGCGCTCCATGTGGTGTGAAATTTCCGGCCTGATGCGTTCACGTATCAAGGCGTTCTCGCTCAAGAGGCCTTCTGGGGCAAGGCAGGTGTTCATCAGATCCGCGAGTCGGTTCAAGAAGTTCCTCCTGAATTCCGGCCGTTCCATCAGGCTGGCGAAGATCTCCGCGTGGATAAAGCCGTCGCGGTGCACCAACACCCAATGGAACATGTCGAAGTCGTTTGGTATCCAAGGCGCGGCGGCCATGGTGGCATCCATGTCGTACATCAGGTAGCGCCACTTGCCTGTGTTCACCGAGGGCTTCCAGTATTTCAAGTTGTTCGAGGGCCAGTCCGAATTACCGGCGAACATCTCCAAGGCGAAGTAGTCGATGAAGCTCTTCAGGTCCAACAAGCTATCCACGCGGGCGAAGTGCAGATCATCGGCCATGTCATGCGTGCGGATGAACTGTTGCAACGAATCGAAGTGCAGACTGTCCCCTTGGATCACATGGTTCTCTTCATCCATCAGCAATACCGCATCCGGGTCCGCGCCATGGTTCAAGGCCAGGTAGTCCACGTCCACCCGTTCACGGATGTTATGGATGCCCCAATAGTCGCCGTTCAGGTAGACCACGGAAGGCTTGAAGCCCAGCACATCGATGTCGAGGCCGGCATGCAGGGCCACTTGGTGGAAGAATCCGTCGCGATAATGCGCATGGTTCCAATCGCTGCCCGAGTTGCGCAGGATGATCCTCTTGAAACTCTCCAAGGCCGGCTTTTCCGGGAAGAAACCGTAGTTGATCCGATCCTCACCGTACCTGTCACGCGCCGTCAATCGCAAAGGCCGTTGCGGTTTGTTCCGCGACGAACGACCACCGTGGATGCGCAGTTCCACCAGTTGGTCGATGGTCCTTATTCCGGCTTCATCGAAGTACTCGAACCGCACATCGATCCCCCGCTCATCCCAGAAGTTGGCGCCCCAGTGCGGATAAACGGTGTCCGCTTCCGGTCCGAATTCGTAAAGGCCTGTCACCGGATCGAAAAGACTGTCCGGATGCGTGCTCAACGAAACGACAGGCAGTTCGGTAGCGGCGTTGATGAAGTACGTGCCTGATGCAGTGAATGAAGGCAGGTGTCCAGGACGTTGTGCCACCGTGTTCAAGACCGTGGTGTGGTCCAGGTGTATCGGGCCCGTGTAGATGGCGGAGGAGGCCGTTGGCGGTCGGCCGTCCCACGTGAGCAGCACCGTGCAGTCCTCACATGACGAAAGCTCCACATCCAAAGGCGAGCTGTAGAAGCCTGGTGGCACGGAGTATCGGGGTGTCGGTGCGTAGCCGACATAAGCCGCAGTGGTGTTGGGGCCTCCCGGTGTCGGTTCATCGTAAACGACGATATCACCTGCACTGGTGCGCCCAGCGGAATGATCGGGCTGGAGCGCTGGTAGGTGGAAAAGATCGACCACCTCGAATTCGGCATCGCTCAGGATGATGGACTCCCCATCCGATGCCAGTTTGAAGGGGAAGTGCAGGCCATCGCTATTCACGGTGTCATGCGAGAGCAGGAGGTAGGCTCCCGGATCGATCGTGATCGCCGGCAGTGCCCAGAAGTCCGACCCTTGCGGATCATCACTCAAGTGATAACCCTGGAGTTGTACGGGTTGGTCACCGCGATTGTGTAGTTCGATCCAGTCCGTGGTGCCGCCGGAAGCATCCGTCGGCACGCTCAGGTTCTTGCTGCAGGCCTCATTCACAACAAGCTGCCCGTGGCTGGCCAGCCCGACCAGAACGCTGAGAATGCTATGGATGGATCGGTTCAAGGTCCTTCTTGATCGTCTGTAAGCAGCGGGTGCTCACGCGAACGCACCTCAGTGCTTGAATCGTACGAACAGTCGCCCGAAGTTATCACTGTCCTTGTCGATCCGGTGGTACATCTTCTTGATATGCGGCTGTTGAAGGAAGCGGATCACCTTCTTCTTCAGCTGCCCGCTGCCTTTTCCCGGGATGATCTCCACGATGGGTATGCGCTTGTCCACCGCCTCTTCCATCAGCTCGTTCAACGCCCGATCGATGTCGCGGCCCTTGTTGTAGATGTCGTGAAGGTCGAGCTTGAGCTTTGCCATCGTTCACCCGCGTACATCCGCTAACTCCGCTGCGTTCCTGTCGAAAACGGTCGCCGCGAAAGGGCACAGGGGGATGATCCGCAGCCCATGGGTCCGTGCGAATTCAACACCGGCCATCACCAGTTTCCGCCCTACACCTTTGCCTTCTGATCCAGGGAAGGCCTCGGTATGGTCGATGATGATCTTGTCATCGCCGGCCTTGGTGTAGGTCATTTCGCCCAGATCCTGACCGCCTTCCTTGATCACGAAGCGCCCTTTGTGGCCGTTCGGCTCATGTTCGATATGCATGAGGCCTAAGGTACACTGCGTTCCGATCTGTCTGGTGAAGACCAACGGATCTATGCCCAACTTGCCGCCCCGTTCGGCGCACCAGTGCTTTGCGGCTTGTCCCGATGAAGATGCGTGTGAATGAACTCCTGGATAGGGCGTTGATCCCGGACAATGGCGGCGAGCTGCTATTCTACAAGCGCAACGACGACTACACCATCGAAGTCGTGGGTATACCCGGTGAGCTGATGACCACCGCGCACCATGGTTCCGAAGATGCGTTGGCCGACCTGGCCCTGAAGAAGGTGAAGAATGCCGCCGAGGCCCATGTGGTGATCGGTGGTCTCGGCATGGGGTTCACGCTTGCGGCCGTGCTGCGACTGGTAGGGGAGAAAGGGAAGGTCATCGTTGCGGAGCTTGTCCCGAAAGTGGTGGAATGGAACAAAGGCCCCATGGGTGCCTTCGCCGGACATCCGGTCAACGACCCGCGCACGATCGTCCATGTGGGTGATGTGCTCGAGCTGATCCGCGCTGGCAGCGGGAGTTACGACGCCATTCTCCTCGATACCGACAATGGACCGGAAGGCTTGACCCAAGCGGCCAACAATAGGTTGTACTCCCACCGCGGCCTACAGGCAGCATATAAAGCGTTGCGGCCCGGCGGTGTTTTGGCCGTTTGGTCCACCCATCCGCATGATCCCTTTACCCGGCGTTTGGGCATGGCGGGTTTCCGCGTAGAAGAGAAGAAGGTCTTCGCCCACCGCGACAAAGGCACCAAACATCATCTGTGGTTCGCCACGCGGCCGAATTGAAAGCGGCTAGAGCCGCGTCAAGTGCATCTTCCGGATCGCCTCCTCCTGCTTGGCATCCACCTCCGCCTTCTTCGCGCACTTCTTCCAGGTCTTCACACCCGCCTTTACCTCGTCAATGATCGCCTCGGCCTTCTTGATGCCGATGTCCTTGGCCACGGCCAGCAGATCATCGCGCGTGATATCGGTCCGCTTGCCGTTGATGCTCATCTGGTGCTGACGTAACCAGATGTTCTTCGGGTCGTAGGCGAAGGTGATGTCGTAGGCGGGGGAGAGGTGCCACTGCCCTTGCGGATCCATCAGGAACGAGGTGTTCTTCGTGTGGTCGTCGCAGTTGCGCGCGATCACGTTGAAGCACATGCGGCGGAAGAGCTCGGCCGCATCGGGGTAGGGCAAGCCCAGCAGGCGCATCATCGCGAAGGCATCGGCGTAGCTGTGACGCACGGGGTCGTTGTAGTCCAGGTGGCCCAGGCCGCAGAGCGTGGCCATGTGCAGACGCACGGTCTCGCCGGTCTTCGCGTGTTGCACCCGGTCGAAGCGTTGTGTGAGGAAATGCGCGCGACCGTTCTCCTCCAGCAAGGTGCAGGGCATCATGCTGATCCCGCTCGCCACCGCCATCAGGTGGTATGCGTACTCGATGCGGCCGTAGCCCTTCGGATCGCCGAGCGACGCGTTCGTCACGCCATCGAACTTGATCAGGCAATACGTGAAGCCTTCCATTCCTCCCGCAGTACTGCGGGAGATCTGCCCGCTCCGCACTTCGCCGGTGGTGTGGTTGTAGGCCACGATCGCTTTCGCCCGCGCGCCCCCCGCCGAGGTGCCTACTTGGATGATGTCCATCAGCGCTTCCTTATCGCTTAGCCCGCCGAAGCGTTGCGAAGGCGGGCCCTTCTTGCGGCTCGTGCTGAACTTCTCGCGCTCGGTGAGCACCCGCCGCGCCACGCGTACGAGCTCATCCACTTGCAGGGCTTCGCTGCTCGCCTCAAGTTCCGAGTGGCTTGGCTCGAACTCCAGCGCCCCCATGCCGCGGTGACCGAGGAAACACAGTTTCTCCACCGGATTGGCCAGCTCGCGTTTCTGCTCGCTCAGCCACGCGTTCAGCAGCGTATCGCCAAAGCGGTCGGGCAGGCAATCGGCCAGCATGCCGGGCAGCCCCTTGAAGGTTTCGTCGCGGCTGTTGCCGAAAATGAAGATCTCCTCGCCGCCGCGCGCCTTCGCCAAGGGCATCATCACGGGTGCCACATCCAATCCGCTGCGCGTGAACGAACGGTCGAACTGGAACGAGGCCCGTTGCAGGCGGTCGTCCCAGACCACCAGGCCCACCACCTTGCCCCACAGGATCACTTTCGCGTGCGTTACCATGTGCTCGTGGGTTTGGGCGGCAGCACATCGGGCTTCTTGCGCCCCGCGCGTTTGCGCTGCTTCTTCAGGTATTTCTCCTGCGCCTCCACCAGCATGTACGGCGAGGGCACCGGCTCTTGGTGGAAGGCATCGAGCAGGTCCAGCTTGTCCATGGCGCGCAGCACCTGCACCACGGTGAGCAAGGTGGCGGCACGACCGGCCTCCAGTTTCACCACGGTGGTGCGATCGAGGCCCGCGCGCTGGGCCACCTCGGCCTGACTCAGGTTGCGCTCCAGCCGCATGCGCCGCAGCTCCGCGCCCAGTTGTTCCACCACCTGGGTGTCCTTCAGACCTTTCCAGTTGATGTTGCTCGTAGCCATCGTAAAGGCGGTTTCAGTTAACTAACGCAGCTTTCCCGCCACAAGTATACGGCTTCTTCTCTGGTTCTGTTTCCTGCAAAGGATGTTCATAAGCATCATAAAGTCAACAGGATGCTAACACTGATGTTCAGGAGCAACATATATAATCAGATGATCAGGCGATTAGAAGATCAGAGAATGGAATGCCGGGGGGTATTATCTGATCCTTTCATTGTCTGATCGGTTGCGGGGCGTTCCGGCTCGTCCCTTCGCTTCGCATAGCCTTCGCTCGGGATCTCGCCGTCGGGCCATTCGCTGCAAGTCCTCGCTCGTTCCTCGCTGTGGGCTTTCCGCTGCTGTCCCTAACGCGGAATGCGAGAACCTACAATGGCCCACGCTAGTGACCAAGCCGGGTGTTCTCCATCGCATTGAATTTGGCGATGTCGGTCGGCTTGGCATCGAATAATCCGTAGTGCGTTTCGTCCAGTCGATCCCAGCCCTTCAGGGCCAGGAATTCTGCAAGGGCGTCACGCGACACGAGGATTTTCCCATGTCCGAAGATGTGCCTATTGCTACCGCGCTTCTTTACCCCGCTGATCCAGTGCAGATCACCGGTTTCTACACATCGCCCTGAGCCTTTGCCGCTGGAGAACGCTTGTCCATTGAAGTAGGCTTTGCGCCCTGTCCTGGAGATTTCAACGTATCCGATCCACGCGGGCCCATCATGGTTGGATCCAGTGTCTTTTTCGATGTACATCAAACGACGTTGCATGGTAGTGCGAGGTTATCGCCAGTTCGCTGGATTCTCCGCAATGTATTGCGCGATGCGCCCGTATTCGCCGCCCTGGCGGCGGATAGCCCGTTCGTGGTAGCCGTTCTGCCATACGGTAGCACCTGTTCGTCCATGAATGGCGTTGATCCGTTTGGTCGTCACCGATTTGAATGCGCCGATGATGGCACCCAGTGATCCGGGTTTTGGCCCATTCGGCCTTGCACGACGTTCATCCAACGCATCTGTAGCGTCGACCCCCTGGGTCGACATATCGGATGCCATATCCAACGGCGGGGCCAATACCAGGATCGCATGCAAATGGTCCGGCATGATCTGCAATTGATCCAGCCGTGTTCCGGGATGATGTTCAGGTATTGCGTTCCAACGGTCCAGCACAATAAGTCCAGCGTCATTCAATTCGATCCGTGCATCCGCGCCCATGCCTATGATCCGTCCGAAAATGTCACCGCGTCGCGTTGCGCAGATGGTCACGAAATAGGCGCCCCGTGTGTAGTCACGGTCACGCAGGCGCGGGTGTTTGTGGAAGATGGGCGCCATGATTGAAAAATCGGGTTTTCCCTAGGTCACGATCGCGATAGGTCGACCCAGGGGGTCGACGGTACAGGTGCACACCCGAGGTGTTGGCGCATTGCCGATCACCGCGCCATCAATTGCGCGATGATCCCCTTCGCCGCCACCGGGATCTTCGTCCCCGGCCCGTACACATCAAAGCAGCCAGCTTTCTTCAGGAACTCGAAGTCGTTCGGTGGGATCACGCCGCCGGCCACCACCAGGATGTCGGGCCGCTTGTAGGTCTCGCGCAGTTCTTTGATCACTTCGGGCACGAGGGTCTTGTGGCCGCCGGCGAGGCTGCTGATGCCCAGTACGTGCACGTCGTTCTCGATGGCTTGCTTCGCCACTTCCTGCGGGGTCTGGAACAGCGGACCGATGTCCACGTCGAAGCCGATGTCGGCGAAGCTGGTGGCGATCACCTTGGCGCCGCGGTCGTGCCCGTCCTGGCCCATCTTGGCCACGAGGATGCGCGGGCGGCGGCCTTCGTGCTTGGCGAATTCATCGGCGAGGCGCATGGCCTCCTTCATCTCGGGGTCCTGCATGCTTTCCGCTGAATAAACACCGCTGATGCTGCGGATGGTGGCACTGTACCGGCCGTAGGCTTTTTCGAGGGCGTCGGAGATCTCTCCCAGGGTGGCGCGCTTTCTTGCTGCTTCAACAGCTAGCGCCAGCAGATTGCTCTCCGGCTGCCAGCTTCCGGTCTCCAGCTGGTCTGCGCTCTGGTCGGAGGAGGTGGTGGCCGAACCCGCTAACGGTGAAGCGTGCGCCGACGAGCCGGAAGCCGATGGCTGGAGGCTGGCAGCTTTCGTGATGGCTTCAAGAGCTTCCTTCACCTTTCCCTCATCCCGCTTCGCCTTCATCGCGTTCAACCGTGCGATCTGCGACTCCCGCACTGCGCTGTTGTCCACTTCCAGCAGGTCCATCTTCGTCTCCTCCTCCGTCACGAACGCGTTCACGCCGATGATCTTGTCCTTGCCGGTGTCGATGCGGGCCTGGCGTTTCGCTGCGGCTTCCTCGATCCGCATCTTGGGCAATCCGGTCTCGATAGCCTTACTCATGCCGCCGAGTTCTTCCACTTCCTTGATGCGCGCCCAGGCCTTGTGCACCAGCTCATGCGTGAGGCTTTCCACGTAGTAGCTGCCGCCGAGTGGATCGATCCACTTGGTGATGCCGCTGTTCTTCTGCAGGTAGAGCTGCGTGTCGCGCGCGATCTTGGCGCTGAAGTCTGTCGGTAGCGCGATGGCCTCGTCCAGCGAGTTGGTGTGCAATGATTGTGTACCGCCGAGCACAGCGGCCAATGCTTCCACCGTGGTGCGCGCGATGTTGTTGAAGGGGTCCTGCGCGGTGAGGCTCCAGCCGCTGGTCTGGCAGTGCGTGCGTAGCGCGAGGCTCTTCGGGCTGGTGGCGCCGATCTCCTTCAGCATTTTCGCCCAGAGCAGACGGGCGGCGCGCATCTTGGCCACCTCCATGAAGAGGTCCATGCCGATGCCCCAGAAGAAGCTGAGGCGGTTGGCGAACTCGTCCACCTGCATGCCCGAAGCCATGCCCGTGCGCACATACTCGATGCCGTCGGCGAGCGTGTAGGCGAGCTCCAGGTCGGCGGGCGCACCGGCCTCGTGCATGTGGTAGCCGCTGATGCTGATGCTGTTGAACTTGGGCATCTTCTTCGCGCAGTAGCCAAAAATGTCGCCCACGATGCGCATGCTGGGTCCCGGCGGGTAGATGTAGGTGTTGCGCACCATGAACTCCTTGAGGATGTCGTTCTGGATGGTGCCCTGCAACTGCTCCGGTGGAACGCCTTGCTCTTCCGCTGCCACGATGAAGAAGGCCATGATGGGCAGCACGGCGCCGTTCATGGTCATACTCACGCTCATCTTGTCCAGCGGGATGCTGTCGAAAAGGATCTTCATATCCTCCACGCTGCTGATGGCCACGCCGGCCTTGCCCACATCGCCTTTCACGCGCGGGTGGTCACTGTCGTAGCCGCGGTGCGTGGCGAGGTCGAAGGCGACGCTGAGGCCCATCTGTCCGGCGGCGAGGTTGCGGCGGTAGAAGGCGTTGCTCGCTTCGGCCGTGCTGAAGCCCGCGTACTGCCGGATGGTCCACGGACGGATGGCGTACATGCTGCCGTAGGGTCCGCGCAGGTAGGGTGGAGCACCGGCCCCGAATTTCAAGTGCTCCAGGTTGGCGATGTCCTGCTTCGTGTAGTAGGATCTCAGCGGGACTTCTTCGCGATTGGAAATGTCCTTTCGAATGGCCAACGGGGGCGGAGCATCCGGTAACGCCATGGCGCCTTCGGGCGTTGGGCGCTCCACGTCAACACCGGAAACAGCGGCCAGCTCCGCCACGGTCTCCGCACCGTTCTGTTCGAGCTTGGTGATGTACTCGGCTGTCTTTCGCGCATTGATCGCTTGGACGTACGCAGCGGTCAAATGCTCCATGGTGTAGCTTCCACCGAGCGGGTCCGCAACACGATCTAGGAACGATTCATCGCGCAGCAGATTGCCGATGTTCAAGGCCAGTCGCCGACCGAGTTGTTCGCCTTCCGGTAGCGGTATCGGCGGTATGGTGAGGCCGTCGCACCCCCCGCAAATGCCCGCGATGGCCTGCAACGTGGCACGAATGGCGTGTTCGTGCGGAGATTTCGCTCCTTCAGGGAAGTTCACTTCGCATTGGATCCACGTCTCGGCGCTGGGTCCGCGCAGTGCCGAGGCCGCGAAGGCCAGATCGTCCCACACCGCGCGCACGGCCCGCACACGAGCGATCTCCGCGAACAGGTCGTCGCCCAAGTGCATCTTTAGCTGGATGGCTTGTTTGGCCTGCGCAAGCGTCCAGTTGTAGCTCATCAACAGCACCAAGGCAGCGGAGGCCTCGTGCAACATGGCCGCAGCGGAAGCTACAGGGTCGCGTTCCGCATGGGCCCGCTCTTCTTCAAAGGAGTAGATGCGCACGCCGGGGCTCATGTCCACCATGGCCTGCTCGCCGATGTTGGGGTCCACCGCCGCCTTTCCAATGCAGACCTGTAATCGTGCGCGGTCCACGGGGTTGCGTTGCAGAGTGGAGAACGCGTCGAACAACCGTATTCCTTCCAACGCACTGAACTGGAGATCGATGGCTTCGAGGTAGATGCCTTTGAGCAAGCGCTCATTCACCTGTACCGTGGGCAGTATCTGGATGCTGTCCGAACCGCCCATCAGGGCTTGGATGACCTCCGCATTCGCTAGCTCAGGGGATGCCGCTCCGATCGGTGTGGTAAGCTTCCAGGGGTTGCCGCCCCGTTTCCATCCCCTGCGATGCACGCTCGCACTCACCGCTGGGGGTGCGGTGTGGAAGGGCTGCAGCACAGGCAACCCCTTGAGTTTGACCCCAAGGGTGGAAACATCGACCCCCTTGAGCTCTTTGATGATGATGGCTTCCCAAGCAGCAGCGTCCAGCCCAGGGAACGTGTCGAACAACTTCTCCATAGTGCCAAATGTCGGTAGCAGAACGGTAGTGTGTGCGACTTGGGCTATTCGCGAACGCATAGGCCGGTGCAGGGGGTAGGTCCTTGGAATGAAAACCCGCTGCGTCCGCTTCGTCCTTTCATTTTCCCGGTCCGTCGGGTATCCGAAGTCTTCCAGCAACGAATGGGTACAGAAGAAGCGTCAACCCGGAAACACGTGAACATGCGTCCAGCCCTTCTATGGTCCGGCCTATTCTTACTGTCGGCGATCGATGCCTTCCCACAAGAAGCAGGTGATATGCTCTTCGATACGGATCAAGTGATCGAGATACGCCTGACTTTCCCCGAAGACGACTATTGGACGACTTTATCCCTTAACCACTTCGCCAACGATGAGGCCTACCTCCCTGCGGCCGTGGAGATCGTGGATAACTCCGGGACCTATTTCCTGGACAGCATCGGGGTCCGGTTGAAGGGGAACAGCTCGTTCGATTTCTATCCGACGAGTAAGAAACCCATGAAGCTGGACTTCAACCATTTCATCGCCGGGCAGAACTACCACGGATTGAAGAAACTGAACCTGAACAATTGTTGGAGCGACCCCACCTTCATGCGGGAGAAGACCTTCTTCGATGTGAGCCGCGAACAGGGTGTGCTGGCCCCGCGAATGAGTTATGCGAACGTTTACCTGAACGACATCTTCTGGGGCTTTTACGCCTTGGTGGAACAGGTGGATAAGACCTACCTCGACCGTTGGTTCGGCGAGAACGATGGCTACCTGTACAAAGCGGGTGATAACTACACGCCTGATGGTGGTGGGTTAGGCTTGGAGGCGGACCTCAACCACTACGGCAATTCCGCGGCCAACTACACGGGTCGATACGAGTTGAAAACGCATGAGGAGCTGAACGATTGGTCGCAATTGATCGACCTGCTCGATCTGATCGATAACGCGTCGAACGCGGTCCTATTGGCAGAGTTGCCGGAGCGCATGGATCTGTCGACGGTCCTTCGATCCCTGGCACTGGACAATCTGTTCGGCAGCATGGATTCGTACTACGGCAGTGCGCGCAACTACTACCTCTATCAGGACAGCACCACCCTCAGTTGGCATTGGATCAAGTGGGATGCCAACATGTCCTACGGTCGTTATGTGCCATCGAACATCGATGACCCTGCATTGCTGCCAGCGGCCTTCACCACTCCAGGTAGGCGATTGTTGCAACGGGTGCTGCAGAACCCGACCCTGCGCACCATGTACCTCAACGAGTACTGCTCCGTCTTCGAAACGTTCACCAACGAGGCCATGGATAGCCGTTTCGCTGAACTGGCCGACATGATCCGTACGCATGTCGAAGCCGATCTGAACAAGGAGTTCGACAATGGGATCTTCGACCTGAACATCGAACAGACCGTGACCGCTCAGAGTGGTCAGAACTGGAACACCATTCCTGGCCTGAAGTCGTTCATCGCACAGCGGCGGGATTTCCTCCTCTCATCGGGACTTGATTGCACTACCGCAGGACTTGCCGAACGGGAGGATAAGGAGCTGCAAGCCTACCCCAATCCGACTTCCGGTCCCATCACCTTGACCTTGCCTCCCGGTCTTCGGGGCCGTTCGGTGCAGGTCTTCGACCCCATGGGGCGCTTGGTGAACGACCAAGAATGGACCGGTCGGGTGGACCTCAGCGGTCATCCTGCCGGCACCTACACCATTCTGCTGCATGGTCAGGAAACGACTGCTCGTGCCTTGGTGATCAAAGAGTGACCGTCGGGAACTTCCCCCTCCTGTGTCGAAAACAGGTCGCCGATCAAACCATTCGATCCCGATCGTGTCCGTAACGTTGCCCCAAGGTTACCCGAATATGACCATCCTCCGTTCCCTGTGCACCGTTCTCGCAGTATCCGGTGCTTTACTCGCCGCAGCTCAACTGGCTCCGAGCGATAGCTTGTTCAATACCGACCAAGTGGTCCAAGTGGATCTTGATTTCGGTGACAACAATGCTTTTTGGTCGACCCTTGTCCAGTACTACGAGAACGATCTCGGCGAGACCTTGCTCGGTGATGTGACGATCACGGACCAAACGGGAACGTGGACCTACTACAACGTGGCCGTCGACCTCAAAGGCAACAGCAGTTACAGCCATCCCGGCAACAAGAAGAGCTTCAAGATCGACTTCAACGACGATATCGCCAGCCAGAAGTACCACGGCATGGCCAAGGTCCACTTCAACAACTGCTGGAGCGATCCGACCTTCCTTCGCGAGAAGATCTTCTTCGATTATTGCAAGGACCATGGTGTGCTCGCGCCGCGTGTGCTCTATGCGAATGTGACCATGAATGGCACGTTCTGGGGCTTCTACAACCTGGTGGAGGCTGTGGATAAGGAATTCCTCGATCGTTGGATCGATGACGATAACGGGAACCTCTTCAAGGCGGCGGACAACTTCGGAATGGGAGGTGGAGGTGGCGGGGGAGGTTCTGCGGAAGCGGACTTGGCGTACTACGGTTCCGCGCAGTCATCGTACACCAGCCGGTACGAACTGAAGACCAATGAGACGGCCAACGACTGGAGCGACCTCATCCAACTGCTCGATGCGCTGAACAACACGACCGATGCGGAGCTGATCGAACAGATCCCGACGCGGATGGCATGGGATGGTGTGCTGCGCTCGCTTGCCATGGACAACCTCTTCGGCAACCTCGATACCTACATCAACAGCGCCAGGAACTACTACCTCTATCATGACAGCACCACCTTTCTGTGGAACTGGATCAAATGGGATGCGAACATGGCCTTCGGCGCCTATCCCGCCCAAGGCCAAAATGCACTGACCCTTTCGCCGACCTATGTGGCCAACAACCGCCCACTGATGGAACGCATCATGGGGATACCGACATTGCGCACGCAATACCTGAACGCCTACTGTGCACTGAAGGAGGATTTCACGAACGCCTACCTGGATGGTCGTATCGATGCCCTGGTAGAGCTGATCGCCCCTCATGTGGCGGCCGACCCCAACAAGCAGTACACGCTCGCGCAGTTCAATTCGAACATCACCAGTGACATCACGGTTACAGGTGGCGGCCCAGGAGGATCGCAGACCTTGCGCGGGTTGAAGTCGTTCATCACCACACGGGGCAACAACTTGTCAGGCTTGTTGGATTGTACAGCGGCTTCCGTGGCGGAAGGAGTGGACCAACCGGTCCTGCGGGTCTATCCGGTGCCAGCGGTGGATAGAGTGGAGGTGCAGTTGCCAGCTGGCGCGAATATGGCCGACCTTCGATTGGTGGATGGAATGGGTCGCGAAGTGCTCATCGAGCCCAATGCTGGAGGTTTCTCCGTGGAGCATCTCGCGCCGGGTATCTACCGGCTTACTGGGCTCACAGCCGCAGGACCGGTCACCGCGAACCTTGTGAAGCGTTGATCGCGTAGAAGTGGCATCTTTGTAAGGAATAACGTTCACCAGCGACCTCTAACACATGAAGAAGATCCTCGCTTTCCTCGCATTCGCAGCCTTCGGCTTCACCGTGAATGCACAGACCGTGACCACTGCTGCTGATGCTGAAGCGGTGCCTGCCGTGGAGAAGAGCCATTCGTGCGCCGGGCATGCGCATGCCACCGCGGACCAAGCCGCTGACGCTGTAGCGCCAGAAGCGAAAGCCGCCGGTTGCTGTGCGTCCAAAGGAGCCGGCCACGCCGATGCCGCGAAGGCAGAGAACGGTACTGATCCGATGGCACCAGCCGCTGACCACAAAGCCGGTGGATGCTGCGCCGGAAAAGCCGCTGCGAAGAGCTGCCATGGTGGCAAGGCCGAAGCTTCTGCCACAGAAGCCGCTCCCGCCGCCAAGTGAGCCGATAGGCCGCACCATACCCACATTTTCGAAGGAGGCCCTGCGCTGCGCGTGGGGCCTCATTCTTTCTGCGGTTCCTACCTTTCGGCCATGCACATCACCAAGAACTCCGTCGTCTCTTTCCACTACACCCTGAATGATGCCGATGGCAAATTGCTGGACACCAGCGCTGGCCGCGATGCCTTTGCCTACATCCAAGGCCATCAGATGATCGTTCCCGGTCTCGAACGTCAACTCGAAGGTCGTCAGGCCGGCGATAAGGTCATGGCGGTGGTTCCTGCGTCCGAGGGTTACGGCGAATTGGATCCTTCCCTGGTGCACAAAGTGCCGATGGATCGTTTCGGAGGCCAGACCGTGGAGCCTGGCATGCAGTTCCAGGCTGGTACTTCGGAACATGGCGAAATGGGCGTCTTCACCGTGATCAGCGTGGAGGATGGCATCGTGGCCCTGAACGGGAACCATCCCTTGGCCGGTGTCACGTTGCACTTCAATGTGGAGATCACCGGGGTGCGTGCGGCCACCGAAGAGGAACTCGCCCACGGCCACGTGCACGGCGAGGGTGGGCATCACCATTGATGGGCACGGTGGTGCATCGGTCCATGCGCTGCTTGAACCTGCTCGCCGTTATCACAGGGCCTCTTTTAGCTACTGCTCAGTCCCTGCCGGATAGCACGGCGAAAGGCATCACGTTCACGGGTTTCGTGGACGTGTATTACGCTTACGACCTGGGCCACCCCAAGGACGATGAGCGCCCACAGTTCCTGTACCAGTATGATCGCCATAACGAAGTCGATCTCAACCTTGGACTGGTGCACGCGAACTACGCGCGTGATCGGGTGCGCGGTGCCATCGGCCTTATGGCGGGCACCTATGCGCAGGCTAACCTGATCAACGAGCCCGATCTGTTGCGCAACGTGTTCGAAGCGCGCGTGGGCATGCGCCTTTCCCCACGCACAGAGCTTTGGCTGGACGCGGGGATCTTCCCGTCGCACATCGGTCTCGAGTCGGCGATCGGCATCGACAATTGGACGCTGACACGCAGTGTCGTCGCGGAGAACTCGCCCTATTACCTCAGCGGGGCCAAACTCACCTGGACCACATCGACCAAGCTCGAAGTGGCTGCCCTGTTCATGAACGGCTGGCAGCGGCTACGTCGGGTACAGAATGAGACCCCATGTGTCGGAACGCAAGTCATGTGGAAGCCACGGGAGGGCATGAAGTTCAATTGGAGCACCTTCCTCGGTAGTGATACGCCGGATAGTCTCGGGTACTATCGACTCTTCAACAACTTGTGGTGGTCGTTGGAAGGGGAGAAATGGGGTGTGCAACTCGGAGCGGACGCCGGGGTCCAGGAGAACGCGCGCGGTGCTTGGGAAGATTGGTTCGGTGCCGTCGGCATCCTGCGTCGAAAGTGGACGAACGGCATCTCCGCCGTGGCACGTGCGGAGTACTACTCGGACGATCACCAGGTGATCCTCTTCACCGGCACACCACACGGCCTCACCACGGTGGGGTATTCGCTGGGTCTCGACATCCAAGTGATGCCAGATGCCTTCGTCCGCTTCGAGGGCCGCACCTTCCACGGCGTGGACGCGATCTTCGAAAGTGACCATGGACCTGTGCGGGATAATACCTCATTCACGATGTCGATGGCGGCGCGGTTCTGATGTGAACGTTGGGCTGGATGACCACGCTACGCCGACGGGTGCTGGTTCTGCCATTGGTACCTTATCCACTTGGCCGATGGCCCGAATTCCCAGCACGGACAGCTCCCGTAGCCGTGGTTCGTAGTTTCGCCAACGCGGTCCTACAAGGTCACCAGGTCAGCATATGCTCTTCCACTCCTTCGCCTTCCTGGTCTTCCTGCCGCTGGTCTACCTGCTCTACTGGTACGTCTTCAACCGTGGCCTTCGCGTCCAGAACACCTTCGTTCTTTTCGCCAGCTATGTCTTCTATGGCTGGTGGGACTGGCGTTTCCTTGGTCTGCTGTTCTTCAGTTCGTTCAGCGACTTCCTTCTAGCGCTAGCCATCGACCGGAGTCCGACACAGCGGAGGAAGAAGACATGGGTGGTGGTCAGCTTGGTGCTCAACCTGGGTGTACTGGGCCTGTTCAAGTATTTCAATTTCTTCCGCGATGGGCTCGCAGACCTGATGCAGGGCTTGGGGATGCAGCCTGATCTGCCCACGCTTCAACTCCTGCTTCCGGTCGGGATCAGCTTCTATACCTTCCAGTCGCTCAGCTATACCATCGACATCTACCGCGGG
>JAEUTC010000212.1 GCA_016787985.1 Flavobacteriales bacterium | reverse complement strand
CGCCTCCTCCAGCTTGAACGGCCCGTGCATCTTCAGGAAGAGGTCGAACACGATGGGGCCTTCCTGGTCGGCCTTGAAGTTGGTGTGCCAGTAGTTGTTGAGGGCGTAGAGGTAGATGGTGCTGCTGCTCTTCGCCTCGGTCTTCCAGGCCTTGTAGTACTCGGGGTTCGTGCCCTTGCCGGGGTTCACCTTGCGCTCGTCCACCATCTCGCCCACCTCCCAGATCGCACCTTGCGGGCACACGATGGTGACGCCCATGCTGTCGTTGCTCACGTCGATCCAACGCTGGGCGCAGAAGAAGTCGTTGTTGCTGCCGGGGATGCGGCCGTTCTCGGGTGTGACGCAGGTATCGCCAATGCCGATGCGGACGGTGGCGTTGGGGATGTTGAAGGGGAGGGCGAGGTGGACGGCTTTCTTTTCCCTTGAGGGTGTGGTACCGAGCTGGCAGCTGAACCAGGCGGTGCTATCCGCCACGAGCATTAGGATCGGAGAAACGACTCGGTCCGCTTCATAATTGAACACCATTCCTGAGCCATCCTGAGGTTGAAGGTGAAGCGGCGCCTCAGTTATTCTGGCCTGCAGTGGATCATTGCCTTTTACACTGATCACTTTGAGTGATGGTACCCAAGAGGGTGGTTCTTTCTCCCATAATGGTATCGGCTCTTTGGAAGCGAATTCTTGCTCCGGGACCTTCGCATTGAATAGGCGAAAGAGCTCATCCACATACCACCCCGCACTATCCGCGAACGCCTTCTTCACCCGCCATTGGTCTGTAGTGAAGTGCGCATCCGGATCGCTGATGCTGCACCACGCGCCCCAGGTGTGCTCGTGCCACATGACGATGCTGCGCTTGGCGCGGTAGAGCAGGTGCGGGTCGATGGGCTTGTTCAGGATCTTGGCCGCTTCGATCAGGTTGGTGAGCCGCGCGCTCAGCACGCGCACCTCGCCTTCCTCCTTCGCCGTGCTGTACGCGCCATCCTCCCAATAGGGTGTGAAGTCGCCGCTCCAGGTCGGGATCTGGGTGCCGTACTTCTTATCGAACTCCTCCATCATGTCGCCCACGTTCGAGATGATCAGGCGCGGTGAGGCGTACTTCTCGTTCCATTCGCGCACGAAGTCGCTGAGGGTGCTGTCCACCGGACCGTTGTCGCTTACGATGTTGTAGCGCCACTGCACAATGTCGAAGGGATAGCCCTTCGCGCCTGCCAGCCGTGGCTGGGCGAGCTCGTTCATGTACGCGGCGATCTTCCGGGTGCCGCGTTCCTTGATCGCACCGGCCGTGTAGCCGTGCCAGCCGCCGTAGCCCTGACCTGCCGTCCATACGAGGATGCTGTCCTTTCCGGTCGTGCCCTTCCACCAGTAGGGTTTGTCGCCCTGTTCGCGCAATGTGCTGCCGATGCGGTCGCCGCCGTCGGGCATGTCGGGGATGTAGTTGGGCCCCTGGCTCAGGTAGCGGACGCCGTGCGCGGCGTAGGCGTCCACCATGCTCCAGCTCATGCCGGGCACGTCGGTCTGCATCGCGCTGCTGATCGGTAGGCCGTACCACTTCCGCAGCGAATCGGCGTACTCCACGACCCAGTGCATCTCCTCGGGCGTGCAGAGACCGGTGAGGATGTTCGCGTAGTTCGCGCTGAGTGCGATGCTGCCTGCTTTCACCGCCGCGATGAAGCGCTGCTTGTCCGTCTCGCTGGCGATGCCGAGGAAGTTCTCCACGGCCCACAGGCTCTCCACGTTCCACACGAAGCGGCTGTCCTTCGGATAGTCCTTCGTGCGGTCGATCAGCTCCAGCGCCTTCCAGATGTTGTTGTTCTGGATCACCTCCACTTCCGCCTGCAGGTGGCTGTAGCCGATGTCGGTGTGGCTGTGGTGGATCAGGTGGATGTCGCGGTGGATGATAGGTGCGATGTGCAGCAGTGTATCAAGAATAGCGCGGCCTTTGATGTTCGCTTTAATCCGCACTGGTGTGAGAGCTCCTACGATCGGGGTTTCGATGACCTGAAGTCCGCTGTTGATCTTGAAACGGGAAGGACCATCCTGTCCATCAATCCAAACGCTCATTTCCTCCGAGGAACCGAAATGCATGACAGTGAGTTGCAGGGGTTGCAACTCGCTATGGCTCCTTTTATAGACGAACGGAAGAACAGTCGCTTCCACCTTCTCCTCGAACGTGTACCGGAAGGTCATGAACCAGTCGGGACTGTTCTGCGCGTGGCCCACCACCTTCAGCTGCAGCGGCTTCCCTGGCGTGATGTACTTCGCCGGCACCCGCAGATGCGCGAAGCCGTGCGCATCGCCGTGGCGGTCGGCCTTGCTGAATTCGAAGACCAGCTTGGTGCTATCGGCTCCTGCGGCGCTCCATGAACCGGGCTTCGTGTCGTGGCGCGTGGTGAAGCTGAGCGCCTTGGTGTCGTTCACATACAGGTCGAACGAGCGGTCGCCGCCACTGGTGGTGCTGTTGTGCGCCGCGATCCAACTGAAGTAGTAGTACTCGATGTTCTCGTCCTGCGGGTAGTTCGGCACCACCGCAGTCTCCCACGCGATCGCCTTCTTCCCATCGGTGCAACGCGTCAGCAATGCCGTGGTCGCATGCTCGGGGTACACACTGAAGTAGGAGAGCACCTCGCCCTCCACATCCTTCGCATAGCCGTTGATGACCTGCTGGGTGCCAAAGACGGGGAGATCGACCTGGGCATGCGCCAAGGCGGGTAGTACAAGGGCGAGGAGTAAGACGCGCATTGCTCAAAGATGGGAGAGGAATGCGTCTTTCACCGCCACGGCGCAACGAACGCAACGGTTTCGCCACGTATTTCTTGTCGCCGGTGCGGTCACCCTTAGAACGCGAACCGCAGCCCTGCGTTCAGCACCATGCTTCGCGTCAACCCATCGGGCCGCACCTTGCGCGTGATCAGCGGTGAACCGAAACTCGCTTCCAGCGACCATGTGTCCGACAGCTTGTACCGCGCATCGGCGGTGAGGTTCAGGGTGAGACCATCGGAGCCTTCTATCGGTATCGACCTTTCTGGCGATCCTACCGGATCCCAGCGTTTGTCCTCATAGGTATGCCAAATGGCGAGCAGTCCGGGTTGCACGACCAGATCTTTCCTGGTGAAGGCGTACTGGATCCGCGCAACGGCATCGTCCGCGCGTTCCAAAGCAGCACTTTCGAAGTAGCCTTGAGCTTCGGGAACTTCCATCCAGAACGAATGGTCGAAGCCATTGATGTTCTCGTTCCTCCATACGTGCTGGTAGGCCAATGCTGCGGTCCAACGGCCAATGCGATAGTTGGCGCCGAACAGGATATCGGTCGTTCCCAAACTCGTTTGGTAAGGCATGGGTAATGGTCGAAGGCGAGCATCGCGCAGGTTCGCGTCGTTCACGTTCAATTTCATTCCGAGCATAGCATCCAACCGTCGGGTGCGCCCCTTGATGAAGCTGTATGAAGTGGAAAATGTCGGATCTCCGAAGCCGTTGGTAGTGCCAAGGTTCCCGCTGATGGTCAGGTACGGCACCTTCAACTGCACACCCCAACGCTCACCAATGCCGACACCAAGCTCAGCGACCGCTTGTGAGATCAGGGTGCCCTGCTCCCCAACGGCGTAGCTTCCGGTCAAACGGAGGTAGTGCGGGCGGTCCGGCGCCGCGCTACTATCGGTGGGGATCTCACCGATGGGACCCGCGGTGCATACACCGGCATCGCTACAGCCTTGGGAAAGGCTACGGACGGTGATCATCAGGAGCAAGAGCGTGAGGGGGTGGCGCATGGGCAATCAACGTTTTCTCCGTGGCTCTGGTATAAGTCGGGGCCATCCGCTGTCCCTGACAGACCGTGATCACTTCGGCAACACGAAGGGAATGGCCAGTTCCAACTTCACGATCCGAGGCGGATCATCCTCCCCATCGGCATGGAGGTACGTGGCCCGAGCCATACGACCATTGCTCAGTGCGATGGGCGGGTCCGTAGCGTTGTGGAATCCAGCCTGACCCACTTCCCATCTGTATCCGAACCAGATGCTGTCGCCGATGTAGAAGCTCTCGTAGGTGTGGTATTCGTACTTGTCGCGCCGTGATGTGCGCTGCCGTTCGGTGCTCCAACTCTGGATCGGCCCTTCCACCACCTTCGCTTCGCCAGCTTCCAACGCTCGTACGAGCCGTTGGTGGTCCCAGCCCATCAATCCGACCCCCACGATCGCCATGATGGTGGCGAACCCCATCAGCACCTTCGGTGTGGTCAGGCGCGGCCGTTCAGGTGGGTGTTCTTTCTTCTTGTCACTGCGCACCCGAAGCACCTGCCAAACCAAGCCAACAGTGAATACCCCTGCACTGAGCAGCGCCCATTCGTGACTGAACGGTGGTTGCGTGGTGATGTCGTAGACAACGACATAGTTCAACTGAGGTTCCATGCGGGTTCTGGATCACCCTAGCGCTCACCGGGGTTGCGGGGTTCGAATGCAGCGACCAACGCTGCGACCTTGTTCGCTGCCAAGGCCAGCAATTGTGCCCGCGTGTTCCCGGGCTCCAATTCACCCTTGCCCACGCTGACGATCCGTGCCAACTCGATCCTGCCGGTCTCGGCGTCGAGCAGTTGCACCTGCACTTCGATCATGCGGCTCAGCACATCATCGAACCGCAGGATGCGCGGGGAGAGCACATGCGCCGCGCCCATCAAGCGCCCGGCGCTCACCGCATACCGTTCATCATAAACCCCTTCCATGGAGCGTTGCTGTTCGGCCAATAACTGATCGGTGTTGGTGCGGTCGACCAAGGCGATGGTCGGCTCCTGCAAGTCGAGGATGGCCTGTTCGATCTTCGCGACCAGCTGTACTTCCACCTGACCACCGATACCACCGAGTTTGTTCGGGTAGAGTTCGCTGTTGTGCAAGGGCACGATGGCCAGGGTGTAGGTGGCTTTTTCCCGCACGGCGGCCAGCCGTGTCCACGCATCCTTGTAACCGATATCCTGGTTCGTGACCCAGGTGAAGGCTTTGTGCGCTTCGCGCCAGAGCCCCAATTCTTCGGCTCGTAAGCCCTCGCGATAGCGCGGCTCCAATTGCGCCAAGCGTCGGAGGTATTCCGCCTCTTTGTGGTCCGCTTGAAGGGTCAGCGCTTCAGCGGCCAAGGCTTCCGCTTCCGCGAATCGGTCCGATCGGAAGGCGGTGCCAGCGCGCTCGGAAAGGGCTCTCGCAGCAAGCGCGCGTGCTTCGTTACGCGCTAGATCCGCCTGCACATCCCATTTCAGTTCAAGACCCTCCATGGACATCCTCCTTTTCCACGCCAGGGCCTCGTCCCGAAGGCGGTCGCCCACCACGAGGTCTCCGGCCACGAAACGGGCAGTGGCATCCATGAGTTTGGCGTTCAGCAAGGACTGTGCGGTGCGCCCCATGCCCACATGCGCTTCCACCGTCTTGGGCCGGTCTTCATACAGTGCCCGATAACCGAAGAACGCTTCCTGCAACATGCCGCTGTTCTCGTACACCTGGGCGCGTTCCAATTGCTTGCGCGCTGAGCCGCAGCCGATCGATAACAAGGCAACGAAGAGGAAGAGCGTCTGACGCATGGTGGTAAAACTACCCAGCAAGTCCTGTTCCGAAACAGCATGATGGGCCTACTTTCGTCGCATGACGCGCCGGAACGCATGGTTGTTGGTCGCTTTGGTGGCGGCCAACCTTGTCTTGTTCCTGCTGCACCTCTTGGTAGGCCCGGTTCCGTTGGATGTCGGCGATGCGCTGGCGGCATTGTTCGATGGTGCCGATGGCGCCGGGCGCGTCGTGCGTTCCGTAAGGCTACCAGAAGCGCTCACAGCGGTGTTGGCGGGAAGTGGCCTCGCGGTGTGCGGCCTGTTGATGCAGACCCTTTTCCGCAATCCGTTGGCCGGTCCTTCGGTGTTGGGCCTTAGCTCCGGTGCCAGCCTTGGTGTAGCGGTGCTCATGCTCGCGCGCCCCCTGTGGCTCTTGGCCTGGATGCCGGCCGAGTTCGCGGTGATCGTCGGTGCTTTCGTGGGCGCCATGGCGGTGTTGGCGCTGATCATGCTGGCGGACAAGCGCATGGGTGATGGCGTGGCCCTGCTCGTGGTGGGATTGATGGTGGGCTACCTCTGCGGTGCGATCATCGACGTGCTGCAAGTGGCCGGACCCGAGGGTGCGCTCAAAGGATTCGTGCTCTGGGGCATGGGCTCCTTCGGCGGAGTGGTGAATGAACGGTTGCCGCTCCTTGCCGCAGTGGTCCTGCCTGGGCTCTTCGTGGCGCTTTGGTGTATGAAGGCGCTGAACGCACTTCTGCTGGGCGAGACCTATGCGGCAAGCCTTGGCGTGGACGTGCCCCGCACGCGCCGCACCATCATGTGGACCACCGGATTACTGGCCGGTTCGATCACGGCGTTCTGCGGACCCATCGCTTTCCTCGGTCTTGCTACACCGCATGTGGCGCGCGGCTTGTGCAGGACCAGCGACCACACCACGTTGCTGCCGATCACCTTGCTCACAGGTGCGTCGCTCGCCTTGTGCTGCGATCTGATCATCAAAGTACCCGGGGCCGCTGGACTCCCGTTGAATGCGATCACCGCGTTGTTGGGCGCACCGGTGGTGGCTTGGGTGTTGTGGAGCGGTAAACGTTGGGCGCGTACGGCATGAAGGCTCCACTCAGCACCGAAGCGCTGGCCGTTGGCTATCCGGGAAGGCGGCTCGTCGAACGTGTGGACATAGCGCTTCGACCGGGTGAGCTGGTCGCGCTGATCGGCGTGAACGGCGGAGGGAAATCCACCTTGTTGCACACGCTGGCCGGGCTTCACCCACCGCTGGCCGGGAAGGTGCGGTCCCTCGAAGCGGAGATCGGCACCTTGAGCGCTGTGGAGCGGGCGCGTCGCATGGCATTGGTGCTCACCGGACGGCCTGCCGCTGGGTTGATGGATGTGCGCACCCTCGTGGCCATGGGTCGGCAACCGTGGACCGGTCATTTCGGACGCCTCACCGAGGATGACCACAGGATCATCGATGGCGCGTTGCAAGCCGTGGATGTTGTCCACCTGGCAGGAAGACAATTGCGCGAACTGAGCGATGGAGAGGCTCAACGGGTGATGATCGCTCGGGCTTTGGCACAGGACACTCCGGTCATGTTGCTCGATGAGCCCATGGCCTTCCTGGATCTGGTGAATCGTCTTCGCCTGCTGCGCACCTTAAGGCAGTTGGCGCATGATCGGCAGAAGGCCGTTCTCCTTTCCACGCACGACCTGCAGAGCGCTTTGGATCTCTGTGACCGGCTGCTCTTGATCCACGATGGCCGGCTTTGGAATGGAACTCCGGCAGATGCCGTCGTATCCGGTGTACTCGAGGCGCTCTTCTCCGGGGAGGGCCTGCGGTTCGACCCTGCGACGCGTTCGTTCAGAGCCAGCTGAATGACGAAGCCCCCGGCTTGCACCGAGGGCTTCTGTTCAACGTGTGATCCGATCACTTCTTCAGCGCATCGCGGATCTCCATGAGGAGTTTCTCCTCGTTGGTCGGTCCGGCTGGTGCAGGTGCTGGCTCGGCTTTCTTCATCTTGTTCACCGCTTTCACCACCATGAACATCACGAAGGCGACGATGATGAAGTCGATCATCGCAGTGAGGAACATGCCATAGCTCACAGCGACCTTGGCGGTCGTGACCGCACCATCGGCTCCCAAGACCTCGTCACGAAGCACCCATTCCATCTGATCGAAACGGACGTTCTCGGTAAGCATGCTGATGAGCGGTGCTACCATGTTCTGCGTGAACACGGTGACGATCTTGGTGAAGGCTGCACCCATGACAAAGCCGACGGCGATGTCGATCAGGTTGCCTTTCATCGCGAATTCCTTGAATTCCTTGAGCATTCCCATTGGTTGGTGGTTTTGGTGGGTCGAATATAGAAGTCCGTTCCGGTTCAGCTTGCCGTAAAACTGCTCCACGTTCGAATGCGCACGGAACGTGTCTTCAATGAAGTGCCGATGCGGACCAGGATCTCGCGCGGACTGCCAGGAACGTTCAAGGGCAGGAAGGTGTAGTGCAGGGGTTCGTCGCGTTGCCGTGGTTCGAGTTCCAGGCTTTGCGGCAGTCGAGCCGTATCGCCCGTAGTGAGCACTACACCGATGATCCCCACCGGCAAGGCATGCACGTTGGAAAGCACCACACCATCCGTAGCCGTGAGGGTGTCGCTCACGTAGGCGAGGAGCAGGTCCGCTGGATGGAGTGCGTTGGCGATCACCCGACGATCGTGTTCCACGATGGTGAGGTCGAGATCCACCCTGGGCATGGCCGCATTCACGATGCGTTGGGCCGGCTCCCAAAGTGGTCTGGTCCTTTCGCGTGTCACTTCCCACCAGCCCGGTGATGCCATCGTGTCCAAATGGGCGATATACAGGTCGCGTACCGCGGGATCCTTCAAGGCTTGGTAGGCGAACTCCTTCCCGGGTTCCGCGGTGCCACGCTGTAGGGCTTGTTCCGCCAATGTCGCAGTGATCGGCGCGTGTTCGGTGATGTGTAGGGGGATCGCGACGAGCTGCTCGCTCGTGCTATCCACCACGAAGCGCAAGTTCCACCAATCCATGGCCGCTGCGGTGCCGAGCAGGTCGCAGAGCGCCATGGTCTTGGCCAGATCATCGGCATCGAAGACCTGGGAGGCCTTCAAGCTGCCCACACGGAACGCCTCCATGCGTTGGATCGCCTTGCGTGCACGGTTGGTGTTGCGCTCGTTGGTGGCCCCTTGCAGGAGAAGTGGCGCCGCCAGCCAATCACCTTGAGGCGGAGTGGTGCTTGGGAAACGCCGCTCGGCCATGGCCGCTCGCGCGTTCCACAACAAGTCGGGATCGAAGTACAGCACCGGCCCGTTCCCGCGCGACCAACGGGCCAACATCGTGGCATCGGTTCCCCCGAACAACGCGCATAGTCCACGCTCCTGCTCGTTGATCCGGACTTCCGCGATACCGGCGTTCAGGGCTGCCAGGCCTTGGTCTTGCAGCATCGTGTGGAGCAGGATGGACCACAAAGGAGCCTCGTCCTCGATGGTGATCACATCGAAACTCTGCATGTCCTGCACGGTATCGCCCGGCAGGGCACGCACATGGATCGGCCAGTAGCGCTCGCGGTTATTCACCGGAAGACCCGAGCGGAGTTCGACGTTCACTGGGAGTTCCTGTTCGCCTGTCCTGATCCGTGCGGCCAAGGCGGTGGTGGGATCGGCAAGGGCCCTTCGATCCGCGTACGCGCGTTCCGTGCGTGCGCTCAAACTGTCAAAGGCCGCCGGCTCAAGGTGGAGGTCCAACAGGGCTACGGCAGGTGGTTTGCCGCGAAAGGCTTTCAGAACGGGGTCGCTCAAGCGGCGGAATCCAGGGTCGAGGACTTCCTCCACGAATCCGCTGCGTTCCGAACGAGCACCCAGGTAGAATACCAAGCCGATCAGTACCAGCGTGGCTCCGCCCAGCAGCACCGAACGAAGGCGTTCCACGAGCCGTTCTTTGGTCCACGCCATCAGTGGCTGGTCGTGTCGCTCTTTACGACCCGTTCGAAGTGGTAGTGATCCACTGCCGTGGTGCCCTTCAAGGTTCCGCTTACGATGGCATGCCATGCATCCGGACCTTCCGGAACATAGACGATCCGTTGGGGCATGTCGTGGTCAGGGTTGGTGAACACGAGACTGTCTTGGTCATGCACGAGTTTGAAGAGCACGGCTTCGCCACCATCCGCTCCGATGCTCACGGCATAATGGAGGGTATCGCGTACCTTCAATAGCGCCAAGTGCTCGATGAAGACGGTGTCCTTTCCCGAGAGCACGTAGCCCATGCCGCTCGGTGTACCATCCGTACCCCGTTCCCAGCGCTCATGCACCAACGTTCGGCCGCTATCCTGGATGTCAAGCCACTCGCCGTAAAGGCCTTCGATGGCTACGGTCTTGCCAGGTTCTGCTGCGGTCCCTCCGTGTTGTTCTGGTGGTGCGCTACAGGCCAGGAGCAGGGTGGGGCAGACGATCCAGATGCTTCGCATGAGCGCAAGTTACACACCCTGCAAAGCCGCAATGGCGGCCCGTATCGGATCAGGGATGGTCACTTTCGCGCCCTTCGTGTAGTCGTACATCACCTGCACGCTCGTTCCAGCGGCCACCAGACTATCCTCGGTGTCGGTGATCTCATAGGCCAGCGTGAAGCTGGTATCGCCCACCTTGGTGCAGCCGGTGCGGATCCGCAGGGTCGCCGGCCATTGCACTGGTCGCAGGAAGTCGCAGGTGGTGGTGGCGAGGATCACTCCGATACCCGCCTCCGCATGTGACCGCAGCGCGCCGATCCGTTCGAGGTAGTGCATACGCACGTTCTCGAAATACCGGAAGTAGACCACGTTGTTCAGGTGACCGAATGCATCCTGCTCGCCCCAAGCCACAGGGATCTCGATACCAACGACAAGCTGTTCGGCGCTCACCGGAGCTCCTTCAACAATTCGCGGTGTTGGCCTTTCAGGCGCTCCACGTCACGGGCCAGCTTCTCGATCTTCTTCTCCATGTCCTTCTTCATGGCCTCGCCACTGGCGCTTTTGAAGTTGAACATGCCCATGTTGCGCTCCATTCCACGCATTTCGGCCTCGAGTTCCTCGATCTTCCGCTTTACGAAACGGCTCTCCTTCTCGATCGCGAATTTGCCGTCGGGGCCGCTCTTCATCTCCTCCACTCGGTCCTGGAACTGCATACGGCGGCGTTCATCGCCTTCCATCTTCAGCTGCCCGTAGTGCTTGTCCAGCGCGGCGCGGTAACGTTCGCTGAAGGCATCGTAGAGCTTGGGCGATACGCGACCGGAGTTCATCCAACGCGCCGAGAAGTTCTTCAGGGCCTCCACGTCCTTGTTGCGTTCGCCACTGGGTGCGAAGGCTTCGATCTCGGCCAAGAGGGCCTCTTTCGCCTGCGCGTTAACAGCCTGCTCCGCATCGAGCTTTTCGAAGGTGGCCTTGCGGTTCTGGAAGAACAGGTCGCAGGCCTCGCGGAACTTGGTCCACAAGCGGTTCTCATCCCGTGGCCCAGCGCTACCGGCCTCTTTCCATTGCTGTTGCAACTGTTTCAGCTTGTCCGCCGTCTGCCGCCATTCGGTGCTGTCCTTCAACTTCAGCGCTTCCTCCAACAAGGCCTGCTTCTTCTCGCGCACCTCCTTGTACTGGTCCTTCAGCTTGTCGAAGTGCTCTTTCTTCGCGTCGAAGAACACATTGCATGCGGCGCGGAATTCCTTCCAGATGCGCTCATTGTCCTTCTTCGTGGCGAAGCCGATGTTCTTCCACGCGTTCTGGTACTCGAGCACCTGATCGGTGAGGGTCTTCCACTCCTTGGTGGCCGTTTCGGCGAGCTGGTCGGTCAGCGCCTTCACCTTGTCCACCAAGGCCTGCTTAGCCGCCAAGTTGGCCTCGTGCTCGGTACGGCGGGCCCGGTAGTGTTCGTGGATCTTGTCGTAAATGGTGCGTGTAGCGGTGGAGAAACGGTCGCGGATGGCTTCCCATTCCTCGCGCACCACAGGCCCGATGGCGTGCCATTTCTCCTGGTAGTCACGCACGCCGTGCTCCAGTTCCTTCACATTGTCCTTCTGGGCCAGGCTCTCCACATCGCTGATCAGGGCCTGCTTCAGCGCTGTGTTCTTGCGCAGGTCGTGGTCGCGCAGTTCCTTGTAGATGCGGATGTGGTAGAAGAACTCGTCGCGCAGATGCGAGTAGTCGTTCTGCAGGTCGCGGTACTGCTGCTGGGGTACCGGGCCGATGGTCTTCCACTTCTCCTGTAATTCCGCGAAACGCTGGAAGGCGCTGCCGATGTTCTCCTCGCTGGAGATCAGCTCCTTCAACTCGTCCATGATGGCCTTCTTGGCCTCCAGGTTGTCGGCTTCTTCCTTCTGCTTCTTCCGGCGGATGTCGTTCACCCGTTGGTTGAACGCGTCGAGCAATTGCTTGAAGCGCTTGTCCTCCTCATCCGACAAGGGTGCGGATTCGATGGCGATGGGTGTGCCTTCTGCCAGCACTGCGGGTGCCCCTTCCGGGGCAGCACTTTCCGTGTGGTTCTCCGGGGCTGCCTGTTGGTGCGCCGCAGCCACTAGGGCTTCGTACGCCTCCTTTACACCTTCCACGGCCTCCGATGCGGTCTCCACATCGTCCTGTGCCGTGATCTCTTCGAGCCGGGTGATCAGCTCTGCTTTCGTTGCCATGCGAATACGGTACGCCCTACGGGGTCATCCGTCCAAAGATAGGGGGATGCCACGATCCGCAAGGTGTCCCTATACCGCCAGGCCCAGC
>JAEUTC010000194.1 GCA_016787985.1 Flavobacteriales bacterium | reverse complement strand
CCAGCGTTCGCATTGAAGGTCCCGAAGATGCGCACACCGAAAGTGCCATTGTTGATGGACCATACTGTGCCTCCTGTGGTCGTGGTAACGGTCCCACCGGCTTCGATGGTCACGTCATCCAGGTTCACGGTACTGGTCACGGTCACCGTGTGGGTTGCACGAACAGTGATGGCGCCACTGGCGTTGGTCGGAGTGGCTGTTGCAGGCACCCATGAAGCACCACCATCGGTACTTTGCTGCCAAGTTCCGATGGCGTTCCAAGCGCCACTGGTGGCACTTCGGAACAGTTGTGCTCTTGCAGAGGAGTATCCGCAAAGGAAGAGGGCGAGCAGTAGAAGTGTGCGGTACGTGTGTTTCATGGCTTTGGGGGTCGGCTGATTTCTCCTGTGCGAAGGGAGTCCCAATTCGTTCCTCGGGCAATACCGGAAAACCATGATTCTGTTGTGCCGCCGAACAACGGATGAATGAACAAGGGGCTCCCTGTTGGAAGCCCCTTGACCGTAAAGGCATTGGAACTCATTGTCCGCCTTTGCTCGGTTGGATCGGCCCGTCATCAGGGCCCCATGTAGGATCGTCCGGACTCAGATCATCGCTGCCACCCCCGCAATGCCGTCGCCACCACCAGAAGTTATCGCTGGGGTCGTTCTCCGGTATGCCACTGTACACGAAGACGCTGAAGGAGGGCTGGCAGTCGGCAGGTGAACCGAGCGGCGCGCGTTGGACGGTGATCTCGATCTTGTCCTTCCCGTTGTTCGGACACAGGTGGGATAGCTTCACCTTCACTTGAGCTTTGCATTGCTGGAACTGAAGCTCCCTGCCCGAAGCAGAAACGGCCTCTATATGCTCCACGATGCTGTATTGAGGCAGGGAGATGATGGCTTCTCCACTCAGGCTATCGGAGCACACATTACCTCCGTTCGGTGCGATGTGGACAGCAGCGTGCAGTATGTACGAGCCGGTCGTTGTGGTGTCCACGTAGGTTTCTTCGGGCACGATGCGCAGGTTGGCCACGGTGACGGGTGTTGAGGTGCCGGTCGCGAGTTCCTCACTCGAGTGCCCGGGCCGATGCGGTGAATGGGAACAACACTTGGTTGGTTCGGGTATCGGCGGACAGGGTTCTTTGCAGTTCAGGATCTTGCAACATCCTGTCGTGAGAAGGACCGTCGCGACGATGAGGTGGAACATTGATCTGGGCATGGTTTGTAGGGTTTCCTGCAAACCAGTGAACGCCGAGTGCTGACCACAATACCTGCAAACCGGGATAGTTCACAGGATCTGAAGCGCTCACTCCATCACCGGGCATTCCACACTAATGGTGGTGCCCTTGCCGGGTGCGCTGTCGATCTGAACCTGAGCGCCCAGCGCTGCCGCGCGCGAGCGGATGTTCGCCAAGCCGACACCGTGGGATGTCTGGTTGGTATCGAAACCTTGCCCGTTATCGCTCACCAGCACGCTCATCCGACCGGGCGCGTGGGTCACCGCGATGCTCATCTCATTGGCCTGCGCATGCTTCAAGACGTTGCTCACCGCCTCTTGGATGATCCGGTAGACAGCGATCTCCACCCCGCGTTCCAGTGGGTGCTCCAGTCCGTAGGTGTTCAGCTCCACCTGCAACCGACCGTTGATGTGGATGGTGTCGCGCAGATCCTTCAACGCTTTCTCCAGTCCGAACCGGTTGAGGGTGGCCGCGGCCATATCGTGGCTGATGCGGCGCAGGGCCCCGGCTGCGTTGTCCAGCAGTCCCGTTACCTTTCGGTACTGCGCGGTCTGCTCGCTTCTAACGTCAGCGACTTGTTCCTCCAATTGCCCGAGCTGGTGCTTTATGGTGCCGAGCAAGTGGCCAACATGGTCGTGCAATTCCTTGCTCACGCGCGCGCGCTCCTGTTCCTGGCCTTCGAGCATGGCATTGATGCTCTTCATCTCCTGCTGGCTGAGGAGCTGGTCGATCTGTTGGTGGTGGAGTTCCTTCTCCTTCTTAGCGAGACGTTGTTTTGAACGTAGACTACGGTACAAAAGCAAGGCAATGATCAAAGTGAGTATCGTTGAAGCTACCAAGACATTGCGTTGCAAGACCTTCTGTCTAGACTCGATCGCTGCGAATTTCAATGCTTGATCCTGCGTGGCTATCTTGTGTTCTTTGCGCTCGGTCTCGAATAGGATCCTATTCATGCTTGCTTGCTCAGAATAGCGACTCCTGACAAGCGAATCATTCAGCCACATTTCTGCGTTCTTGTCAGCATAGGCAAGTTCAAATTGCCCAAGAAGGGAGCGGTAATATGCCAAACTCGACAGTCCCTCCAACTCTACCTGCCCAACGCTCTCGGCACGTGCCAGGTGTACGGCATGTTCCAGGGTCTCGATCGCTTCCATCTTTTTGTGGGCGAGCCAGAGTGCAGTACCCATATGGAGAAGTACGCGGCAGCTGCCCTTGGAGTCATGTATCGAGTCTTTAAGCAACAGTGAGCGCTCAAATAAGCCCAGAGCTTCATTGATCGCACCAGTTTCACGTAGTACGTACCCTAGCTGGTCCAGAAGATCGGATCGCTCCAAAGGGTCGGACGTAGAATGCTCATTTAAAACCTTCGTGTAGCAGCGACGGGCAAGTTCAATATCACCGGTCATTATTGAAGCATTCCCCAGGTTGTTCAAAGCGTTTTTGGCGAGCAGTTGATATCCATCTTTATGGGCTAGTTGGAAGCACTTCTCGAAGTGCGATCTAGCATTTTGATATTCCTCTCTTTCGTAGCATATATTACCAAGGCCGAGTTCGATCATGCAATGGGCTCTGTTATGTCCAATACTGTCCGCCACAAGGGAAGCCTCGCGAATATCCCTCAATGCGAGGGCGTGCTCATTGAGGCCACGGTATATCTCGGACCGAACGATGAGCTGCTCTGTATACTCTTTAGGGTGAAGTTCGCGTGTATGGAAGGAAAGACTGATCTTGATGGCCTCCAATGCAAGGGCATTTGACCCGATGCGATCCAGGGCCACGGCTTGTAATTTGCTTATCCATCCCTGCGCGAGGTGATCAGAAATGGCTGTAACACGCCTTAGTGAATCGAGTAAGCCGAGACATTCAGGTAGTTCCGCAGCGCGCAAGTGCACGGTGGCCCCGGCGATACCTCGTAGCCAAGCGTCGGTGGACATCGAATCGGATCCATTGCGGATCGAGCGGATGGTTGTAAGGTCGTTCTTCCCAAATGCATTGTAGAACCGGTCGTAGCTGGTTGCTTGACCTGCTGTCACCAGACTTGACAGCGCGAGCAATGCCATTAGTACCAAGCGCGCAGTTGAACCGCTCATTCTGGAATGGCAACTACTTGTTCGTGATGCCATTCATGACACCCTCCATCTTTGAACGAGCCTTGTCGAAATGGTGCTTGATCGAGCGCTCTCGTGCATTGTATCGTTTTATATTGCTACGCAACCAATCTTTCGAGAGCGAAAAGAGCGGGCCACATCTATTCTGGTTCGAGCAGTAGTTCGCTATGATGTTTTCCACATTGAGCAAGGCCTGCCATTCAGGTGTGAATGATACAGATGTTTCGTTGAAGATTAACACAGGGAAAGGCTCCTGTTCGCAACATAACGTGTCATTCGGATTCGTGATATCCAGTGCTCTGAATCCGCAGGCGTGTGCAGGCGACCAGCAGTATGAAGGATATCCATGAAGAAGGTCCAAAGGGTCGACTTCAGGCCAAACTCCATTCGTGATGCCATGTAGTCTACAGTCCTGCGTAGGGTAACTATCGTACGGCGCTGGATCACAACTGGAGCGTTCGACAGTAAGTGGATCGTACATCGATTCTCTGTAAGCTTTGAAATCACTCGCGATCATCGGAATCAAAGCGATGGCGAGGTCTGTGCTGTAATACGCGGGTAGTCCTTCGGTAACTGCCCAGCGATCCGCCATGAATTCGGGTATCATGCCGTCGGGTGCTTCCTGACCGATAAAGGGGTCACCTAGATCGTGACCCAATTCGTGAAGGATGAGGAATACAAGCAACTCGTCGGACATAAGCGGAGAATACAGAAGCCTTTTCGGTATGAATACCGTGTTCTGATCCACACCGGACTGAAACTCGATCCTTGGTCCGGTCATATTAGGATCCACCCCGATCCGGAACCTCCTTGTCAACTGGGAGCTTATACCAGGAAGTTGACCGATGTTCTCAACGATGCGCAGCAGACGCCTTTCTTCTTCACACTCCATGTATGAGCGATACTGTATCCTTTCATCCAAGGTGCTGTACACGAACGGGATATCTCTGAAGGTCAGGCTCGGCAAGGGTTCCATCTTTCCAGGCGACTCAGCAGGTACGGCCTTTCTTTGCTTAAGTCGGTCCATCGTTACGGAGTCCCGAGCTGCACGCATGGAGTCGAGCTCTGTCAGCGACTTTTTCCGAAGTGTCAGGCATTCACACTTCATCCAGCCACCTCCATCAGCAGGTACTAGGACGAATCCGCTCATAGGAAGTGCCCTAAGACAAACACGCTCTATCTCGGCCTTGGACCATATTGGCTTTGACTCGGTTGCAGAGGCGGTGTTCGTGAAGAGCAAGAACAGCGCAAAGGTTTTGATCGAAGCGAGATGGTAGGCAGATGAAGGGATGACCAACCGCCAGATGGCCTCCCAAGCTGAAGTTGGTTGAAGCCCCATGTTGTTTTACGTGATCGCCGAGTTGACCTATTTCTTAGGGAACCTTAACGTCTTCCAACGCGGGACGGGCCACTTGACCTTCGGCTTCTCATCGAAGCGAAGGCTAGTCACCCATGATCCGTTCAGCTTCCACTTTTTCACCTTGCCAGTACCATCCTGACCCGATCCATCGGAGCCTCCGGAGTTGGCCAGCTTCTGTGTTTGCTTCCGGGGTAAAGTTGTCGGTGTGGACAATCCCTCGGCTTCGGCATATAGGTTCCAGTTCGGTGCTTCTTCAAGATCAAGGCGAGTCAGGGTAGAGTCCCACAGTTCCACACTCGCGGGAGCGTCCTTCTGATATTTATAATAGAACTTGACCACGTTTCCGCTGCCTGTTTCACCCGCAGGTGAGGCGGGGTCCGGTACAAAGTCCTCTGGACTGAAGATCACAACTAGGTAGTTCTTGCCAACGGGGGGCTCAATGAGCTGCATTTTCCATTCTGACATGACCGTGTGGTATTTAGATCCGTTTTTGTGGTAGGAACTCACGCGCCCCACCCCCGTTCCATCGCGTACTTCACGAGGCCGGCGGTGTTTCGCACGTCTAGTTTATGCATAATGTTCCTTCGGTGGGTCTCCACCGTGGCGGTGCTGAGGAAAAGTTGATCGGCGATCTCCTGGGTGGTGCGTTCCTGCATGATCAGTTTCACCACCTGGACCTCCCGCTTGGTCAGGGCTCCATAACCCGGCTCGCCTTCACGGTCGGTATGCTTGTCGGCCTTGGCCGCGAGTTCCCTTAGTTCCGTAGCGATGTACTGCTTACCATTGGCCACCGTGCGCAGGGCTTCGAGCAGTTCTTCCCGACCGGTGGTCTTCAGCAGGTAACCGCCCACGCCGCTGTCGAGCAGTTCCAATACGAACTCCCGGTGGCCGTACATGCTCAGCACAACGATGCGGGTGTCCGGGTGGGCCTTGCGGATATGTTTGGTGGCCTCGATGCCGTCCATGCCGGGCATGTTGATGTCCATCAGCACGATGTCGGGCTTCAGTTGCATGGTCAAAAGCACGGCATCCTTCCCATTGGTCGCTTTACCCACGATCGTTACCTCGGGCAGGCGTTCCAGCAGGCTCTCGATGCCGTCCAAGAAGATCGACTGGTCATCGACCAGAAGAAGGGTATAGGGTGTCGCGCTCATCGGCCACAAAAATGCCCGGTGCGTGGGTGAAGCTACAATACCGGAAAACCATGAGTTGTTCGCTGGTCGTCCAAAGATCACAACCAGCGCTTCCGGCGGAACCAGAGTAGCATGATCAGGGCGATGATGGCCATGGCCCCCATCACCAGCGGATAGCCGTAACGCCATTCGAGCTCCGGCATGTGCTTGAAGTTCATGCCGAAGATGCCCACGATGAAGGTGAGCGGGATGAAGATGGTGCTGATGACCGTCAGCAGTTTCATCACCTGGGTCATGCGCGCGTTCTGGCCTGCGTGGTAGGTATTCTCCAAGCTGGTGAGGATCTCCCGGTCCGTGTTGATCGTTTCGGCGATGTACACGGTATGGTCCTGCAGGTCGTTGATGTACCGTCGCGTGGCCTTGTCGATCAGCGGACTCTGCAGGGTGTTCAAGCGGCCGGCGAGTTCGCGTGTGGGTGTCACATAGCGGTTCACGCCGATGAGTAGGCTCCTCAGTTCCTGTATGGTCAGGAGGTCTTCGTTACCGGGTTTCAACATCACCTTTCGCTCCAACGCTTCGATGCGTTCACCAAGGTCTTCCACGATGAGGAAGTAGTTGTCCACGATCACATCGAGCAGGGCGTAGAGCAGGTAGTCGGCGCTGGCACGCCGCACCCGCCCAGTATCGTTGCGCAGTCGTTCACGGATGGGGTCCAGCACGTCACCGGGCCTTTCCTGGAAGGAGATCACCAGGCCTTTGCGCAACACGAAGCAGATCTGTTCGCTGTGGATACCGCCGGTCTCTTCGTCCAAGCCGAGCATCTTGGCCACCACGAAGAGCGTGTCCTGGTACTCTTCCACCTTGGGCCGGTGATCGGTATTCAGCACGTCCTCCATCAGCAGCGGATGCAGGTTGAACCGCTCTCCGATGGCGAGCATGAGCTGTTCATTGTTCAACCCGTCGATATCGATCCACGCGTTCTCACAGCCACTTTCGTTCTCGCTATAGCCCGCGATGGTCGTGAGCTGCTTTTCCACCACCTTTTCCGCGTTGTACTCGAACAGGCGGATGGTGGTGTTGGAGCCGGAGCCATCATCGACACCGACGAAGGACCCCGGGGGCAAGCCTGCTTTTTCCGATCGGGTCCGCACTTTTTTCATGGAAGGCGATCTTGGCTAGTGGTGTGGTCGTTGCTCCTCAGTGGGAAAGGTCTCGGAGTGCGTGGTTTCTAGCAAGGGATGCTGCTGTAGGAAGTGTCGCACCGGAATGGCAACAGCGATGTGCTCTTTTGAGAATCGCTTCAGGATGGCTTCGTTCAAGTCGTAGCGCATCAACCGTGCTGTGACCGGATCGGAGGCCCAGACATAGGCACGGAGGGTGACCACGCCATCCTTGATCTCCACTACTCGAACGGCTACCTCGGGTTCACCAGCGGCACGTTCCTCCGGCGTGCGCTTGTCGAATTGCGAAGGGTGCGCCTTACTCTCCTGCTGGATGATCCGCTTCGCCTTGTCGATGTCCACACCCACTGCAACGGGTATCTCCACGAATTGGCAGGTGGCCTCTTCCTTGATGCTGCTGTTCACGATCCGCTCTTCGCCGATGATGGCGTTGGGGATGACCACGCGCCGATTCTCGAAGGTGAGGATGGTGGTATGCCGCAGGTTGATGTCCTCCACCGTGCCGAAAAGACCTTGCTGCCCCACCTGGATCACATCGCCGACGCGGAACGGTTTGAAGGACACGATGAAGATGCCACTGATGATGTCGCCGAAGGCCTTCTGCGCAGCGAAGCCGAGGATGGCCACCAGCAGACCGGCACCCGCGAAGAGCGTGAAGGCGAAGGACCGCAGCGAAGGGATGGTGTAGATCACTCCGAAAAAAGCAGCGACCACCACCACGGTGCGCACCGCGTTGCGCAGGAAGCGGTACTGCGTGAATTCATCGCGCCCCTTGGCCTTGCGTCGCGCATAACCACGGCGCAGGATCAGGTACATGATCCGCTCCACGAGCCAGGCCGCGGCGATCACACCCGCGATCTTCAGCAGGATCAGCAGATCCATACCGATCACGCGGAGAAAGGCCACGAAGGCTCCCGTTTCTTCAGCTGACGTAGCAGGCATTCCGGTGCCCCACATGGGATATGCCAGGGCAAGCCAAAGATCGACCGCGCGTCAGGCGGAAGTCCGGCTGGAGCGTGGGAGTTGTGAAGGACTGCCTGTCAATGCGTGGCGGTCAGGGGGCGTAGGTCGCTGCGGAAGGAGCTGCCATCAGGAACGAGTTCCTTTTCATTGCCCGCCCTGAAAACGAGCATGTCCTTACCCCGTAGTTGCAATTGCCCATTGCGGACGTGAAGCAACGATCCTTCACGCAGGCCGACCACGGCCGTTTGAGGGTTCACCGCCAGGAATTCCGCGATGCGCTGATCGCGGCTTTCACCGCCGTGGCCCGGAATGGTGGCTTCGGTGTAATGCGGGTTGATCTGGAAGGGCACCAAGTGCATCGCCTTCAACGAGGGCGGCTCCACGATGGGCATGTCGTTGGTGGTCATGATCGTGGGGCAGGCCACATTGCTACCCGCGCTCCAGCCGAGGTAGGGCATACCATCCTTCACGCGATTCGCGATGGCTTTGATGAGACCGGTGCGATAGAGGGCCCGCAGCAGAAGGAAGGAGTTGCCGCCTCCGATGGAGACCACATCACACGTTGCCAACGCCGCGATGGGGTCGCTCTCGCGATGCAGGGCGATGGTCTCACATCCCATTTCCCCGAATATGGGAGCGACCCTTTCGATGTACGTGTCCAAGTAGTCCTCGGTAGCTGCGAAGGGCGCGAAGGCGATGCGTTTCTTTCCGCTCAGGAACGGAGCTACATAGGGCCGGGGCCATTGGAAGAAGGGTTCACCGGGGAGCGTTGAGTTGGAAAGGAGCAGCAGTTCCATGGTCATTGGATCACATTGCCGACGATTTTCAACGGATAGGGAGTGGAGGAGCCCTCGATCTCCAATTCGATCATGCGTTCAAGCGGCCCGGGGCGTGTGCGGCCTGAGTAGTGGAGTTCGATGGTGCCGGTTCCACCCGGAGGTATCGGCGGTGGCGTGGCTTCCACGATGACACAATCGCACGAGGAACGACCGCGTACGATGTGCAGCGTCGTGGCACCATCATTCACCACCGGCACCTGGAATCGCTGTGGCACACCTTGGCGCACCGTGCCCAGGTCGAATGCAGCACTGCTTTGGGAGAGTCGGATGGAATGCGGCTCCACATGGATGCGCTCCACTTCGATCCGGCGCTCACGTGCCGCCTCAGCGCTGTAAACGGATCGCTTCAGGTCATTGAGGTCGTCACTCACGCCGCTGGCCGACCGGTCTTCGCCGAAGGGCAGCACCCGCAACCGCAGCAGGCCGCCATTGGTGGCGGAGCTATCCATGTAGCTGCTCAACAGCCCGTTCTCCACCGTGCGCAGGTGGTTGCGCAAGCTCTCGATGCGGCGCAAGCTAAGGTCCCGGTTGTAGTCGTTCTTGGCCAACGGACTGGCATGGCCCCGCACATCAAGTATGATGCGTTCGCCGCTTGCCAACGCGGAGATCAAGGCTTGCACCAAGGCGTCGAGTTTCTTGCGACCGGTCTCAGCTTCATCGCGGAAGAACGCATCGATCGCCGCGGGATCCGTGTTCTCGTTGCGGTAGGTCGGGAACAGGTTCGAATACGCGGAATAGGCGGCGCCGTAGGTCTGCCGTGTGCTCTTCAACCGGGTGCGCGGTTCCGGTTCGTCGTTGTGGAAGTACAGCTTCAGGGGGAATTCGCTCTGGATCCGTGCAAGCAACGATCTCACGTTCGCGGATGCGGGTGTCATATCCACACTGTTCGGTGGTATCGTGTCAGCCACGAGCAAGGTGTCTGCGGGAGGCTTGGTCGGTATGCCTTGTATCCGGTAGATGTCATTGCAGCAGGTCTCACCCTTAGCCGCGAAGGAACCCTTCCGGTTACTCGTGAACCAACCTTTACCGGAGGCTGAGTCGTAGACGGGATACAAGTCGTTGGCCGGTGAGTTCAGGTCGAGCACGTTCTCCAGCCCATCCGGATCGTTCTTCCATTCCAACCTGAAGATGTCATAACCACCAAGCCCGGCGTGGAAGTCACTGCTGAACCATAG
>JAEUTC010000185.1 GCA_016787985.1 Flavobacteriales bacterium | reverse complement strand
GTTACTTTCGCGCCGCCAGAACACTTCACCGAACACCATGAGCGTACTCGTCAACAAGAACAGCAAGATCATCGTCCAAGGTTTCACCGGCAGCGAGGGCACTTTCCACGCCACCCAGATGATCGAGTACGGCACCAACGTGGTCGGTGGTGTCACCCCCGGCAAAGGCGGCCAGAAACACCTGGACCGTCCTGTGTTCGAGACCGTGAGCGATGCGGTGAAGACCACCGGCGCCGACGTCAGCATCATCTTCGTTCCACCGCCCTTCGCTGCCGATGCCATCATGGAAGCCGCCGAAGCCGGCATCAAGGTGATCGTGTGCATCACCGAGGGCATACCGGTGAAGGACATGGTGACCGCCCGCGAGTACATCCGCGGCAAAGGCTGCACCCTCATCGGCCCCAACTGCCCTGGCGTTATCACTGCGGACGAATGCAAGGTGGGTATCATGCCAGGCTTCGTGTTCAAGAAAGGCAAGGTGGGTATCGTATCGAAGTCCGGCACCCTCACCTACGAAGCAGCGGACCAGGTCGTGAAGGCCGGTATGGGCATCACCACGGCCATCGGCATCGGCGGCGACCCCATCATCGGTACCACCACGCTCGAAGCCGTGCAACTCTTCGCCAACGATCCCGAGACCGAGGCCATCGTGATGATCGGCGAGATCGGTGGTGACCTGGAGATCCAGGCAGCGCGGTGGATCAAAGCCAACTGCAAGAAACCCGTGATCGGCTTCATCGCTGGTGAGACCGCCCCGAAAGGCCGCACCATGGGCCATGCCGGTGCCATCGTTTCCGGTGCCGACGAGAGCGCGCAAGCCAAGAAGGCGGTGATGCGTGAAAGTGGCATCCACGTGGTGGACAGCCCGGCCACCATCGGCGCAAAGGTGAAAGAGGTGCTGGGCTGATCTAAGGATCAACCTATTGATCGGATTGTGTTCTTAGGGTGGTGATCGGCTACCTTGGTAGTGCGAACCTCACCGCCATGAGAGCACATTTCGTCGTCATCTGTATTTTTCTGGGGACGTTGGGCTTGGCCCAGGATCACATGACGTTCCCGAACGTCGATGCTACTTTCAGGGTAACTTCCCTTTGCGCTGACCCGCTGAACATACCGGAGGTCTATGAGCAGGTGGTCGAGTATACGTACGCGTTCGAGCCTGTATTGTTGGTGGATAGTCTATCATGGAGCGCCTTCGGACCGGATATGGGTTTGCTCGCAATGAACGGGGATCGTATCTATCTCCGAGGTGGGCCTATGCTTGGTGGCGATAGCACGATCGTACTGTACGACTTCTCCCTAGAGGTCGGGGACACCGCATACTTCGACCAGTACTTGACATTCGATCATGCCGTCGTGACCATGATCGACCAAGTACTCGTATCCGGTCACGAGTGTCGTCGGCTCACCTTGAGCAATGGTGACCAATGGATCCAAGGTATCGGCAGCGTTCAGGACCCTTTGAGACCTATACAACCTACCCCACTAGGCTGTGGATACGATCATCTTGAATTCTGCGGGAACTATTTGCCAGAAGGGGGTGTGCCGTATACGCTGTGTTTGGATGTGCACGTCGGTATTGCGCCGACGTTGGAACCGTCACCCGCCGAGGTGACGCGTATAGGCAGCCGCTCGTTCATTCTCCACGGCACAAAGGCCGGTGGGGTATATCACGTTGTAGATGCGACAGGTCGACAGGTGGTGGCCGGTACGTTCACGAATGGTTCAACATCGATACATCTTCACAACGCCGCAGCAGGTGTTCATCTTTTGCATTGCGGATCGGGAATAGTGAAGCTTGTCTTGGAGTGATCCTTTAAGAGCGCCTGGGGAACGACCTGTCCAAGTTCATCGCCTAGGCGGATCCAACAGGGCTCTGTCCGCCTCGGTGGGATCCGCATCCAGATACACCGCCCAGTAGGCCTCGAAGTTCATGCGGTCGTAGTGGATCACTGTGTTGTTGTACTGCTTGATCTGGAAGAGGTTCACCATTAATAGGTAGCTGCAAAGCGCGAGGGCTGGCCAGCGCCACCGAGAGGTGAATGATCGTTCCAACAAGGCTGAAAAGGGTAGGGCCAGGACCGGGTACCCCTGCACCAAGGCCCGGCTGCTGTAGCTGCCTCCGTAATGCCAATCATGCCAGGCGATGATCACCCATGTGTTCAGCAGCGTGAACACCAGCACGCTTTTACGCCAGGGCTGCTTGCGCATGAAGAACAAGCCGAGGACAAGAAAAATGGTGATCGGCGTGTAGATGAACCATCCCTTTTCACCACCGACAAGCACGCGCCAATGCGGGTTCAGGAAGTCCCACTTGCTGCCCACATCGTACACCCAGCTTCCAGTAACGACCTTCCAATAGAGCAACTGTGGAAAGAACGCGATGAAGCTTGCGAAGGCAGCCACGGCGACATGAGGCAGATGTGCCCGCACCAAGGCCCACTTCTCCCGGGATGCTTCCTTTTCATGTGTGTTCCAAAGCAACGGGATGAAGAGCATCAGCGCTTCCGTGGGCCGCGATACGGTGGCCAACCCGATCAAGCCACCTATGGCCAAGGCATACCACGCTGATGGTCGCTCGTGCCAGCGCTGGGTGAAGTAGAGTTGCGCAGCGTACAGGGCGAACAAGTACCCGTGCGTTTGAGTATTGTCCACGCTGATGTACTGGATCGCGTTCGTGGCCAGGACCAGAAGGATGACGGTAACGGCCACGACAACATCGCTGAAATAGCGGAGAAGCATGGTACGCAGTAGGAGCAACGAGACCAGTACATAGAAAAGCGGACTTAATCCGATGGCCCATTGGTACGGCCATGAGAAACCGTCCTGTCTGGCACCACTGGCACCTGCGGCGACATGGCCGACAGCGAAGAATGGTGCCTGTAACAGCGATAGCCCACAGAAGTACTTCGTGGCCCTATTCCCGTTGGGCAGTTCAGTCACCTGATAGATGCTGCCACCGCTAAGCTGATATACGCTGTCCACGCCTTCGAGCCAGGCCTGCCGTTCGATGTCACCATAGATGAGAACCGCTGGCAGGTACTGGTAATATCCCAAGGCATCCCACTGGGTCACCTTCATCGGGCTCCAGCCGCGGTATTCGCTGTACTCGAAGCGTGTCCACAGCAGCACCGACCCGGTGATCAACACGGCGTAAAGGGAGAAGCGGGCTGAGCGCATGCTGTAAGTGTACGCAACCGGCAACTGCTACATTCGCAGCGATCGGTCCACAAAAGAAACCGGTCCAACCGAGCATGGGTATCCTGGAAGGAAAAGTGGCCCTGATCACCGGCGGATCACGCGGGATCGGCAAAGGCATCGTTGAACGTTTCCTGGAGGAGGGCGCCGATGTGGCCTTCACCTACGTGAGCAGCCCTGAAAAGGCCAACGCCACCGCTGCGGAACTCGCCGCCAAGACCGGGCGAAAGGTGCTGGCCATCCAAAGCGATGCGGGCGATTTTATTGCCGCACAAGCCGCGGTGGACAAGGTCGTGGCCGACTGGGGCAAGCTCGATATCCTGGTGAACAATGCCGGCATCACCAAGGACCAGCTCCTCATGCGCATGAGCGAGGCGGACTTCGACGCGGTGATGACCACGAACATGAAGAGCGTGTTCAACATGACCAAGGCCGTGTTGCGCACCATGCTGAAGCAACGCAGTGGCAGCATCATCAACATGAGCAGCGTGGTTGGTGTGCAAGGCAATGCGGGCCAGGCGAACTACGCCGCCAGCAAAGCCGCCATCCTCGGGTTCACCAAGAGCGTGGCCAAGGAACTGGGTAGCCGCAACATCCGCAGCAATGCGATCGCGCCTGGATTCATCGAGACCGAGATGACCGCCGCCTTGGATCCCAAGGTGGTCGAAGGCTGGCGCGAAGGCATCCCCTTGAAACGCGGTGGAACGCCCACCGACGTGGCCAATGCCTGCGTTTTCCTGGGCAGTGACCTCAGCGCGTACATCACTGGGCAGACCTTGAGCGTGTGCGGCGGCATGCTCAGCTGACCCATTCGCCCTCAAGAGCCCTTACGCGCGGCCGGTGACCGTTCCCAACACCGACCTTTGCACCCCGTATGTCGCTGACGACCGCCCATAGCCTTTGGCTTGCGCCACTCTGCCTGCTCTTGGGCATCG
>JAEUTC010000164.1 GCA_016787985.1 Flavobacteriales bacterium | reverse complement strand
GGCATGGAGATCACCGCGAACCATTTGCGCGGGGTGAAAAGCGGCCGTGTGACCGCCACCGGTGAACTCGTACACCACGGGAGTAAGACCCATGTGTGGGACATCCGTGTGCACGATGAAGCGGGCAAACTCTGCGCCATCTGTAGGCTCACCAACATGATCATCGATCGCCGATGAGTTCCGAACCAGCCCTGCGCCTCGCGCTGCGCTACTGCATCAGTGAGCGCATCACGTTCGCGGCCTTTCGGTGCCCGGGCGGTGCGATCACGCTCTGGGCGCAGCAAACCCCCGAACTGGACCGCTGCGAGAGCGGGCTCTGGTGGGAACTGAACGATGTATTCCTCTTCTCCCCATTCCGGACAGAGGCGCGCACGCCGATGATCCGCTCCGATGTGGAACTCACCTTCGGTGATGCGGAACCCCACTGGCACCGGCTGATGGAATGCACGGGCTCAAGCGCTCCCTTGGTCACTCGGGACCAGGTGGGCACGACGCGGGAAGCGTTCGAACGCGCCGTGGCACAGGCCAGGGAAGAATGCGTGACCGGACCACTTGAAAAAGTGGTGATGTCAAGGACCGTACACCTGCCCGTAAGTGCGGAGGAGGCCGGTTCGCTCTTCGTGGACGCGGTGAACGCCCGCCCGGACGCCTTCATCGCGCTCCTCTCCTCCCCGGAACATGGGCTTTGGTTGGGTGCTTCACCGGAACGCTTGATCCTGGCCGAAAATGACAACGTGCGCATCGAAGCCATCGCCGGGACAGCGCCGATCGGTGCCGCACCTGCGGAGCCGTCCGGATGGGGGGCGAAGGAGCGGCACGAGCAACGTGTGGTCACCAAAAGCATCACCGGTTCGTTGATCGACCTGGGTGCGCGTACCATCACCGTGGAGGGACCTGATGTATTGACAGCAGGCCCCGTGGCTCACCTGCGCACCTCCATCACAGCGACGTTGGAGAACCGGACGGTGGAGGAATTGGTGAACGCCATTCACCCGACACCGGCGGTGGGCGGACTCCCTCCGGGGTTGGCCTTGGCGCGCATCGAAGCGTTGGAAGAAGGCGACAGAGAACTCTACGCGGGGTTCTGGGGACCTTGGAGCGCCGATGGGCGCATGGAACTGTTCGTGAACATCCGCTGCATGCGCGTGTTCCCCGATCATGCTGTCATGCATGTGGGCGCTGGCATCACCAAGGGATCCGTTCCGGAACGGGAATGGGACGAGACCGAACACAAGGCGGATAGCTGGCGACAATTGATCCGTGTTCCGAGCATAGCCTAGCAGACGACCTCGTTGATGACCACCAGTGATCATTTCGCCGCCGCCGAACTTGCACGTCTGTGTGCGGCGAAGGGTGTGAAGTACGTCGTGATCAGTCCGGGTAGCCGCAGTGCCCCGCTGGTGATCGCCTTCAACAAGCAGGAAGGGATCGAATGTCTGCAGGTGATCGATGAGCGCAGTGCGGCCTTCTTCGCGCTGGGCATGGCCCAACAACTGCATGCACCGGTGGCCTTGATCTGCACGAGCGGCAGTGCGGTGCTCAACTACGGCCCCGCCATCGCCGAAGCGTACTACCAGCGCATCCCGCTGCTCGTGATCACGGCCGACCGTCCGGAGGAATGGGTGGATCAAGGTGAAGGGCAGGCGATCCGACAACAGGGCGTGCTCGCCTTGCACATGAAACGAAGCGTGCAATTGCCACGCATCACCAGCGATGAGCTCGCGCGCTGGCATTGCGGCCGCTTGATCAACGAAGCCATCGACGAGACCCTCCTACCGGTCCCAGGTCCGGTGCATGTGAACGTGCCCTTCGCGGAACCACTGTACGGCAGAACGGAAGAGCAAGGCAGCTCGCGCTTCATCGCCCCCGTGATGACCGAAGCCTTCATCCTGCCCGACCACGCGCGTTGGTTGATCGGCCAGCTCTCCGCCTGCAAGAAAGTGATGGTGCTGGCTGGACAAGGCGTTTGGAGCGATGGCCTGCGGAAGCAACTGGTGCAGCTGGCCTCCCTACCGCAGGTGACGGTACACACCGAGGCTACCAGCAATCTGGACGACACCGCCTTCGTCGCCTGCATCGACCGGGTGATCGAAGGGGTGAACGACCGTAACGAAAAGGACCTGCGACCCGACCTGCTCATCACCTTCGGTGGCGCGGTGGTGAGCAAGCGCATCAAGACGCTCTTGCGCAAATGGAAGCCCGCGCAGCATTGGAACATCGATGCGGGGCAGCGCCACTACGACACGTACCAAAGCCTCACGCACGACATCGCGGTGAGCCCCGAGATCTTCTTCGCGCAGCTCGCGCCTTCCGTTGTCCCGAATGAGAGCATCTACGGCGAAGTGTGGAAGATGATGGACGAGAGCATCCGTGGGAAACACAACCGCATCCTCGCTGCGGCGCCCTTCTGCGACCTCACCGTCTTCAACACGCTCAACGACCGTATCCCTGGTGATAGCGCGGTACACCTCGCCAACAGTACACCGGCCCGCTACGCACAGCTCTTTGACCGCGTACGTGGGCACAGGTGGTTCGGCAACCGCGGCACCAGTGGTATCGACGGCTGCACCAGCACCGCTGTCGGCGCAGCGTTCGCCACGAAGCAACTCACCACGCTGATCACTGGCGACACCGCCTTCTGCTACGACAGCAACGCGTTCTGGAACAACCACCTGTCACCGAACCTGAAGGTGATCGTCATCGACAATGGCGGCGGTAACATCTTCCGCTACATCGAAGGACCGGACCAGGACGCCGAACTGCTGCCGTGGTTCGAAGCACCGCACGGCCGCAGCATCGAGCAACTGGTGAAGAGCTTCGGCCTTCCCTACTACCACGCGAACGACCAGGCATCCTTGGAAGCCGGGATCGACAAGCTTTACACCGCACACGAGAAAGCGGTGGTGCTCCACATCACCACGGATGCACAGCGCTCACCAACGGTGCTTCGCGATTACTTCAAACAATTGAGAGACTCCGGCTCAAGGCCGGAGTGACACTGACCATGAGCACACGGAATTGGACAACCATCAAAGAATACACGGACATCAAGTTCGAGTTCTTCGAAGGCATCGCCAAGATCACCATCAACCGGCCCGAGGTGTACAACGCCTTCCGACCGGATACGAACAAGGAGATGATCGATGCCATGGACATCGCCCGGGAGGATCCAGCGATCGGCGTGGTCGTGCTCACCGGCGCTGGCGACAAGGCTTTCTGCAGCGGCGGCGACCAGAACGTGAAAGGACGTGGTGGGTACATCGGCACCGATGGCATTCCACGTCTGAACGTTCTCGATCTGCATAAGCGCATCCGCGAACTGCCCAAGCCCGTGGTGGCCATGGTGAACGGGTATGCGATCGGTGGTGGCCATGTCTTGCACGTGGTCTGCGACCTCACCATCGCTGCGGACCACGCGCGTTTCGGGCAGACAGGACCCAAGGTGGGCAGCTTCGACGCCGGCTTCGGCAGCAACTACCTCGCCCGCCACGTAGGCCAGAAGAAGGCGCGCGAGATCTGGTTCCTCTGCCTGCAATACAGTGCCAAAGAAGCCGAGGACATGGGCATGGTGAACAAGGTGGTGCCCTTGGCAGAACTGGAAGACACCACCGTGGAATGGTGCAAGATCATGATGCAACGCAGTCCGCTCGCTCTGCGCATGATCAAACGCGGCTTGAACGCCGAGTTGGATGGTCAGCGTGGGTTGATGGAGTTCGCCGG
>JAEUTC010000150.1 GCA_016787985.1 Flavobacteriales bacterium | reverse complement strand
GAAGATGTGCAGCGCTGCGAAGTCCATCTGGCGCAAGGCATCTTCCATTCGCCCTTTCACTTGGTTGTAGAAGAAGAGGCTTTTCGCATCCGCGCCGAGCGCGCTCACCACGCAGAAGCGCACACCCTTGCCGCTGGCCCAGGCGCCCAAGGCCACCACAAGGTCATGGTCCACGTGGATGAAGGCTTGTTTGTCGCCTTTCACGGCTTTGATGGTGGTGCCCAGGCAGCAGATCACGGCATCCACCCGTGCCGCCGGATCAAGTGCGGCGATCAGGTCAGCACCACCCCAGTGTACGATACGACCGTGCGCATCTGGCACCGGTCGACGACCCCAAGTGATCAATTGCCCAACGCGGGCATCGGCCAAGGCGTGCTGGACCGCAGCGGCCCCGACCACTCCCGTGGCACCCGCGATGAGCAGTGATGTTCCCATGGGAGAAAATTAGGTCGCTCTATTGTTTATGGCGTAAACAAGTCTATGTTTGCATCATCAATCGAACACCATGGAACAGCCGATGACCCCCGAAGCCAGCTTGCGCTTGATCGACGAGATGCTTCAACAGGCCAAGCGCAGCTTTTCGCGCATGAGTTTCTACTTCCTGCTCTGGGGCGCATTGCTCCTTGTGGCAACTTTGACCGAGTACGCGATGAACAGGGCTGGGCTGCCGAACGGCTGGCTCGGATGGCCGATCCTGGGCACCTTGGGCGGGATCATCTCCGCGGTGCATGGTTCACGCGAAGGGCGCAAAGCAGGGGCATCCACCTTCACCGATCGGGTGTTCATGTGGGTGTGGATGGCCTTCACCTTCACCTTGGTCATCATCATCATCAGTTGCGTGCAAGTCGGTCAGCGCCCTGGTCCGTGGGTAAGCATCCTCACCGCCATGCCCACGCTGATCTCGGGTGGCATCCTACGCTTCCGTCCGCTGATACTCGGTGGTGTGCTGTTCTGGGTGTTCGGTCTGCTGGCGTTGTTCCAATGGCCTGAGCATGGCGCGTTGCTCTTCGCGCTGGCGCTGTTGCTCGGCTATATCGTTCCCGGTTTTCTGCTGAAGCGACAAGAAGATGGCCTTCGCACCGCTTGATCCCGTCCTCCACAACCAACTGCGGCTGGCTGTGATCAGCTTGCTGGTGGCGGTGGAAGAGGGTGACTTCAACTTCCTGTTGGAGAAGACCGGCGCCACGCGCGGCAACCTCAGTGTGCAGCTCACCAAGTTGAAGGAAGCCGGCTACATCGCGGTGACGAAGTCCTTCAAGGACAACTACCCGAACACCTTGTGCCGGATCACGCCCCAAGGGCTGTCCGCGTTCGAACAGTACGTGAAAGCCATCAAAAGCTACCTGGACAAATGAACCTGAACACACTTCTCCTCATCGGGTTGGTGCACGCGGGATGCATCACCGTGCTGAAAGCCCAGGACGGCACCCGCCATCCCATACGAGCGGTAGTGGTGGGGCTGCGACCGGCCCCCGGCAACATGCTGTACATCGGCTTGATGGATGAGCAGGGTGCGCAGCTCGAAGGGAAACGCGTGGAGATCACTGGTGAGCAACTGGAGGTCGAGTTCGCTCCAATCCCTTCAGGCCGCTACGCCATCCGCACCTACCAGGACGAGAACGGCAACGGCCAACTCGACTTCGGTCTCTTTAAGATCCCGAAGGAAGGGGTGGGGTGCTCCAACAACGCCAAAGGGTTCATGTCCGCGCCGGCCTTGAAGGACATGCTCTTCGAGGTGAACGGCCCCAAGGCCATCGGTATCGCGTTGACCTACTATTGAAATGTCGTCGCTATGAACGAGATCGCCTCATACGACCTGATCAGTTGGCTGCATGTGGGGTCAGCGTTGGTGGCCATGGTGCTCGGTGTCTTGGTCCTGTTCCGTCGAAAAGGGGATGGGCCGCACCGACGACTGGGCTACGTCTATGCCATAAGCATGCTCCTGGTGAACCTCTCGGCTTTCGGTCTCTACCGTCTCTTCGGCACCTTCGGTCCGTTCCATGTGGCGGCCTTGGTCAGCTTGCTCACCTTGCTCGCTGGGATACGACCGGCGTTGCGCAGACCGCGCACGGCCAACTGGATGCAGCACCACATGGTGTACATGTATTGGTCCGTGTTAGGGTTGTATGCCGCCTTCTTCTCGGAGGTGATGGTACGCGTGCCGCTGGGTACTTCGTTCGCGAAGGCCGTAGGGGCCGCCACCGTGGCCACGATGGTCCTGGGCGGGCTGTTCCAAGGGCGCCTGCTCAGGTACTGGGGCCGCTCATTCGCCCAGGCCTGATCCGGCCTATCGGCTCCATTCGTCGGATCCCGAGGGTGTCTCGTCGCGTCTTGTGCGTCTTGTGCCGAACGAATCGCACCTGAGGCGAACCGGCGCGTAGACAGCCCCATGCCGTTCGTCCGCCGTACCACATCCCGCATGTTCGTCCAGGCCTTGCTGCTGGGGTTCGCACTGGTCGCGTGCAAGAAGGAGGAGCTGGTGGTGCGGCCTGACAACGAAGCGCCCGACTACGATGGCGTGGCCTCGGTGGTGGTGCGCAACTACGTGAACCGCCTCTTCATCGATCTGCTGGGCCGCGAACCGGTGGATGCCGAGATGGATGCCGAGGTCAGCGCGTTGGAATCGGCCGGTCTTTCCGTGGACGCACGTGTGGCGTTGGTGAACAAGCTGATGACGAGCACGGCTTTCGTTCAGGGTGATTCATCCTACCAGCACGCTTACGCCCAGCGCACGTACGAGCAGTTCAAAGCCCGGTTCATCGAAGGGGTGAGCGATGAGGTGATCGATGGCTTCATCGGTAACGCGGCTCAAGCTGCCTTGGAGGATTCGCTGAGCGGCGATGCGCAAGGTGCCAGCGAAAGCAACAGCGCGCTGCAACGCCTGCTCCGGTTGAAGAACGCCCGTATCCACTACCGCGAAGGCACCATCACCGGCCTGGAGATGGCCAAGCGCATGATGTTCAACGACGTGTACGACGAGATCAATATGAACGCGTTCAACTTCATCAACGCGAGCTTCGATAACCTGCTTTTCCGGTTCCCGACCGATGCCGAGTTCGATGCGGCCTACACGATGGTGGAGCAGAGCGCACCTGCGCTGCTCTTCGGCCAGAGCGCGCAGAACAAGGGCGGTTACCTCGATATCCTCGTGAACAGTGCCGAAGGCCACGAAGGCCTCGTGCGCCTGTTCTTCCGTTCGTACCTCGGTCGCGAGCCGAGCACCTCCGAAGTCTTCCCGATACTCAACGCCTTCATGAGCGATCATGACCTGCGCCGCATGCAGCGCACCATCCTGGTGAGCGATGAGTATGCGGGCCTGCAGAACAGCTGATCCAAGAACCAACACACGAAAACCATCAACCCCCAATACCATGGAAACCAAGTACCGCAC
>JAEUTC010000141.1 GCA_016787985.1 Flavobacteriales bacterium | reverse complement strand
AAGGCAGCTAAAAAAGCAGCTCCTAAGAAAGCCGCTAAGAAAGCTGCTCCGAAGAAGGCAGCTAAGAAAGCCGCCAAGAAGAAGTAAGCAGCGTTCAACGAACGCAAGGAAGGCCCCGATCATTCGGGGCCTTTCGCTTTTTTTACCTCGGCCAAGTACGATACATGTGGAGGATCATACTCTTCTTCCAGAGCGATCGATCAACGTGTTCAACGCCGCTCATGAACGGTAATGATCCATCCAACAATGTGGTCATGACGATCATAACGGCTGAAGGTCCTCGATCATGAAGTGACATTGATGAAGGTGCCCTCGACCGGGACGACCCTTCAGTAGGACCATCCACTTCTTCACATACGATGCCGCACCAGGAGCGATGCTCGTGCAGAACAGCTCCACACCTCTCGCAGCATTGATCGGCCAGTATCTACCAACGAAGAAGCGCGGCTGGTGGGCCGCGCTTCTAATTCCATGGATGATCGACAGGTCAGCCTCCCGCGAGCAGGCGCTTCACCATGGCCGCGACAGCGCTGCCATCGGCTTTACCCGCCATCCGTTTGTTGGCCTCCCCCATCACTTTGCCCATGTCGGCCATGCTGGTGGCACCCGATGCCGCGATCACCTCGCGCACGGTGGCCTCCACTTCCGCCTCGGACATCCGCTTGGGCAGATACGCCTCGATCACCCTGGCCTGGGCCTCCTCTTCGGAAGCCAGATCAGCCCTTCCCTGCTGATGGTAGATCGTCGCGCTCTCCATGCGTTGCCGATGCAATTTCTGCATGATCTTCAAGCCTACCGCCTCCTCCAGCCCGCCCTGTCCACCTTCCTTGGTCAGTTCGAGCAGGATCGCGCTCTTGATCGCGCGCAGTGCGTTGAGCTTGTCCTTCTCCCGGGCAAGCATGGCCGCCTTGATGTCGGCATCGATGCGTTGTTGCAGCTCCATGGCCGGTACGATCAATCGACGTTATCGTGCAGGTACGGGTTGTTCCGGCGCAGCTCCACACGACGCTCCCCGTTCTCATCCGTCTCCTCGTTCAACGTATAGCGGCTCACATTGCTATCGGTGCTGTGCGACCCTTCGTTGAGCGTGATGTTCTTCCGCTTGTAGGCGGGTTCGCGCTCGAGATCGCTCAGGCCGTTCGGTGTGCGGAGGCGCATGTTCAACTCGCGCACCTTGGCTACCCGTTGTTCCACACGGTTCTGGTGTTCGGCAGGGCTCAAGCGCACCTCGCTCACCTCGTTCCGCTGCTCAGGCACTGCCGCAGCGGTAGGCTCGGTCGTGGTGTTGTCATACAACGTGAACACGCGCTTCTCCGGGCTCTCGACCGGTTTCGCCGGTTCGCTTCGGGTCTCCACCGTAGGGGTCGGCGGTTGCTGCATGCGCGATGGAGGTGCAGGGAACTCCAGCGTAGGTTGCTGTGGTGCTGGTACGCTCGCTGCGGGGGTGCTCACCGGTGTGTTGGTCACCACGGGTGCCTCCACCTTCGCCTCCACGGGCTTCAAATAGGGCTCGGCGATGGTGTGCTCTTCCACGGCGGGCGGAGCCACAGGTGCTTGCGGCGCACTGGCGGTCACCGGGTTCAGGATCGGCTGAGTGATCATCGTGGGGCGGTCGGCATCCAGGGGGATCACCGTACGGGTGTTCTGCGCCGTAGCGATGGCACCCGTTTCAGGGTTGATCTGGAAGCCCGTCGCGATCACGGTGATGCGCACCTTATCGCCCAGGTTATCGTCCTTACCATAACCCCAGATCACATCGGCGGTGCTGCCCGCAGCTTCTTGGATATGATCGGTGATCTCCGTCATTTCATCCATGGACAAAGCGCGCTCGCCATGGGTCACATTCAGGAGCACATACTTAGCGCCTTTGATATCGCTGTCATTCAACAAGGGTGAAGACAGGGATTCGTGGGCGGCACGCAAGGCGCGATCCTCGCCCTCGGCTTCGGCCATGCCCATGATCGCCACGCCACTGCGGGTCATCACGGTACGCACGTCCTCGAAGTCCACGTTCACCTTGCCGATCTTGTGGATGATCTCAGCTATACCACGCGCGGCCGTGGAAAGCACGTTGTCCGCATGCTCGAACGCATTGTCCAGGGAGAGGTCACCGTACAGGTCGCGCAGGCGGTCGTTGTTGATCACGAGCAGCGTATCCACCGCATTGCGCATCTCCTCGATGCCCGAATCGGCCTGGTTCTTCCGCTTGCGGCCCTCCCACTGGAAGGGACTGGTGACGATACCCACGGTGAGGATGCCCATGTCGCGAGCGATCTGCGCGATCACCGGAGCAGCGCCTGTTCCGGTCCCGCCACCCATGCCGGCGGTGATGAAGACCATCTTCGTACGTGTGCTCAGCAGGGCCTTGATCTCGTCGATGTTCTCTTGAGCGGCCTGGTTGCCACGCTCGGGGATGGAGCCTGCACCGAGGCCTTCGGTTAGTCCGATACCGAGTTGGAGCTTCACAGGAACAGGGCTGATGTCCAGCGCCTGGCGGTCCGTGTTGCAGATGATGAAGTCTACGCCCTTGATGCCTTGGGCGTACATGTAGTTGACAGCGTTGCTGCCACCACCGCCCACGCCGATCACCTTGATGATCGAGGCGAGCTCTTTTGGAAGGTCGAATTTCATGACG
>JAEUTC010000100.1 GCA_016787985.1 Flavobacteriales bacterium | reverse complement strand
ACCATCCTGGTGAGCGATGAGTATGCGGGCCTGCAGAACAGCTGATCCAAGAACCAACACACGAAAACCATCAACCCCCAATACCATGGAAACCAAGTACCGCACCCTCCTCCAAGCCGCAGTCATGTTGCTCGTGCTCGCGCTGGTCGTGATGAACCACGGCGGCGATAAAGGCGAACAGTCCGTAGCGCAGAAGTCCGTGCACGCTCGCCGTTGATCCACCGCGCCATGGTCCGCATCCAACACATCACGAAATGTCTGGCAGGTTTCATCTTGTCCAGCGCTCTCCTCTTCACCGGTTGCAAGAAGGAGGTGTTCGTGTATGAAGTGGATCCGGTGGACCTATCGCAAGGTTCGGGTGACAAGGATCGCGAGAAATCGAACCAGGAGTACGCGGCCATCCTGCACGCCAACCTGTTCCAGACCGCGCTATCACCGGGCGACCTCTACGAGATCGACCAGTGTATCCAGAGCATCGGTGACAAGCAATTGGCGCGGGAAGTGATCATCAGCAACTTCATGAACAAGCCCGGGGTGATCATCCCCACGCCGGAGGAGATGCATGCCGATGTGAACGCTTTCATCACCGCTACGTATAACCGGTTCTTGGTCCGCAACCCCACGGAGGCGGAGAAGACCTGGTTCCGAAACATGATCGAGGCCGATCCGAACGTGACCCCCGAGCTCATCTACTTCTCCTTCGCTCTCAGCGAGGAGTACCTGTTCTACTGAACCCTCATGCCCATGGACCGTAGGAAGTTCATCAAACGCACGGGCGCCGCAGCAGCGGGCCTCTTTGCGGCACCGTACATCCTGCCCAGCGGACGGCTGTTCGCGGCTTCGGGCATGCAGCTCGCGGAGCACGTGGTCTTCGTGATGTTCGCTGGTGGGGTGCGCCAGCAGGAAAGCGTCTTGCAACGATACCTTGGCGATGCGCAGGCCGATGATGTAGAGGGCAACATCCTCTACAACATGTTGGATGGTACGCCGCCACCCCAGAAGATCGTCTACGGAACTGGGCTCGGTGGTATCAACCCGATCCAACCCATCCTTGGACAGACCTTGCAGCAGCAAGGAACATTGTTCCGCGAGATGCGCGCGGTGAACGCCGGGCACTATGGCGGACTGAACTCCCTCTTGCAGGGCGGCACCGCTGCTACACAAGGCTTGCAGCAGAAGCCGCTGAACCCGACCATTTTCGAGTACCTCCGTCGCCATGCCGGTATTCCGGCCACCAAGACCTGGTTCGTGGGCAATACCATCGGGAACAGTGTGCCGCTGTTGAACCACAGCATCCACCCGAACTACGGCGCTCGTTACGGGGCCAACTTCTTTGCGCCCAACATCACGTTCGGTCCCGCTGGTGATCAGTACTTGTCGGATGCCAAGGTCTACCACCCGGAAGATCAGTTGCAACCGATCTACGAGATGAAGGCCTTCCTCGACAACAGCTTCGAAAGGCTCGGATCGGTGCCCACCAGCATCGGCAACACACCGGAGGAGAAGCAGGACATCAAAGCCTTCATGGCCGAGATGTTCACGAAGACGCAGAACGGTACCATCGCGCACCCTCCCGTGCATGATGGGGGTGACCTCACCACCGTGGGTTATGCCTGCGAAGTGATGAAGTGGTTCAAGCCAGCGCTCACCGTGGTGAACATGAGCGGTGTGGACGGTTGCCACAGCAGCTTCACAGGCTACCTGGCCGCCATGCACCGTGCCGATCATGCCGTGGGACACCTCTGGGATTTCATCCAAACGCAGGTGCCCGAGATGGCGAACAACACGGTGATCATCGCTGTACCCGAATGCGGCCGGAATGCGGAACCCAATGCGATCCTGGACCAGAACGATTGGTACAGTTTCGACCACAGTGATGCGAATGCGCTGCGCGTGTTCGGCATGATGGCCGGACCTGGCGTGCCTGCCAACCTCTCGGTGGGAGGCGAGGGCAATCCCGTGGGCATCGTCACGGACGTGGTGCCCACCATCGCCGAGATCCTCGGTGTGAAGAACGAGGTGATGGGAGCGGGCCTGTTGCACCCCGGTACACTATCCCTCTACGATCGCATCTGACCATGGTACGCACACTGCTCGGCATCGCCCTCATCGTGTTCGTCCTGGCGGCGTGCAAGAAGGAGACACCCAATCCGTACGACGCGTTGGAACGGGGTGACCCGAACCCCACGGTGGATGCGCTGCCCACGGGGAATTTCGCGTGGATCCACCAGCGGATCCTGCGTCCGAACTGCGCCTTGAGCGGTTGCCACGATGGCACCTTCGAGCCGGAGTTCAGGACCATCGGTGGTTCGTACAACTCGTTGGTGTTGCATCCGGTGATCGCCAACGATCCGCAACAA
>JAEUTC010000075.1 GCA_016787985.1 Flavobacteriales bacterium | reverse complement strand
GGGCAACAGCGGCGTGAGCATCTGCTGCCTCGACGATGCCAAGAAGCTCTACAGCGGCTTCGACCTCACCGCGCCCAACACCAGCGTGAGCATGACCATCAACGGTCCCGCGCCCATGCTGCTCGGCTTCTTCATGAACGCGGCGATCGACCAGAACTGCGAGAAGTACATCAAGGCCAATGGCCTCACCGAAGAGGTGGAACGCAAGATCCGGGAGCGGTGGGAAGCTGCTGGCTCCTCGCCCCTGGCTGCTGGCCGCTCAAATGCGGATGCGAGCGGCCAGCAGCCAGCGGCCAAGGGCCAGAGGCCGCGTTATCATGGTGAGATCCCGCAGGGCAACGATGGCCTCGGCCTCCTTCTGCTCGGTGTCACCGGCGACCAGGTACTGCCGAAAGAGGTCTACGAGAAGATCAAGGCCGAGACCCTGCAGAGCGTCCGCGGCACCGTGCAGGCCGACATCCTGAAGGAGGACCAGGCGCAGAACACCTGCATCTTCAGCACCGAGTTCGCGCTGCGCCTCATGGGCGACGTGCAGCAGTACTTCATCGACCAGAAGGTCCGCAACTTCTACAGCGTCAGCATCAGCGGCTACCACATCGCGGAGGCCGGCGCCAACCCCATCAGCCAGCTCGCCTTCACCCTGGCCAACGGCTTCACCTACGTGGAGTACTACCTCAGCCGGGGCATGGACATCAACGCCTTCGCGCCCAACCTGAGCTTCTTCTTCAGCAACGGCATGGACCCCGAGTACGCCGTGATGGGCCGTGTGGCGCGCCGCCTCTGGGCCAAGGCGCTCAAGCACCGCTACGGCGCCGACGAGCGCAGCCAGATGCTGAAGTATCACATCCAGACCAGCGGCCGCAGCCTGCACGCGCAGGAGATCGACTTCAACGACATCCGCACCACGTTGCAGGCGCTCTACGCCATCTACGACAACTGCAACAGCCTGCACACCAACGCCTACGACGAGGCCATCACCACGCCCACCGAGGAGAGCGTGCGCCGCGCCATGGCCATCCAGCTCATCATCAACCGCGAGCTCGGCCTGGCCAAGAACGAGAACCCGTTGCAGGGTTCCTTCATCATCGAGGAGCTCACCGACCTGGTGGAAGAGGCCGTGCTCAGCGAGTTCGACCGCATCACCGAGCGCGGCGGCGTGCTGGGCGCCATGGAGACCATGTACCAGCGCAGCCGCATCCAGGAGGAAAGCCTCTACTACGAAACGCTGAAGCACACGGGCGAATACCCCATCATCGGCGTCAACACCTTTCTCAGCAGCAAGGGCTCACCAACCATCCTGCCGAAGGAGGTGATCCGCGCGACCGAGGAGGAGAAGGAGGCGCAGATCGCTACGGTGGAGAACCTGAAACGCGCCTACGCGGAAGAGGCAGCCAAGGCGATCAAGGACCTTCAGCATGCCGCGATCCGGAACGAGAACATGTTCGAGGTGTTGATGGAAGCGACGAAGTATTGCAGCCTCGGGCAGCTCACGGCGGCGATGTTCGAAGTCGGGGGGCAGTATCGAAGGAATATGTGATGGCTGTCCAGATTGCTCAAGAGGCAAAGCAAGAAGCAGCGATGTCCATATCCCTTCTTCGGGTGGGAGTTTTCCTTGTGGCCAAGTACTATGCCTTCTTTATTGTTCTAGCGTTCGTTAATGACGGGTTCCAGACGTCAGTGCTCGCGAACAGTCGCGGTACTGGCGAAGTGCTGTCGAGCACGTTCTACTACTTCATCTACATCAGCTGGGCAGTCCTACTGCTTGGGTTGGTGCTTGTTCTCCCGTTCTACTTTGTGTTGAAGATCCGGCGGAAAGCTGTTCTAATTCTTTGCTTAATCGTTCTGTTGTTGGTAGAATTTGGCCTGTACACATGGGCCGCTTCACCATTAGATTTTTGGAACGGTTTCTACAATGGGCTGGTAACGATGTTATTCATCCCACTCTTCTTCAAGTCTGTCTTCATGAACCTAGTTAAACGCTGAAGCACACCGGCGAGTACCCCATCATCGGCGTGAACACCTTCCTCAGCAGCAAGGGCTCACCCACCATCCTGCCGAAGGAAGTGATCCGCGCCACCGAAGAGGAGAAGGAAGCGCAGATCGCCACGGTGGAGAACCTGCGTGCGGCATACAGCGCCGAAGCGGAGAAGGCGATCAAGGACCTTCAGCAGGCGGCGATCCGGAATGAGAACATGTTCGAGGTGCTGATGGAGGCTACCAAGTACTGTAGCCTAGGGCAGCTGACGGCGGCGATGTTTGAAGTCGGCGGACAGTACAGGAGAAACATGTAGAGAGCATGCTTCGGCTTTGGATCGTCTTCGCCTTTTTGTGTTCCGGTTGGATTAATGCCAGTTTGTTCGGGCAATCGAAAGGGTGTGATTGTCGCGACTTCCTGAGCGAGCAACTGCGGTCAGCGGATTCTGTGATCCATGTCAACCCGAAGTTCCAGGTCGCAGTCTGCGGATACTACAACAAAGACCTCGGCCTCTTCAGTGAGTTCACATTATATGAGTGCGGACGTTCGACCAGCTCCATGTACGAATGGGGTGCGATCAGTGAATGTCGGTTGAGCACAACAGATTCATCCCTTGTGGTGGATGAGTTCGCCTTTGTGCCACAAGGAAGCGATCTCGTTCTCGCGAGCGTTCCGTGTTGGCGAACCGAGTTCGTCCGTTCCGAGAGTGAGGATGGGGACGTGATGGTCTTAGTCGGAAGATCGCTGGTCGTAAAGCTTCCGAAGCCCACATCCGCCCAAGTCGTCGAATTCGAGAGACTGGATAGGGTGACAGATCATTTGAACGAAGAACAGCTCGCACGACTGTTCTTGTGTGCGGCATATGACTTGAACGGTTGGCGAGACCGCTTCGAGGCATTACACGGGTCAGGACGAATTGACGGGGCGGTCGCTGAGTATCACAATGAACTGGTTGCTCTGCTGAAGGAACTTCCCGACCCTCTCAAGTAAGATGCACGGGCGAATACCCCATTTTCGGCGTGAACACCTTCCTAAGCAGCAAGGGCTCAGCGACGATCCTGTCCGCCGTACGGCGGATGATCCGCGCCACCGAGGAGGAGAAGGAGGCTCAGACCGCGTCCGCCGAGCGGTGGATCGCCACGGTGGAGAACCTGCGCGCGGCCTATAGCGCCGAAGCGGAGAAGGCGATCAAGGACCTTCAACAGGCCGCGATCCGGAACGAGAACATGTTCGAGGTGCTGATGGAGGCCACGAAGTATTGTAGCTTTAGGCAGTGGACGGCGGCGATGTTCGAAGTTGGCGGACAATACAGACGGAACATGTGATGCGCCTACCAAGGCCGCTTGGATCATCGTGTGCATATGCGGCGCCATTGTGTTGCTTCTCGAGTGCATGGAGCCTTTAACTTCTGCACATCCCGACTTCGGGTCCATCGCTTTGACCGGCGGCAGCGCCCTGCTCCTTGGTTCCATTGCCGGAGGCTACTTGTTGTTGAGCTATCTGGTCCATTGGGCGAGCAAGGTTTGAAGAGTAATGATGGAGGCGACGAAGTACTGCTCGCTCGGTTAGCTCACCCAGGCCATGTTCGAGGTTGGGGGGCAATACCGGCGTAACATGTGACCTGGCCCGCTCCGGCTTATCTTCGTGTCATGGCCACGGCACACAACTACATCCAGCTATCCTCCCTTCCCGAGGATGTCCGCCAGCAGGTGCTTGACTTCATTGAGTTCCTGATGCGGCGTCGGCATGGCCAGGAGCCGCAGGAGAAGCGCAAGACCCCGGTGCCCGGCCTGGCCAAAGGCATGGTCACCGTGCCAGCCGACTTCGATGCTCCCTTGGATGACTTCAAGGAGTACATGGAATGAAGTTGCTGCTCGACACGCACATCCAGCTCTGGTTCTAAGCGGGTGATCCGGCACTTCCGAAGGAAGCGGAACAAGCCATTCGATCCGAAGCCAATGAAGCCTATGTGAGCATGGTTTCTTTTTGGGAGATCGGATTGAAGCACAGCATCGGCAAGTTGCCCTTGCGCATGCCGCTGGATGCGTTCTTCAATACCATTACTGATGCGCCGTTCCAGATACTCCCGTTGGAGAGGCCGCATATCGTTGCTGCCTCAGCACTGCCACTGCACCACCGCGATCCCTTCGACCGAATGCTGGTCGGCCAAGCCAAGCATGAAGGCATGCAGCTGATCACGGTGGATGCACAGTTCAGGGCCTATGACATACCCTTGATCGGCCTGTGATGACCGATATACTGAGCAGAGTGGGATTCGCCGTGCTGATGGAGGCGACGCAGTAAAGTTCGCTTGGGCAGTTGCCAGTGGCGATCCCACCAAGCCGGTGCAGCTTGTTCGAGGTAGATTGGCAGCTTCGTCGCAAGCTGTAGCTCATGCCCCCCCACATCGACCTCTCCTTCCTGGAACGATTCTGCCAAGGCGATCGCTTGCGCATGGCGAAGTACATCGCCCTTTACCTCGCCGAAGCACCTGCCATTTTCGCTGAATTGCAACAGGGTGCACGCGAACAGGATGTCGCACAGGTTGCTGCCGCAGCGCACAACTTGCGGCCCATGATGCACCAAATGGGAGCGCAACGGCTGATGGACCTGGTGACCTCCGTGGAAGAACGGGCGAACGAAGACGAAACTACGGCCATCGCACTTCTGGTGCAGGATGCCATGCGGATGGCCACCGAAGTGGAAACCGCCCTGCGCGCCGAACTGGGCCGGCTGTCGGCCGGGTAACCGGCCACTCCCGCTGAACAGGTGGAACTACGTGTTCCCAAGCTTCTCCCGCTCTCCAACTTGCACCGCCGATGATCAAGCTTGCCCTCGCCGACGACCAGAACCTCTTCCGCAAGGGCATGAGCATGCTGTTGCGCGAGCTTGAGGGCATGGAAGTGACACTCGAATGCGCCAACGGCAAGGACCTGTTGAAAGCCATCGCGGTCGTTCCGGTGGACATCGTGCTGTTGGACCTGGAGATGCCCGTGATGGACGGTGTGGAAACGATGAAGCGCATGCGCACCGATCATCCCGAGGTGAAGGTGGTGGTGCTGAGCATGCACAGCGAGGAGAAGTTCATCGTGCACCTGATGGAGCTGGGAGCGAACGGCTATTTGCTCAAGACCGCGGAAGCTGCGGAAGTGGAGACCGCCATCCGTTCCGTGGCCGAAAGCGGTTACTACTTCAGCGACATGGTGAGCCAGGTGATGCTGCAAGGTTTGGTGAAGAGGGACAAGGTGCGGCCCTACTTCAACGTGGTGGATCCGCTCAGCGATCGCGAGATCGAGGTGCTGAAGTTGATCTGTGCCGAGAAGACCACGCCGGAGATCGCCGAGCAACTCTTCCTCAGTCCGCGCACGGTGGAAGGGCACCGCAACAACATCCTGCTGAAGACCGGTGCACGCAACGTGGCGGGGCTCGTCGTTTTCGCGATGACCAACGGGATACACACGCCGTGAAGGTCCTGCTGCGCATAGCGGTGCTCGTACTCGCCCTCATGCGGGTATCCGGATCGCCTGCGCAAGTGGACACGATCCGATTGCCGTTCAAAGCGCTCGGCATCAACGATGGCCTTTCACAGGGCATGGTGACATCCATCGCCCAGGACAGGTACGGCTTCCTCTGGTTCGCCACCAAGGATGGGCTGGACCGGTATGATGGATACACGTTCACCACGTTCCGCCACGACCCGCAGGATACCACCACCATCGCGGAGAACGCCGTGAACTGGCTGCATGTGGACCGCGAGCAACGCTTGTGGGTGGTCACCAACGGCGGCGTGGACCTCTTCGATCCTGCCACCGAACGCTTCATCCACGTGCCGATCGATGATGCCCAAGGCGGTCTGCGGGAGATACGCCAGGCCACGGTGGACGCCAACGGCGATCTCTGGGTCTGTGGCATAGGCCGCTATGTGAAAGTGACCTTCGCGCATGCCGTGGAACCCGGCAAGCCGCTACCACCCTGTGTACTCACGTGGTTCGAAGGAAGCGCCTCGTTCACGTTGCTCAGCGATGGTCGGCTGTGGGGCTCCCGGAATGCCGAGCTGCTCATCGTCACACCGCAACATGCCGGGGCCGATCGGATCGATACGCTCCCTCCCTGGCCCGATGACCGCAAGCCCCATTTCGAGGGATCGCGCTTCATCGAGGACACGGCGCGGGGCCTGATCCATTGCTTGGGCGCAGACTTCATCGTTACCATCGATCGGCGCTCTCTGGGGACACGGACACAGGAAGTACGGTCACTGCCGATCACGACGATGGGATCGCATGGTGTCGTACTGGACGGCCATACCGCGATCTGGGCGACGAGCCTTGACGGCCTCCACCACTTCGACCTCGCTGAACGCCGACTGGTCACGGTCGTAGCCTCGGATCCCACGCATGACCGTGTGCTCCAGAACCTTAGGAGTTGCTTCGTGGATCGCGGTGGTACGTTGTGGCTGGGCAGTTCAGGTCATGGCCTGTTGAAGTACGATCCGCGAACCGCGCGTTTTAATACGTGGGAGGACCGAAGTGTGATCGCCCTGAACCCGACCCCGACCGGGAAGGTGCTGGTGGGACGTTGGGGATCGTTGGCGGAGTTCGACCCAGCCCGTCGGACATTGAACACGGACCTGGAGCGCACCGGAGACCGGATACCAACCGGTCAACATGCGTCCAACGGCATGGGTGCCATGGCCGTGGAAGATCGGCGGGGCACCATCTGGGTGGGCCTCAGTGAGGAGGGCATACTGCGTTATGACCGGGCTGGTGATGGGCGGAAGACGGTGCTCCGACCCGTGATGCCATCGGGTGCGGCGGAATCACGCCCGTTGTTCCCGCTCATGCTCGGTCGCAACGATGCGATCTGGTTCGGTGGCGATCAGGCCTTGTGGCGATGCGATGTACGCACCAACGCGCTCACGCCCTTTCCATGGCCCGTGCCATCGGTCCGCGATCCGTACCATTTCACTGCGGCGTTGCATGAAGACGTGGACGGTCGCATCTGGGTCGGAACGATGAAAGGACTGATGCGCCTCGACCCCGCCACGGGCGAATGGCGACATTACGTTCACGATCCGAAGGACCCGCGATCGTTGGCCGTCAATGTCATCTTCTCCATTTGTGCCGATCCGGATGATCCGACAGGCGTGCTGTGGCTGGGCACCTATGGCGGTGGCCTGAACCGATTCGACACGCGCACTGGCGAAGTGGAGCGCATCACCACGCGCGAGGGCCTGCCCAACGATGTGGTGTACGGCGTGCTCGCTGATGCGAAAGGCCGCCTGTGGATGAGCACCAACAAGGGCATCGCGCGCTACGATCGGCGCACGAGGAGTTTCCGCGCGTTCACCGCGGGCGATGGCTTGCAGAGCAACGAATTCAACCGCAACGCGTATGGCAAGACCGCTGACGGGACCCTCTTCTTCGGTGGAGTGAACGGCTTCAACTATTTCGATCCGGAAGAATTGGTGGAGGACAGCACGGCCGCGCCCATCCTCATCACCCGCATCAAGCTCATCAACAAGCCGGTGGATTTCCACGACCCGGCTTCCCCGTTGCGTTCACCCGCCTACCTCGCTGCGGGCATGCGCATCCCTTCCAGTGCGAACATGATCACCTTCGAGTTCGCCACGCTGGAGTTCGCCTTACCCGAAGGTCACCACTACCAGTACAAGCTCGAGGGTTTCGATCCCGATTGGATCAGCAGCGGCACGGAACGCAATGCGGTGTACACCAACCTCGACCCCGGTATCTACGCCTTCCGCGTTCGCGGCGACAACCACGATGGCGTGTGGGACACGAAAGGGACATCGTTCCAGTTGGTCGTATTGCCGCCGTGGTGGCGCACCTGGTGGGCCTATGCGTTCTATGTGCTCGTGCTCGCCGGGGGGGTGTTCGCCTTCATTCGGATACGCACCAGCGGACTGAACCGGCAAAAGGAACTGTTGGAACGGACCGTGGCCGAACGCACCATGGAACTGAGCCGCAAAAAGGACGAGGCCGATGCCCAACGCGAGCGCGCAGAGCAAAGCGAGCAGGTGAAACAGCAGTTCCTGGCCAACATGAGCCACGAGATACGCACGCCCATGAACGCCATCGTGGGCATGAGCACCTCGCTGAAACGCAACGAGCATCTGCCCGCGCAAGAGCCTTACCTCGATGCCATCGCGCAGAGCAGCGAGAACCTGCTGGTGATCGTGAACGACATCCTGGACCTGAGCAAGATCGAAGCGGGCAAGTTGGAATTGGAGAAGGTGCCGATGGATCCGCGGACAGTCCTTCGGAACGTGGTGGATGTATTACGCCACCGCACAGAAGAGAAAGGATTGACCATCCACACGGATGTTCCAGCGGATGTTCCTGCACAGGTGATCGGCGATCCCACACGCCTGCACCAAGTACTGATGAACCTGATAGGCAACGCCATCAAGTTCACCGAGCGTGGATCCGTACGTATCGCGCTGGGTATCCAGGAACGCTTGTCCGATGCTGTCATGCTGCGCTTCTCCGTCAGCGACACCGGCATCGGCATCGCACCGGAACACCTCGCGCTGGTCTTCGATGAATTCGCGCAAGGCGACGGTGACCACACCCGTAAATACGGCGGCACCGGACTGGGCCTCAGCATCAGCAAGCGCTTGGTGTACATGCAAGGCGGAACGATCACGGCGCAAAGCGAAGTCGGGAAGGGGAGCACGTTCACCGTGCTGATCCCGTATGGGATCGTACAGCAGGAAACGCGGATAACAGCGCAGGCCCAGCACAACACGCTACACGAAACCCGTGAACCCGTAACGCATCCAACGGCTCTGCGCATTCTCTTGGCCGAAGACAACAAATTCAACGTCGTCGTAGCGCACGATGCATTGAACGACGCCTACCCCGATTTGCGTATCGATGTGGCTGTGAATGGGCAACGCGCGGTGGAGATGGTGCAAGCCAATACCTACGACCTCGTCCTGATGGATGTGCAGATGCCCGTGATGGACGGCTACGACGCCACGCGCGCCATCCGGGCCTTGTCGGGTGACGTCGCACGCATCCCCATCCTCGCCATGACCGCCAACGTGATGAAGGCCGAAGTGGACAAGTGCATGGAGGCGGGAATGGACGGCTTCATCCCGAAGCCCTTCCGGCGGGAGGAATTGGTGGAGGCGATCGGGAAGGTGGTGGGGTGAGGGTGCGGCACCTGATGCCCGCAGCTGCATGGACGGTGAGACGAGCGCCCATCATCCGATCCTCTCATTTTCTGATCATCCGATCGCATTTCACGTAGTTCTACGCATAGCGTGATGATCCGGTGGCGGGAGCTTTGGCCATCCAATGATCCAACCTCCCCTAACGATGGAACGACCCTCACTCTCTTCACCGCTCCAGGCATTCGGAGCGCTGCTGCGCGGTGCCACGATGACCCTGCTTTTCAGCATCGTCGCGCTTTCTGTGCAGTCACAAACCGGTGCACAATGGTCCAATGATGTCCATGTGAACGGACCCTTCACAGCGAACGGCTTCGGAATTCTTGACGCCCATGGTGGGCCAGGTGGGTTAGGGTTCGAGTACCAATGCGTGGGTGCCGATCAGGCCTGGGGCCAGAACTACGGTGGTGTGGAGACCTACTACACGCTGCCTGCCGGTCCCGGCCAGCAAGAATTCATCGCCAGCATCCGGTACGATACGCGTCAAGGTGCCTACGAGGGCGAACCGTGGTTCCTGTACGTGGATGGCCAGCTCGCTACATCGTATACGGCTAATACGATCACCGTAGTGCAATCCTCCTATTACGACCAGGGAGGTACCAACCGCTACTACAACGATGTGCGTGTGCGTGTACGCCATACGCTGGGCGCGAACTGGCCTTCGGGCATACGAGAGTTCGGCCTCGGGGTGGATCATCAAGGCGCCCACGGTACCCTCGCCGAGAACACCCAGATCCGTTTCAAAGCGGTGATGGTGGGCACCACGTTCACCAATGTGCTGGGTTACTACAATGCGCCGGCACTGCCGCTCTACATCCTCCGCGATCCGCCTGGTGATGGCAGCTACAGCAGTATCACCAGCGCGAGCGATATCTGCTCCGGCAGCAGCACATCGGTCACTACGGGCGACAGCCAGAACGGATATTTCAAGGCGCGCATCGGCGTTTCGGGTTCCATCGGTTTCATCGCGTCCATCAATTACGAGATCTACGGCGAGATCGGCGTGGACATGTCCGCTTCGCAGTCGGAGACCTCCAGCAACGAATACCAGACCTGCCTTTCCACCAACAGCACCTTCAATACGCCCATGACCGGTCCGCCACAGGATGTGTTCATCGGCAGTGCGGTGCGTTACGCGTATGGCATGGGCTTTACGATCGCACGTCCGAACCTGACGACGATCAACGCGACCTCGCAGCTGGCCACGGCACCCGTAGCCACGCAGATGAGCTACAACTACACCGAAGGCACCATCCGCAACACCATCATCCCGCAACTGATCACGCAGATCGATGGCATGGCCGCCGGTCCGGATCGTGATCGCGCCGTGACCCAGCTCGATGTATGGTACCAGACCCTCGCGATGAACGATTCCATCAAAGCGAACGCACCGTACGAAGTGGTGCGCAACTTCGATGGCGGTGGTAATGGCCAGGATTTTGCGCTCAGCGCCAGCAACAGCGAGTCCTATGCCATCAACTACGAGGCGCAAATGGAAGCCGGTTTGAGCTTCGAGTTCGGCGTGAACATCGGCGGCAGCGGGATCACTACCGGTGGTGCGGCCAAATTCCAGAACGGATATGGCCGCGGCACGAGTGGATCCAACGTGTCCACCAACACGGTGCAGTATCATTTGGAGGACGCCAACTCGGATGACCATTTCGCCGTGCAGGTGTTCCGTGATGAGGTGTTCGGTACCTATGTGTTCCAACTGGATAGCACCGTATCCGAAACGAGCTGTCCGTATGAAGGTGGATACCAGATCGACCAGCCGGTCCTCTCCGTGGGCACACCTGGCAATACGCGTATGGTGGTGAACGAAGCGCCGGTGGGTGCAGGCATCCCGGTGAATTTCCCGCTCTACATCTGCAACGACGGCAACTACGAGTTGACCTACAACATCAAGGTGCGTGGCGGAACGAACACGGAAGGTGGCTTGGTGGTGGTGTTGGGGGAGAACATCTCCTCCGATATCCTCGGTCAGGAATGCGAGGCCATACCGGCCAACGGCTGCTACGATGTCACCAACCTGACGTTGACCGATCCGAACCCATTCGATGAGATCACCGACTTCGAGATCGAGGTCTACCTCTATTCGCCTTGTGAGCCGAGCATCCGTTCCAGCGTGATCCTCGAAGCACACTTCGGTCAGGGCAACTTCGGCAGCTACTGCACGCCCTTCAGTGAAGAGGCCGGCACGGTGGGTGATCACATCAACGGGGTACAGATCGGGAACATCGACAACACGGGTACTGGTGCGACTCCGATGCCGGGTTACGTCAACTACAGTGACCAGTTCAGCACGCCGCTTTCGCGTAACGCTCAACGGGTGCTTTCCATCACCTCGGGTCCACAGGTGGGAACGCAGTACACCGCTTTCATCGACTACGATCGCGACAACATCTTCGAGGACGGTGAGCGCATCGGGTCCTTCACCAGCAGCCTTCCCGGTGAAGTAGGGAACCTCGCATTCACGGTGCCGAACAATGCACTCATCGGCTCCACGATATTGCGCGTCCGTGCTGTTCGGGAAGATGGGGTGTCCATTTCCATGATCGATGCCTGCTACAGCCATACCTATGGTGAAACGGAGGACTACGCCGTCGTGATCAACGGCAACACACCGCAGGATTGCGCCGGTGTTAACAATGGCGGGGCGCTGCCCGCAACACCCTGTAACGACAACAACGCGGATACGGGGAACGACACGTGGAACGCCAACTGCCAGTGCGTCGGTCTACTGATCGATTGTGCAGGTACGCCTGGCGGTAACGTGCAGGCCGGTTCACCCTGTGACGACAACGATACCGATACGGGTGGTGATGTCTACAACGCGAACTGTGTGTGCGTTGGCCAGCCGTACGACTGCACGGGCATCCCCGGTGGGGCCGCCACGGTGGGTACCCCTTGCAACGACAACAACGGAGCCACGGGCAACGACCGGTACAACGCCGATTGCCAATGTGTTGGAGAGCCGTTCGATTGCCTCGGTATCCCCGGTGGTGCAACGGTCCCCGGTACGCTGTGCAACGACAATGACCCCGCTACCACCGGTGATGTCTTCACCGCGAATTGCATCTGTGCGGGCACGTTGGCTGAGGATTGTGCTGGTGTAGCAGGCGGCACTGCCCAGCCCGGAACGCCGTGTGATGATGGCAACGCCAATACCGGCAACGATGTGTACGGCAATGATTGCAACTGTGCCGGTCTTGCGTTGGATTGTGCCGGTGTTCCCGGTGGTCCTGCGGCTCCCGGTACACCTTGCGACGATGGTAGCGTGTTGACCGAGGACGATATGTACAACGCCGAATGCACATGTTTGGGAACCGCGCCCAACGATTGTGAAGGTGTTGCAGGTGGATCGGCACAACCCGGCACGCCGTGCGATGATGGGAACGCGAACACCGGCAACGATATGTACTCCGTGTTCTGCCAGTGCGAGGGTCAACTGATGGATTGCGAAGGATCACCTGGTGGCATGGCCTTGCCTGGAGTGCCTTGCGATGATGGTATCGCTGGCACCTTGAACGATGCCTACACCTTGGGCTGCGAATGCGAAGGGCAACTGCCAACGACCATCGCGGATGTCAACGGCACTTCCATCTCCTTCACGGTTCAGCCGAACCCGAGCACCGGCGTCTTCACCTTGAACAACCCGGCGCAGAAGGCCACGTTTGTTGAAGTACGCGACGCGATCGGACGCATGGTGATGCAGCCAATGATGGTGGGTACTTCACGGGCTTCCATCATCGACCTGTCGGGTTTGGCTTCCGGCACATACCACCTCGTAGCTGAGGCTGAAGGTCATCGCCAAGTGATCCAGATCATGGTACAGCGCTAGGCTCTCCCATTGCGTATTGTGCTCCAGGGCGGGCCTTCGCGAGAAGGCCCGCCCTGTCATATTGTGGCAGTAGGTCAAGCACGGGGATGAAGTAGGTAGGCGGTGAAGCCGCATTGGGCTACAACACACTCGATATGAGCCTACGGCCGGTTGCACCCTTCACACTGAACGGGTACCTTCGAGCGCCACCGACATCATGGCTGGAACATGGTTCGTCCGGCAGGTCAGCTCCCCACCATGGCAGGCCACACCGATCTCTCCCAACTCGACCGCCTCTACAAGGGCGACCGCACCCGTATGGCCCGCTGGGTGGGCATCTACTTGGAGGAGACCCCGAGCCAATTGGAGCGGTTGGCGGCGTGCGTGGAGAGCGCGGACCTGGAAGGCTTGCTGGCCATCGTACACGACCTGAAGCCTACCATGCACTACCTGGGTGCGCAACCTTTGCAGGAACTACTGGTACGGTTGGCGCAAGAAGCCCGAACAGCAGGCGTTGCGGCCTGTGGACCTGTGCTTCAAGAGCTGATGGATGAAGCCAGGTCGGTATCCTCGGAGTTGCACCACCACTTCCAAGCCGAGCTGGGTTCGTAGCAGAACTGGTGGAAATACCGGGTACCATCACACCAGCTCACCCGACCTTTCGCCATGATCCGCATTGCCCTCGCCGATGACCAGGTCCTCTTCCGGAAAGGATTGGCCATGCTATTGCAGGATATGGCCGATGTGCAGGTGGCGCTGGAATGCGCCAATGGCCAAGAGTTACTGAAGGCTCTGACGCACACGCCGGTGGACATCGTGCTGCTGGACCTGCAGATGCCTGTGCTCGACGGGGTAGCCACCACCAAGCGCATCAAGCAGGACTTCCCGCAGGTGAAGGTGATCATCCTCAGCACGCACGACGAGGAACCCATGATCGCGCAGCTGATGGAGCTTGGGGCCAACGGCTACATGCTGAAGACCGCCGAGCCCGACGAGATCGATATCGCCATCCGCTCCGTGGCCGCGAACGGTTTCTACTTCAGTGAGCTGGTGAGCCATGTGATGCTGCACGGCCTGGTGAAGAAGAAACAGGTGAAGCCCGTCTTCAACGAGATCGATCCGCTCAGCGAACGGGAGCTTGAGGTGTTGCGTGGCATCTGCCAGGAACTCACCACGGCGGAGATCGCGGCGAAGCTCTTCGTCAGTCCGCGCACGGTGGACTTCCATCGGAACAACCTGTTGCTGAAGACCGGTGCCAAGAACGCGGCCGGACTCGTCGTGTACGCCATCACCAAAGGCCACTTCGCCCCATGACCACCCTGTTCCGCCGCGTGGTCCGGGTGCTCCTGTGTCTGTGTGTGCTTCCGGGGCAGGCGCAGGAGGACACCTTGTTGCTACCCTTGCGCGCGCTCACCATCGAGGATGGCCTTTCGCAGGGTATGGTGAACCACATCCTACAGGACAAGTTCGGGTTCATGTGGCTCGCCACCAAGGACGGCCTTAACCGCTATGACGGTTACGGCTTCACCGTGTTCCGCCACGACCCCGAGGACAGCACCACCGTCCGCAGCAACTACATCTACACCTTGTTGGAGGATCGGCAGGGACGGTTGTGGGTAGGCACGGCCGAAGGCATCGATCTCTTCGATCGCGACACGGAGACTTTCCGACACATGCGCACCGGCATGGAACACATCCGGGACATCGTCCAGTCCATCACGCAGGACAAGCACGGCGATCTCTGGGTGGGCCACAGCCAGGGCGTGGTGAAGTTGACCTTCACCGGAGAGCCCGATGTTGGTGGACTGCCCACCTGCAAGAGCACCAACCACCTGGACCGCCCCTGCTTCACCAGCACCGATCGGTCAGGCACCATCTGGGTAGGTCAGTTGGATCGCGGTGGTTTCCGCATCATCCCTGACCACGGGGGAAAAGACCGTATCGATACGCTGCGCCTGGATCATCCGGAAGGCACCGCGCGCACCGGGCGCGACCTGCGCGACCTCACCGGTCTCAGCGTGGTGGAGGACACCATCAACGATAGACTTTACGGTCTGTACATGTACGGTATCGTGGAACTGGACGCACATTCCACGAAGGTGAAGACCCTGTCACGCCTTGGATCGAAGTTCGGACAGATGCGGGGTGCGAACGGCACCGTGGACGCGCAAGGTCAGTTGTGGATCGGTGTCTATTCGGGGATCTACCGGTTCGATCCCGCCTCGCGCACGTGGGCGCTCGTGCTGCCGCGTAACCTTGACCTGCAACCGTCCGCACAATTCGGCAAGTGTGTGTACCGCGACCGTAACGGCCTGATCTGGTTGGGCATGTCGGGCTACGGCGCCTTCACCTACGAGCCGCGCACCGGGCGCTTCAACACGGTGAACAGCGAGAGTTGCTGGAAGCTACAGGCGCTGCAGAACGGACGTGTGCTGGTCTCCTTCTCCTTGGGCTTTCTGAACGAATTCGATCCGCGCACACGCAGCTGGCCGGTGTGGATACCATGGGAGGCAAAGGAGCGCCATGCGGAGTTCAGTGTGTTGAACCCGGTGAGCCGATGGCCCACGATGGATCCCGCTGGGCTACTCTGGTTCAACCACGCTGGCCTCCTCAGCTACGAGAAAGGAAGCGATCGGATCACCCGTTACCCGCGCGACGCGGTGGCCGTCGCGGCATTTCCGGATGAACGCTACCACGAGACCTTGTTGTTGGAAGGCGACTCGAACATCTGGTCGGGCACGGCGCACACCTTGTGCCGCTTCGATCGGCGCACGAAGACCTACCACCACGTGCCCTACCCGCGGTCGCGTTCCGGCGATACCGAACAATTCCTCCACAGCATCCATC
>JAEUTC010000064.1 GCA_016787985.1 Flavobacteriales bacterium | reverse complement strand
AACATTCGCTTCGCGATCGTACTATCTTCGGCGCCCCAAACTCTCAGGCCCGGCCCAGTAAGCCCGCCCCAACCCCATGAAACTTACCGCGTTCAAATTCGCCCTGCCCAAGGAGCAGATCGCTCTGTACCCCACCAAGGATCGTGACGGCAGCAAGTTGATGGTGCTCCACCGCAAAGACGGGAAGATCGAGCACAAGAAATTCAAGAACATCCTCGACTACTTCGATGAGGGCGACACCTTCATCCTGAACAATACGAAAGTGTTCCCTGCACGCATGTGGGGCAACAAGGAGAAGACCGGCGCCAAGATCGAGGTGTTCATGTTGCGCGAACTCAATCGCGACAGCCTCTTGTGGGACGTGATCGTGGATCCGGCCCGCAAGATCCGTATCGGCAACAAGCTCTACTTCGGCAAGGACGACGAGTTGGTGGCCGAGGTGATCGACAACACCACCAGCCGCGGGCGCACCTTGCGTTTCCTCTTCGATGGAACGTACGAGGAGTTCAAGCAGACCATCACGGAGATGGGCGAAACGCCGCTGCCCCGTTACATCAAGCGCGAAACGGAAGCCAGCGATGCCGAGCGCTACCAGACCATCTTCGCCAAGCACGAAGGGGCTGTCGCAGCACCCACGGCCGGCCTCCACTTCAGCCGCGAGCTGATGAAGCGAATGGAGCTCAAGGGCATCAACTTCGCCGAGGTCACTTTGCACGTGGGTCTGGGCACCTTCCGTCCGGTTGAGGTGGAGGACCTGACCAAGCACAAGACCGACAGCGAGCAGGTGATAATCGACCGCGAGGCCTGTGACATCGTGAACCGCGCCAAGGACGCCAAGAAGCGCGTGTGCGCGGTGGGCACCACGACCATGCGCGCCATCGAGAGCAGCGTGAGCACGGAGAACCACATGAAGCCGTACAACGGGTGGACGAACAAGTTCATCTTCCCGCCCTACGACTTCAGCATCGCCGACAGCATGATCACCAACTTCCACATGCCCGAGAGCACCTTGCTGATGCAGGTGTGCGCCTTCGGGGGATATGATCATGTGTGGAATGCGTACAAGGTGGCCATCAAGGACAAGTACCGCTTCTTCTCTTACGGGGACGCGATGTTGATCATCTAAACTCACAGGACCGCCACGACGCCACGAACGCAAAGGAGCCGCAACGTATTGGTTGCGGCTTCTTCATATCCCCGCTTTTCGTTGCGCATTCGTTGCGTCCTTAGCGTCGTCGCGGTTGAACAATGGAGCGTAGTACCATCATCGTAGCAGGCGGCTCCGGCAGGCGCATGGGTGGCCCCATCCCCAAGCAGTTCATGTTGGTGAAGGGGAAGCCGCTGCTCTGCTGGACCATCGAAGCGTTCCATGCCTTCGATACGGCCATGCCGATCATCGTGGTGCTGCCCGAGGCGCAGATCCCGATCTGGAAAGCCCTGTGCATCGGGCACGGTTTCCTGGTCGAACACGATGTGGTTTCCGGCGGGGAAGAACGCTTCCACTCCACGTGCAACGGGCTCGCCGTGGTGAAAGGCGATGGTATCGTCGCCGTGCATGACGGTGTGCGTCCCTTGGTGAGCAAGGAACTCATTGCGCGTTGTTTCGCAGCGGCCGAAGAACACGGTGCCGCCATCCCGGTGGTGCCGATCACATCATCCGTCCGCTTGGTGGAAGGAGACAGCAGCCGAGCCATCGACCGCACAGGCATGCGGGCCGTTCAGACCCCGCAGTGCTTCAGAGTGACGCTGCTGCGCGCGGCCTTTGAGGCTCCGTATGATCCGGCGTTCACCGATGAGGCCACGTTGGTGGAGCGGCAGGGACGTCGTATCCACCTGGTGGATGGAGAGGAGACCAATATCAAGGTGACCACGCCGATCGACCTGCAGGTGGCCGAAGTCATATTGAGCGCAACGGACCGATCAGGTCGTAGCTTTACGGGACCAAGCCAGACCGTGTGATGAAAGGAGTGAGCATCCTGTTCGACGAGCGGAAGAAGAAACGCATCGTGCAGATCGACCTCGAGGCGATCCGGAAGGATCCGGAAGGTCTGGAGGATCTTGTCGACGTGCTCGTGGCAGAGAGTCGGAGGAACGAGCCAACGGTATCGCTGGATGCCTATCTCCGGTCCGCGAAGCGTTCCAAGAAGAAGTGAGTTATTCGGTAGAACTCTCCAGGAGTGCCACTCGCGAACTTCGAAGGGTACCGGAACCGTACCACACCTCCATCGTTCGGGTGTTGCGTGGTTTGGAGAAGGATCCGAGGCCCAGTGGATGCAAGAAATTGACCGGTGCTGCGGGCCTGTACCGGGTGCGTGTGGGTGCTTATCGGATCATCTATGAGGTGAGTGACAAGATCAAACTCATCGTTGTGGAACGGATAGCTGACAGAAAAGACGCATACAAGTGAACACCACGACCACCGACATCCGCGACCTTTCCCTAGAGGAGATCAAGACGCTCGTGAACGAGGTGGGCGAAAAACCCTACCGCGCGAAGCAGCTCTGGGAGTGGTTGTGGAAGAAGAAAGCACGCTCGTTCGATGACATGAGCGATCTGCCAAAGACATTCCGTTCACACCTCGCCGAACGCACGGTGTTGCGGCCCTTGGCACTGATGGAGGAGCAGCGCAGCCAGGATGGCACGGTGAAATGCGCCTTCAAGACCTGGGATGGCCATGTGGTGGAAGGTGTGCTCATCCCCACGCCTACACGCTTAACGGCTTGCATCAGTAGCCAGATCGGATGCAGCCTCACCTGCAGCTTCTGCGCCACGGGCAAACTCAAACGCATCCGCAAC
>JAEUTC010000060.1 GCA_016787985.1 Flavobacteriales bacterium | reverse complement strand
GAAGCGCCATAAGCTGCTCCTACAAGGCGATTCCATCATCTTCCCACGGGGTAAGTACACGATCGATGAGGACCTCGTCTTCCCGGCAGGCCGCGCCGTGCTTATGCTGCAGGGCGCCCGCTTGTTCATGGGCAAGGGACGTAGCCTGCTCGTGAAAGGTGACCTGTACATCCGCGGTACCCTGCGCAATCCGGTCTTCATCCGCGCACAGGATGACGCACAGCCTTTCGGTGCGATCGCGGTCTTGGGCGGTTCATCGCAACAATGTGCGATCAGTGGTCTTTACGTATCCGGTGGTGCTGGTGCAAGGCTCGCCGGGATCGAATGTGGCGGAATGGTCACCGTGCAGGGGGCTTCGCGCTCGATCATCACCACCAGCGTTTTCCAGGAGAACGACGCAAAGGCTTCGCTCTTCGTGGACGGTGGTGAATTGGAGATGCGCGATGTGCGGTGTGAGGGCGAGGCTCGGCAGTTCGTGCATGTGGATCATGTCCGTGCCGTCCTCTACGATCTGGTCATGGTGGGCGCACGTACGAACGAGACCACCGGCCTCCACATCGGTGCTGGCACGGTGGCCGCACTCGGGGGCACCTTCACCGGTCATAACGGTCCGGCCGTGCTTGCCGATGGTGCTGGCCAGGTGTTGCTCCGCAACGCACGCCTGTCCAAGAACAGCGTTGCCGTCCGTAGCGTGGGCCGTGCCGAGGTGTACGCGGAAGGCAATTCCATCGACGGCAATGGCTTGGCCTTCGATGCGGTGTCCGAAGGCGCTGGTGACCGTCTTTTCATTTACCCCAACATCCTTTCGGGGAACACGCTCGATCGCCAGGGCTCGGGCATCAAGGAGAACACCGCGTTGGATGAGTCCACCGTTTCCATCTTCGGCGTGCCCTTGCAACTGCCGGTGAAGGAAGAGCGGAAGGGAAGTGGCCGTTCACGGCGCAGCCGCACCAACGACTGATCGGAAGATATCCGCGCGGTCGGCGGGGCGCTCTTCGTTGCGCCATTCAGAGCCTTGCATGCGCAATTCCTCCAAGGGTACTTTCTCCAGCGGATAGAGGATCGCATCGGGGCGATCAAGGAAGGTCACCGTGTTCACCTTGCCATCCTTCAGTTCCACGCGTATGCGGCTACAATCCGCCCTGTTCACACCCATGATGCTTTCCACACCCTCTTTCGTCTCTTCGGCGAAGTAGACCGTGCGGGCATTTCCTTCCACGAACAAGGAGCGGAGACCATCATCACCGAAAGTGCCGGTCATGTCGGTCCCCGTGACCTGGTCGAAATGGATGCTGTCCACTTGGGAGACGAGGAAGGCATCGTGCTCCACGTAGAGCTTGTCCGCCTTGCCGTTGCGTAGGGCGATACGGATGTGCTCGCCCGTGATCTGGTCCGTCCCGCTCCACAGGATGGGGTCGTTGAAGAGGCTGATGAGGCTGTCCGCTTCGCTGTAGATGAGCGTGTCGCAGGCACCTTGCATGTCGTTGCGGAAGAAGCGCACGTGGCGATGGGCTTGCACGCGTTTGCCAGTGCTGTCAGGGGTGGTGAACAAGGTATCGCCGTGCAGGAAAAGGGTGTCCTTGTCCATCCAAAGCTCCAGTTCCGCATGACCGGTGATCACGGCCCGTTCGGTGATCTCGTTGTAGCGGCCCTCGTCGCCGCGAACGATCATGTCGCTGGCCGTATCGCTCACCACGACTTGGCCCCAGGCTTGGCCGTCTCCGGTCTTTCGATCGTAGTGGAGGCTGTCGCCCGAAAGCGTGCGGCCTTCGTTGTCGATGGTGGAACGCTTGGTGAAGCGGGCGCGTTCATTGCGGGTGTCGTATTGGCCGCGAAGCGTATGGATGGTGGTGCTCTTCTGCACGATCTCCGTGGGGCCGAAGAACTCGGCCACCCCCGTGGAGGTGGTGTAGTGCATGGTGTCGCTGGTGATGGTGCGCTCCGGATGGGCCAGGAGCACGTTCCGGCTGAAGATGAAACGACGGGCGTCGGTGAGGTAGGTGCCTACATCGCTGGTGAGCACGTTGCCGCCACTGCGGCTCACGATCCGTCCACCAGCGGTGTACACCGCACGACGGTTGCGCATGTCATAGTCCAAGGCGGGCGTGCTCAGTTCCATATCGCTGTTGCGCATCAGCACCTGTCCTTCCAAGCGGGCAACCCGGTCATTGCCGTTGTAGTTGGCGCGTTCCGCTTCCACATGCAGCGTATCCCCTTGATCGATGACCACATGGCCGAACGCCCGCAAACGCTGGTCCTGGTAGAGGTAGGCGCTGTCACATCGCATCAGCGCATCCTTGTGCCTGAACCGGACATTGCCCTTCAACCGTTGCGCACCGGGTGCGATCTTGTCATCGTACTCGCCGCGATCGGCGTTGAGCAGTTCGATCCGTCCGCTCTCGGAAGCAGTACCGCTTTGCCCGAACCCCGCGACCCCGCAGGCCAGTAGGAAAAGGAACAGGATCGATCGATGCATGCGGACGGTCAAGGGCAAAGGGTGTACCATCCGCACCACCTCAGTTCATGGAGACGCCCGGGAGCTTGCGCATCAGCTTGTAATGGTAGCTCAGGTGCTCCAGCATCCTGCGCATCTGGTTCTCCGCCCCCTGCGTGCTTGCGCTCACATCCTTGCCTTGGGCGCGTAGCAGCATCACCCCATAGATGGCGGTAAAGCAAGTGGTGATGGGGCCTTCGGCGTCCTCTCCGGCCTGCTGTTGGAGCGCAGCGATGGCGGGCTTGGCGGCCGTGTACAGCTCGTCGTAATCCTTGTCCTTCAGCACCTCGGCCATGCTGCGGTGAAGGAATTCCAGTTCATTCATCACTTCCTCCACCTCGCTCAGGTGCCCCTGGCGCTCGAGGCCCTCCTCTTTCATGCGGTGAATGATATCGGCATACCACTCACGCACCTCCTCTTTGCTTCGCTCGTCTGCATCCATCGGTGCGATAAGCAATTCCTCCACCTTCCGCAGGTCGAAGGAATTGGCACGCATCAGGTCCTCCACATGCCACATGCTGATCACATAACCAGCGATGTTCTCGCGCTTCTTGTCGTCCAGTGGGCCCATCGATCACTTTCCTCCTTTTGTGGCGCGGTAGCGTTCGTTCAAACCATTGATCAGGTCGTCGCTGATGTCCAGCCCTTCATTGCCCACCCACACCTGACCGCCGTTCTGTACACTGAAGATGTAGTCGAAACCGGCGGTCTTATTGTACTGCTCCATAAAGTCCCGCAATTCCTTGGTGATCTCGGTGAGCATCTGGGCCTCCAAGCGGGCGAGTTGTTCTTCGCTGTTCGCCTGCTGGCCTTGTATCCGGGCCATCAGTTGCTGCAGTTCCTGTTCATCCTTGGCCACTTCGGCTTGTGTGCTGTAGGTATGGTCCTTGGCCATCAATTCTTCGTACCGTGCCTGCGCCTTGGCCATTTCGTTCTTCAGGCTACCCTCCAACCGCTGCCCTTCGCTGCGGAAGCGACGGTCCTTTTCGGCGATCAGTTCATACTTCTTCTGCACGCTGTCCATGTAGAAGAAGGCGATGCGGGCATCCTTGAGCGCTGCGGTGTCCCTGTCCACGGCGGGCACCTCTGTTGCCGCTACTTCAGGGTCGTTGCTTTCCGCATTCACCGGACCTTGCGCTGTGGTGGTGCGCGAAAGGCTCCAGCCGATCAGGATGGATAGGACGATGTTCCAGACGATCAGGAGAATGGCGGTGTTCTTCGACATGGGGGCGATAGGAGGAACGCCCCTTCAGTGGGAAGGGGCGTTCAAAGGTAACGGGCAATGCGCTTCGCCTACTCCACCAACAGGAGCGGAGCACGCACCTGCACGCCCTCGGTGCTCATTTGGATCTGGTAGGCGCCAGTGGATAGTCCTTCCAGGTCAAGTTGCAGCGCTCGTGGCGATGCCGCGTGTCGTTCTTCCCTGACCGTGCGCCCGAACGCGTCGATCACGGAGACGGTGAAAGGCCCGGATGGAACACCTTCCACGGACACCGATCCAGTGCTCGGGTTCGGCCAAAGCCGCAAGCGCAACGATGCGCGTTCGGCGATCCCCACGAAGGCGTTCACGGAGACGCAGGTGGTGTCATTGGTCTGTGAGAGGTCAAGGTCCCAATCGCTCCATGCACAAAGATCATCGGTGGTGGTCTGGTCCGGATCGAAGGGTTCTGGGAAGCTGAACAAGACTTCCGCTCCTGGTGCGATCGCAGCGCCGGTGTAGGGTGCTGTGACGATAGGCCCATCGGCGAACTGGTAGCTCACCGTGAATCCAGAAGCAGGCAAGGTGCCGTAGTTGGTGATCCATGTGCGCACGGTGATGGGTTCCTCGATGTTCTGCCCAGGGGCGGTGCCGAAGAATCCGCTGACACCGATGTCCGGCACAGGCTCCTGGACGAGTTGCAGGCCGATGTGGAAGTCGGTGGCTTCGCGATCCCGGTACTCGGCCCAAGTGCCGCCAAGGACTTCGTACGTGTGGAGCGAGAAGGGCGGCGTGATATCCTCGGCGATGTTCACGTTCGGTCCGTTCATGTACCACAGCACATAAACACCACCTTCCGCAATGGTCAATGTGCCGGTCAATGGAATGGTCGTGTCGCCGACCACCACATCTTCGGGTGCGATGGTCACCGAATCCAACAAGGTGCCTGCTGACCCGTTCGGTCCATTGTCATCGTAGACCTTCATGCTAAAGCCCGCTGTGCCCAATGTGCTGACGATCCGCACCGTGGTGGCGCTGGCATAGGCCGGGTAATACGGTGGGCTGAGGTACATGCCTACACCACCGTTACCGCCATCCCAGCCCAATCCCACTCCATCGTCCGTGGCACCGGCGTAGGTGAGCGCATGGGTGGCCAGTGTGGTGTCCACCACCACCAATTCCTGCGTTCGGCTGTTGTTGGTCGTGACCAGTTCATTGGGAATGCCGCTCAAGGTGCTGGTGTAGCTGTAGATACCTGCGGTGGTGGGGGTGAAGGAGGCGTTCAGGTCCACCGTGATGTTCGATGGGGTGTTCAACACAGCGATGTTCCCGTTGCCCGTCACCTGTGTGACATTGGCAAGGTTGCGCACCACGCCTTGCACGGTGATGTTCGTCAGATCCACATTGCCACTGTTCAGCACGTTCGTGATCAGGCCGAATGCGGAACCGTTCCTCGACAAGAACCGTCCACGCGATCCTGGAGTGCTGTTGTAGTCCACCGTGGCGTCCACGATATCGAGGTCGGTGGATGCGGGCATGTAGAACCGGATGGCGTAGTTGCTGGCCGGGTAGATGTCCGCCGAATGCTGGAGCCCGATGCTGCCGGCCACGCTTTCGATGCCGATCAGCAGGTCGTTGTTCTGGGTCGTCCCACTGATGTTCTGGTAGTGGATGGTGATGCTGCTGTCCACCTTGTTCAGCACGATCTGGAAAGAGTTGCTACCCGTGTAACTCGGCGCAGCGGAGGTCCAGAACGGAACGTTCACGTACGAGACGATGGTCTGGGTAAGGTCATCGTATAAGTAGCACTGCCCCGGGTTCCCTGCCCCGGTGAAGTTGAGGTCCGCGGTAAGCCCTGCGATATAGTCGTTCACCCCGCCGGATGTGGGTATGGTGGGGAATGGCGAGGCGATGTTCCCGTTCGTGAAGGACACGTAACCGTTGCTCCCGATCCAGATGTTCTTTCGGCTGTACCAATAGAAGGGATGATCCGTTTCCATCGTGATGGGTCCGATGACGTTGTCGTCCGCAAGACCTTGGATCAGTATCCCGGTGGAGGTGATGTCCGTCCAACTGTAGGTAGGGCCATCCGGCTCATTACTATCGCGCCACACATAGCCGTAAGCATCAGGACCACCACTATCTCCGAACACGGGAACGACCAGGGACAGGGCGATGAGAAAGGGTAGGGCTCGCATCATGGCAGCTGGGTTTAGTGCCAAGATAGGATTCTCGATCAAGACCTGGGCCGAACGGTTCAGCGCCGTCCGCGATGGACGTGGCACTCCTATAGCCGGATCAGGCAGGAGCGACTAACGGATGGGGTGGTGTTTCCCCCGCCGCAATTCCTCCCAGTAGCGATGGTGCATCCGTTTGGCCAGGCCCAGTAGATCGTCCTTGGCGATGCGTTCACCATGCAGTTGGATCGGCCGTCGTTCTTCGAACACCCGTCCTTCGTCATCAACGGTGTACACACCGGCGTAACTGGGTAGCGCAACGCCTTTCAGGTTCCGGTAGACCACACAGGGCATCGCGAAGCAGAAGTAGTTCGGTCTGCGGCACAGCTGGGCTCCCAGCTTCCGGCGTTCCTCCTCACGCGCCTCGTTCAAGGTCAGGTTCTTGCCGTTCCGTTTCTCCATGAACGTGCCGTTCAAGAGCAGGCCCTGGCTATGCTTGGGTTTGCGCAGGTCGTTGAGGAGATCGCTGCGTGTGCACTTCACCTCCACCTCGCAGACCTGCCCATCGGGTGTCACCGTCAGCAGGTCGCTTTCCCAGGCATAAAGCAAGGCGTTCGGCGTGATCCATTCATGCCGCAGGGCCATGGCATGGCAACGCATGTGCCAGGCGATGTCGGAAGCGGTAAGGGAATGGGAGGACATTGCGCGGAGTGGAATGACCGGCACAAAGGTGCAACGCTCAGTGCGGTTCCTTCTGCAGGTTCACCACTCTTGGCGCAGCACGTTACGCAGCCAACTCCCTCAACACGCCCACAACGTCCCGGCTCCTGCGAAGATCGCCAACCAGACCAAGCCCTTCAGAAGGAAGAAGAGGAAGCCCGCCCAACCGAGTCGTTTCAACCAGGATGTGCGCTTGGTTCGCTGCTCCTGGACTACAGGTGCGCTCATGACCGCAATGCGTTCTCCACCTCGCTCACCAACGCGCGCCATTCTTCGAGTTCGGGTATGCCTGGTTTCCGTTTTCCGAAGAGTTGCACCAGTTGGTCGCCTTTCGCGTCGTAGCACTCCAGCGCGGTCACCATGCCATCGGCGGTGGGTTTGCGAACGATCCAACTCTGTGCGATCGCCTCCTCCCGCACATGCAGGTTGAACTCCGGGTCCAACACGTTGAACCAACCTCGGGCATCCATCACGTTCGTCACGGGGCCGGTGTGGATCTGGATCATGCCGGGGTTGCCCACGAAGACCATGATGGGAAGTGCGCGTTGTGCGGCCTTGGTCAAGACCTCACGCAGGGCCGTGTTGGCCACGGGCACAGCGTAGCCACCCTCGGGTGCCAACCGCAGCGCTTGTGTGCGCGAAACGCGGAAGCGGCCCAGTAGCATGTAGAAATCGTGTGTGTCTTTCAGGCCGAGCCATCCCGCGCGCAGGCCTTCCGCGTCCACGGCGGCATCGGGCATTTCAGCGGGTGGGGTCCTGCGTGGTTGAAGGGTGACCTCCGTGCCCTGGTCCTCGGACCTGAAGTGGTCCACCAACGTGGTGAATGCAGCGCTGTCGCTCTTTTCGGTCAGGTAGATCTTGTGGATGGCCTCGCCATGGTGCGCGAAGAACTGTAGGCTCTGACGCACACCACCATGGCCCTCTTCGTTCACCGCGAACGCATGCGCCCATGATCCCCAGAAGATGCGCAGGTCGATATCCTCGCCCACGAAGAGGCCCACGTGGCCCTGCGTAAGGCTAGGGTTCAGATAGGTCCCCTTCCGCTCGTGCACCACGTCATCGTTGCGGGTCAACGCCATGACGTGGCCGAGGTTCACCACCTCGCCCAGGATGGCGGCGAATTCAGGCCGGAGCCGGGTGACATGGCTGCCCAGGCCCAACACGAGGAGTTCGAGTTCCGAAACGCCCAACACCTGGGCGGCATTGCGGATGCGCAAGGCGGGCTGTTCCTGAAGCAGAAGGGCCCAACGGGCGCGGAGGTCGGTGGCGGGAGCGGCCACACTCGCGGAGGTCATGTTCATGGCGGCAAAGAGACGCCGGATGAACACGGTCACGAATAACGCGATCGGGGTATTTTGACGAACGGTACTATAAGCTCAGCAGGTCCTTGAACCGGGCGGCTTGCCGGCGGGACACCTCGATGCTCTCTGGCTGGCCGTTCTTGTCCAGGCTCTTGAGCTTCACCATGAGGCCTCCGTTGAACCACGGCTCGATCTTATCCACCCACCGCAGGTTGATGATGTGTTTGCGGCTGGCGCGGAAGTAGACGAGCGGATCCAGTTTCTCCTCCAGTTTGTTCAAGGAGCGCAACACGAGCGGCTTCTGGTCCTCGAAGCGCACGCGCACATAGTTGCCCTCGCTCTCGAAGTAGCGCACGTCCTTCAAGGTCACGAACCAACACTTCTCCCCATCGCGCAGGAAGATCTGGTCGTGCTCGTGCAGCACCTCGCGCTGCGGCATGTCGGGATCTTGCTTCGGCTGCAGCTTGGCCAGTGCGGAGGCCAGCCGTTCCGGATCGATGGGTTTCACCACGTAGTCCAACGCGTTCACCTGGAAGGCACGCAAGGCATGTTCATCGTAGGCGGTCACGAAGATCACTTGCGGCGCGGGGTCCAACGCAGCCAGCAACTCGAACCCGTTCCGCCCGGGCATGTTGATGTCCAGGAAGATCAGATCTGGTCGCTTCTCGGCGATGAGCACCTCGGCTTCATCGGCGTTGGAGGCTTCGCCCACCACTTCCACCGAGTCGTGTTTCGCCAGTAGGCTGATGAGTTCCTTACGGGCCAGACGCTCGTCGTCGATGATGATCGCTTTCATGGTGGTGTTCGTTCGATGGACTTAAGGAGTGATCGCGGAGAGCCGTGTCGTGGCCAAGGAAGAGGCGTCGGTCCGGAGAGGAAGATCCACACGGCTTTCAACGGAGCCGTCCACGTTCACGATCTCGAAGTGGGCCTGTCCTCCATAGAGCATGGCCAGGCGACTTTTGGTGTTCTGCAGGCCGATGCCGCTTCCTTTCGCTTTTCCGGGGGTGTAGTGCCCGGTATTGCGCACGGTGATCCGGATGCCCGATGGCGTTCGTTCAGCGGCGACATGCAGGTCGCCACCCCCCACCAGAGGGGCGATACCATGGCGCACCGCATTCTCCACAAGGGTTTGCAGGAGCATGGGCGGAACCTGTTCGCGCTCGAGGTCGGCTGGAATGTCGATGGTGAAGCGCAACCGTTCCTCATAGCGCATGTGCTCCAGTTCCAGATAGGCTTTCACGATGTCGATCTCTTCGCCCAATGGCACCACATCGCGCCGTACGGTGGCCATGGCGTTGCGGAGGATCGCGCTCAGCTGGGTGATCGCCCGTTTCGCCTTGTCAGGGTCCTCGTCCACCAGACCCCGTATCCCGTTGAGCGCATTGAACATGAAGTGCGGGTTCATCTGCGAGCGCAAGGTGTTCAGTTGGTTCTCGCGGCTGGCGGTCTCCAGCTTCAGGTTGAGGATCTCTTCCCGCCGGCTGCGGACGAAATACACATAGGCGAAATAGCCCAGCGACCAGATGAACAACAGCAAGGTCCAGTTGATCGTATTCAAGAGGATCGCCAGCGGATCGGGCACCAGCATGGGCACGTACTCCGTGAAGAAGAGGTCATGGGCCGAGGCCATCACCAGGAAGGCCGCCAGGCTCAACAGCACGGCCACAAAGCACAACCGCGGGAGCACATGGCCCAGGTCCCGCTCCAACCAACGGTTCTGGATGATCACGTGCCTGAACCAGTGACTGATGCCGATACCGGTGAAATAGAACAACAGGAGCACCTTCTGCTGGTCCGTGCTCAATCCTTCATGCTTGAACATGAACAGCCCGATGACCGTGACCAGCAGTGCCCATGCGAGCAACTGGGTGGCCCAGTACATGGTCCGCGCTCTCATCGCGGTGGTGGTTCCACTGTTCTTCCGCATCGTCGTCGCTTCGCGAAGGTATTGGAGCACGAGGCCTTGTCCTGCCCGATCACACGAGCGGCGCAACCGCGTGGCCGTCGGGTCTGGAAGGTTACCTTCGCGATCCGCATGAATTTCCTGGGTCATCTTTACCTCTCCGGCAGCGATCCGGAGGTGATCGTGGGCAACTTCATGGGCGATGCCGTGAAGGGCCGTGATCTCTCCCGCTTCAGCCCGGGTATCGAACGGGGGCTGCGTCTGCATCGGGCCATCGATTCCTTCACCGATGTCCATCCCATGCTGTCGGAGGGGAGGCAACGGGTCCATGCACACGCTGGGCGCTATGCTTCGGTGGTCATGGACCTCTTCTACGACCACCTGCTCGCCTCGAATTGGTCGATGTTCAGCGAGGAGCCCCTCGCACGGTTCGCACAGCGCATGTATCGCCTGTTGAACGAGCATGAAGCACGGATGCCGGAGCGCACCCGGCGTATGCTGCCCTACATGGTATCTGGCGATTGGCTCACTTCGTACAGCACGTTGGAGGGTATCGCAAGAGCGCTGGAAGGGTTGTCCCGGCGCGTGCCGGCTGGGGCCCCCATGCGTGGTGCAGAGGGGGTGCTGCTCGCTTACCTCGATCGCTACACCGCCGAGTTCAACGCATTTCTTCCTGCGGTTGAAGCGCATACACGACCGCTGCGATGATCGTTCGCCAACGCACCGGACTTTGGATCCTGCTGGCTGCGATGGCCATCGCCATCCTATTCACGTGGTTCTTCCAACAGGGAGTACGCAGCACGGACCTGGATGTACCATGGGATCACCCGCTGGTGGAGCGGGACCTGGGTGCCATTCAGAAGGACACCTTGCGCGTGCTCGTGATCGAGGATCCACTTTCGTGGGAAGCCCGACCAGGTGCCGAGAGCGGTTTCGAATTCGAGTTGATGGAACGGTTCGCACGGTCCATCAACGTGCCCATGAAGGTCATCGTCATGAGCCGGCGCGACTCCATGTACATGGCATTGCAACGGGGTGTCGGCGACGTGATCGCGGCCCAATACACCCCGGTCCGTTGGGGAATGAAGTGGTTCGCGCGGAGCGAGCCGTTCATGCACGTGCGCCCCATGATCGCGAGGGTGCGCGCCGAGGCCCGTTCCGCCATGCCGGTGAGTGGGAAGGACACCGTGTACATCAGTGAGTTCTCCCCGTTCCGATCAGCACCCGATGACCACAAGGCACTGGAAGGCGCCAGGTCCACCCCGGCGACACCGGAGGATCTACTGATGGAGGTAGTCCTTGGCGGAGCGCCAGCATGCATCGTCACCGACGCCACCGCTGCGCACGAGGCCACCCGTTTACCAGCATTGGAATTCGTTCCTGTGGAAGGGAAGGAACGACCTGTGACCTTTGCTTTACGCACAAACGCACCGGAATTGCGCAGAGCATTGGATGCCTGGATCACCGAACCCAAGGAGCAGCACTTCCGCGCCACTTTGTTAGATGGATACCTCGGGCGCTTGTCGAAGCCCGGTGCCTTGAAGAAGCGTTCGATGCCAGCGGCGTCCGACAGCATTTCACCCTATGACAGCGAGTTCCGCGAGCATGGCCAGGGCTTGGGGTGGAAGTGGCAATTGCTCACCGCCATGGCGTGGAAGGAATCGCGCTTTGACAGTACCGCGGTCTCCGAAATGGGTGCACAGGGCATCATGCAGTTCATGCCCACGACCGCTGCCCGTTATGGCCTTGATAGCGCCATGTCCGTCGGCGATCACATCCAGGCGGCGAAGCGGTACATCATGCGGTTGGACACCCTGTGGATGCGTGCCGTTCCCGATCGTGATGCCCGGCTTCGTTTCGTGCTGGCTTCGTACAACGCCGGTGTAGGCCACATCATCGATGCCCAACGCCTTGCAGAAAGACTGGGTCTGGATCCCAAGCAATGGGAGGGGCACGTGGAACGGGCTGTTCTGTTGCTCGCAAAACCTCGTTTCTACACGCGCCCCGAGATCAAGAATGGCTTCTGTAAGGGCAGCCAGGTGTTCCACTATGTCCGCGATATCGTGGCGCTGTACGAGCAATTGGTGGGCCTGCCGAAACGGAAGCCGCAGCCAGTTCGCGATCCCGAAGGACCGGTCGAAGCACCGACGACCGATAGCCCATCCGAGGGTGATGGGGAAGTGGTACCCTAGGGTGTTCAGCGCTTGCCTTTGCTAGAAGTACGGCCAACATGGTGGCACGGCTTCGTGGGCGCCGCGCTAAATTGTCCGCATGATATCCGCGATCGCTCGGACCGCAGCTGCGGCACTCGTCATACTGACTGGCCTTTCCTCCTTCGCACAGGATGTATTGCCCCATGGCATGGCACCCCAAGAACGTGCGCTCATCCCTGCTTACCGCGACTCCCGCCCACTCCTTGGGCGAGGCATCAGCAGCCCCCCGCCATTCCCGGTGCGCACCATGGCAGAGTGGGAGGAGGTGGAAAGCCTTGTTATAGCCTGGACCGGATTCCCGGGCATCCTCAAGCAGATCGTGCGGTACGCGTTGGATGAATGCCGTGTCATCATCACCTGTGACGACCAGGCCGAGGTCGAGGCGTTCCTCGGCAACGATCAGTTCGGTGGCCCGATCGGTGATCTTTCAGGGGTCACGTTCCTGGTGGCCGACTTCAACAGCATTTGGGCACGCGACTATTTCGCGGAGAACATCTATGCCAACGAGGTGGATTCGCTGCTGTTGCTCGATTGGATCTACAACCGTCCGCGTCCGGCCGATGATGTCCTGAGCGATGTGATCGGGGCGGCCGAGGGCATCGCCGTATACAGCACCACAACCGCGCCGTACGACCTTGTCCATACCGGAGGCAATTTCATGAGCGATGGCGCGGGCACGGCGTTCAGCTCGGAACTCGTGTTGGAGGAGAACGGCCCCAACGGGGAATTCAACCAGACCGTTCGTGATGAGGCGGGTGTGGATGCCATCATGCAACAGTTCATGGGCATCGACAATTACATCAAGATGACCGCGTTGCCGTTCGATGGGATCAACCACATCGACATGCACATGAAGCTGCTCGATGAGGAGACCTTGCTCGTGGGGGAATTCCCGGTCGGCGTGAGCGATGGTCCACAGTTGGAGCTCAACCTCGAAGGGATCATGGCCGAGGAAGTATCCGTCTATGGCGATCCCTTCGAATTCGTGCGCATCCCCATGCCATCGAGCACATCGGGGAATCATCCTCCGAACGCCAGCTACCGCACCTTCACCAATAGCGTGTTCATCAACGGCACGGTGCTGGTGCCTACCTACCGCACCGAGTATGATACCATCGGCCTGCGCATCCTCAACGAACAGCTGCCGGGCTACCGCATCATCGGCATCGATTGCGATTCCGAGCAGAACATCATCGCACAAAGCGGCGCCATCCACTGCATCACCAAGACCATCGGGGTGCGCGATCCGCTGTTGATCCGGCACCAGCCACTTGACGATACGCAGAACACATCGACCCCCTATCCAGTGGAAGCCTACATCCGCCACCGCACCGGCATCGCAACAGCCACGGTATTCTGGTCCATTGCTCCAGATGGACCCTTCCTGGAAGCGCCCATGGCACCGGCTGGTGACGGGATCTGGCAAGCCGCCATACCTGCCCAAGCCGCAGGTACTTTCGTCTACTACTACATCCATGCGGAAGCCATCAGCGGAAAGGAGCAGGTAAGGCCCATCGTGGCACCCGATGGCTACTGGTCGTTCCGGGTATCGGGTCTCCCGACCGGTGTGGCGGAGCGCGAGGTGCTGCGCATTACCGAGGTGTTCCCGAATCCGGCCAGTGCGGTGGTCTCCATCGGCGTGGCAGCCCCTTGTTGCGCACCCGTTCAGGTGGAACTTCTTGATGCGGTGGGACGTTCGGTGCGCGTGGCGTACAACGGCCCTGCGCCATCCGACGGACGGATCTTCATCGATGTGGCGGATCTGCCCGCAGCGCCTTACCTCGTTGTGCTCACCTCGTCAGAAGGTCGTACCGTCGCGCCCATGGTGAAGCATTGATCCGAAAAGACAGCGGCCCATGGATGTCCGCATCCATGGGCCGCTGCAGAGGAACGGGTCACTCCTTCACGAAGCGGCCGAGCGCGGTCGGGGCGTCACCAACAGCCCGCACCATGTACGTGCCTGGTGCGAGTGGGCGTACATCTGCTGTGATGCGCAGTGCGCCATTGGTGGCAACGCTCAGCGCCGTGCGACCTTGCAAGTCGAGGACCTCGATCGCGGTCGCATCGCTGGGCACACCCGTGATGTTGAGTTGGTCGAGCGTGGGGTTGGGCCACATGGCCGTAGCGCCCGCGGCGAGCCCCGGTCCGATCGCTGTGGTCAGGTCCGTCTCGATGCACAATGCGAAGGTTCCGGCATCGGGTCCGCCACCGTTCCAGACCCGGATCAGGTAGTCGGTCTGCGGCTGCAGGCCATTCACGATCCAGGGGGCATCGATGCCGGCTTCGCAGTCGACGTATTCGATCGAGCCGCAATCCGTGTAGAGCGCCGCGCTCACTTCCTCAGCCGTGAGAGCGGCAAGGGAGACCACGAAGGAGGTCTGCTCGCCGGAGTTGAAGCTGTACCAGATGTCCACGATGGAAGCGTAGGGGTCGCACGGCGGATTCTCCACGCCGGTGGCGAAGGCACAACTATTATCGCCCGTGGTCGGCGCGCATTCACCGATACCGGTCGGATCGATCGCGATCGCGTTGGCGCACTCGTCATTCGCTTCGATCGGCGAGCACGTGGGAGTACAGGTGGCGGTCAATGTGAAGGTGCCGATCTGTTCCTCGTAGGCGTGGACGAGCACATAGTAGGTATTGCCAGCGATGGAGGGGAAGAACACCTCGCTCGTATTGCCCTCGCAACCGGGCGCATCATCGCCGCCCACTACACAGCTGAGGTTCCCGCAAGAGCCCGTGTACACACTGAGCTTCGTATCGAAGTTGGCCGCGCCACAAGTGCTCAACGTGATCGTACTGCCATCACCAGCGATGGAATACCATAGCCCAGGCGCCGTGATGTTGGCCGCTCCGCAAGTGGCACCGGGAAGGAAGAAGCTCTGCTCCGTGTCGCCCTCCACACTACCGCCGCAACCGATCGGCAAAGCACCTTCGCAGATCGCGTTCACAGCGGGAGGGTCGGCAAGGGTGATGAACGTGATGGGACCCACACGGAGGCTCTCTTCGCCTTCGCCGCAGACCTCCTGCAGGTAGTAAGCGTATTCGGTGCCGCTGTCCAAGCCGGTCACCACGGCGGATGCATCACTACCATTCACCGTACCCGTGGATAGCGTGCCTTCGCCCGGTTGAAAGCCCAAGGGGCCATATTCGATCGTATACGTCGCACCGGGATTCAGGCTTTGCCAGAACACATAGGCGTTCACATCACCGGCTGTGGCATTCACCTCACTTGGTGTGCCGCAAGCCTGGCAGGCGAGTTCGAGGCTGAAGTTCCCGGTCTCCCCATCATAACCCTGCACGAGGATGTAGTACTGAAGATCAGGGTCAGGAACGAAGTTCACCGTGGAGCATGTACCCACTCCAGGGGTATCGTCGTTCCCAGCCACACAGGTCAGTCCATCACACCCGCCACTGTATACGTTCACCCGGGTGTCGTAGTCCGAACCTTCGCAGGTGCTGATCACCACCGGATCGCTGATGCCGGTGAACGTGAACCACCGGCCAGCGGCCTGTATGCCAGTCTCGCAGAAGAAGGGTTGAGGATCCAGCGTGGCATCGACCGTGCTGCCGCTCAAGCTCGAATTACAGGCCATCTCGATCGCACCTTGGCAGAAGTCGTTGGTGATCGGTCCGCACGTCACCTCCAGGTCGAAGGTGCCCGTGGTGCCTTCGAAGCCTTGGACCAGGATCAGGTAGGCGATGCCCGCTTCTGAAGGGAACGAGGCCGTGGAACCCACGTCGCAGGTTCCGCCATCGTCATTCCCGGTCACGCAAATGGGGGCAGCGCACCCGCCGCGGTAGACGTTGATCTTGGTGTCATAACCGAAGTCCGGACAGGTGCTCAAGGTGATGGCCTCTCCCGTGCCAACGATGCTGTACCATACGCCAGGAGCGGTAACAGCGGTGCCACAATTGATGGCCGTCGCGTCCAAGGTGGCAGCGGTGGTCGTACCCGAGACCGTTTGGCCACAGGTGAGGGGGATCGCGGCTGTGCACACATCGTTCGGCGCTTGGCCCACGACCATTGGCACCATTCCGAGGGAAGCGAGGATCGAAGCGTAAAGACGTTGGCGCATGTCGTTGCAGGATATGCGCCGAATGTACGCACCTCAGCGCTTTGGTCTATTCCGCTGCGCCCGCTCGGGGTCCTCATGGAAGTAGTAGCGCAGGTCAAGGGTGAGGTAACCCCCATCTAAAGCACCGCGCATCCGGTACGGGAAAAAGCCATTGTCCACGTCCCAGTAGGTCAGGTCGGCTATGGCCATGTCCCCGAACGGTCGGTGGAAGGTGGCGCCGATGTAGAAGATGCCGCTCTTCTCCGTGCGGTACTCCCACCCGAGGTTGCCCACCACGCCCAACTGCACCCACTGGTTGCGGAAGAGGTAGATGAACCCTTCTTCCAACTCCTGCTGCGCATCGCTGGGATACATGTCCGCGGAGAAGCCGAGCGCAGCGTTCATATAGGATCGTTCGCCCGTGCGGATGTACACCAAAGCCGTCAAGGGGATCTCATACCCCACGTAGCGAATGGTGCTGCTCTCGCTGTACCCGCTGGTATCGTTGGAAAGGGTGAATCCATAGCGCCGTTGGATCTGGCCGATGCCCGTCTCGATGCTGATGGTCTTCGTCAGCCCTTTCCGCACGCTCATGCCGAAAGCCATGCCCCCGTTCAGTTCGATGCTTCCGGTGAGCGAAGGCCGCGTGAATTCGGTGATGGTCTCGAAATACGGCAGGGCGAATACGGGCTTTATCTGCAGGCCGAAAGTGGTGACACCCTGCTGTGCTATGAGGGCCGATGCGAATAGCAGGTGCGCCAGCCCTACGCTGCCTCTTCGCACCACGATCCACCTGCTCATGGCGCCAAAGATCGCCATAGTTGAACGGTCCATCCCCCGAAGGCAGAGGAAAGGCGCGTCACTGGTGGGTAACGGTGCTCATTCATCCACCCAGGAGGATATCAGTTCAAGCGGCCTACGGTGGCTCTTGGGCCATTCTACCGCCGGATACCCCAAGTAGAAGAGGCCCAGGGCCGAACCGCTCGGAGAAAGTCCGAGGAAGTCGCGCATGCCCGCGCTGATGGTCGGCCCACCGGTAGCCCAGAAAGCCCCGAGGCCGTAGGCGGTGCTCGTCAGGTACATGTTCTGCACGGCACACGCCACCGCCATCAACTCATCCCGCTCGCTGATCTTGCCGTTCGGGTCGCGCTCCATGCCAAGGCCGATGACCACGGAACTCTGCAGCGGACGCTGGGTCACGTTGTCGAACTTCTTCTGAAGGAACTTGTCGGGTGGTGTCAGGCGGGTGTACTCCTCCCCAAGGAAACGGGAAAGGCGTTCGCGGCCTGCGCCAGTGTATACCGTGAAGCGCCAGGGCTGCGTAAGGCCGTGGGTAGGCGCCCAGGTGGCGTTGGTCAGGATGCGCTCTACCATTTCCTTGTGGACCACCCGGTCGGAATAGTCCTTGGGTACGATGCTGCGGCGGTGCCGGATCAGGTCCGTGATCTCGCTGATGCTGAATTTCATGGTCGAATGATGCCCCAAAGAGACGAAGCAGGATCGGAAGACCCGTCATCGGGCAGCGTTCCACCCGATCCGAACGTCTTACCTTCGACCGCTTCAACCCGCGAACACGCATGGAACGCATCTACTCGCTTTTTTGCCTAGTCAGTCTCACGACCGCGCCATTGCTGGCACAACCCACCATCAACCGCGCCAACAACCAGCCTTTCAGCGGTGCTGAATACGGCATTGAGGGCCGCAACAGCTGGACTTCCGAAGGCCCGTCCGGCGCTAATGTGGTTTATCCCTTCTACACCCTGATCAGCAACGGCCCTCGGACCTACTACGTGCACGACGCTGACATCACCTCCTCTTCGGCTGCCGTGCCGGCTGCCAATATGGTGACCACCGATGGTGGCATGGATACCCTATTCTGGAACTACGCCGATGACGGGCTCTATCAAGTCGGCGCGCGTACCTCATTGGAACTGCTCGCCAACTACACCGATCCGATACTCGAAGTGAAGTATCCCTGCACGTTCGGAACCACCTGGTCGGATGTGACCGTTGCCAACTACAATTCGCCCATCGGCCCGGTCAGCCGCACAGGTACCATCAGCGGTGCTGCGGATGCGCACGGTGAACTGTCCGTGTCGGAGGTGACCTATCCGAGCGTGTTGCGTGTCAAGGTGCGTCGGGACTTGAATGAAACCGCTGCGTTGGCGAACGCACGGCGCATCACCACCAATTTCTATTTCTTCGACGAGACCATTGCCTGGCCGGTGGTCAAGTTGACGGTCGATTCCGTATCTCTCAATGGCGGGGGATATACCGTCACCCGTACCGCCCAATGGATAGGAGGGCCAGGAGGCGTAGGCCTGAATGAGGTCACCGAAGAGCAGGTCAGCTTCAACCCCTACCCGAACCCTACCACCGGCCGTGTGGACCTGGGCATCGGACAGGACGAGCTTCGCTCGGTGGAAGTCTTCACCGCAGCGGGACAGTTGGTGCGCACCGAGGTGAAGATCATCGGAAGCACCGCGAATGCCGTTCTGGACCTCACCGGCTTGTCCACAGGTGTGTATCACCTCAAGGTCACGGACACCAGCGGGCGTTCCGGCTCCCGCCGACTCGTGGTGCAGTAACTTGGAAGAGGGTATCGAAGAGCGCTTTCGGCCAGGCCGGAGGCGCTCTTCGCATTCCAAGGGTGAACAGGAGCCCTTCGATGGGCGTTACCTTGGGCACATGGCGCTTCATCGGTTCTCCAAGTACGTGCCCCCCCAGGACGACCGTACACCGTTCCAGAAACTCCTCCCGCTATTCCTGGAGATGCTCACCCACACCAGTGGTGACGTGGAAGAGGCCCTGGACTGGATGGACCAGCTCGACAAGGAGCATGGGTTCTACACTGCCGAATACGGCCGCAAGGAGTTCGAGGCCGATCTGCGCAAGCATGGCATCGTCGGGGACAAGCCTAAGAAGGGTGGTAAGGCACCACTGACCGGAAAGGCCGAGAAGTTGATCCGCGAGAGGGCCTTGGATCAGGTCTTCGGCAAGCTCAAGAAGAGCGATCGCGGCGACCATGGCCTACGCCGCACCGGACAAGGGGATGAGAGCACTAGCGACAGGCGCACGTATCGGTTCGGCGACCGTATCGAACAGGTGGCCATGAGCGACAGTATCCGCAACGCTCAGCAGCGCGGCATCGATGAGCTGAACCTGAGCGAAGCCGATCTGGAAGTGATCGAGACCGAGCACCAGAGCGCCTGCGCCACGGTGCTCATGATCGACATCAGCCACAGCATGATCCTCTATGGGGAGGATCGGATCACCCCCGCCAAAAAAGTGGCGATGGCATTGGCGGAGCTCATCGCGCGCCGCTACCCCAAGGACACGTTGGATATCGTGGTCTTCGGCAACGATGCATGGCAGATCACCCTCAAGGACCTGCCGTACTTACAAGTCGGTCCATACCACACCAACACCGTAGCCGGTCTTGAGCTCGCCATGGACATCCTGCGCCGCCGCAAGCTGAAGAACAGGCGCATCGTGATGATCACGGACGGTAAACCGAGCTGTATCAAACGCGATGGCGAGTACTACATGAACAGCTTCGGGCTGGATGAGTACATCGTGGCGCGCACGCTCGATGCGGCCGTACGAGCACGCAAGTCGAACATCCCGATCACCACCTTCATGATCGCGCAGGACCATTACCTACAGCACTTCATCGAGCGTTTCACCGAAGCCAACCAGGGCCGCGCCTTCTACACCGGCCTGCAAGGCCTCGCCGATATGGTCTTCCGCGATCACGCGAGCAACCGAAAAGCATCCTGACGAACCCCTAAATGGCCGCATTGCACGAGGCCAACGACACTATGGACCATCCGACAAGTACCACGATAGGTGAGTTGAAGAAAAGCGGCTGGAAGAGCCGTACCGTGAAGGAGGAACTGCGCGCTAACCTCATTCTGCGCATCCGTGCTGGATCGCCCTTGTTCGAGGGGATCCATGGATACGAGGACACCGTAGTACCTGCCCTGGAGAGGGCCATTTTGGCCGGGCACAGCATCAACCTGCTCGGGCTCCGTGGTCAAGCCAAGACCCGCATGGCCCGTTCCCTGGTGCAACTGTTGGATGAGTGGATGCCCATCGTGGCCGGCAGTGAGATCAACGATGATCCGTTGGCCCCGATCTCACGGTATGCCCTGAACTTGATCGCCGAGCACGGTGATACTACACCGATCAGCTGGGTGCACCGCGACCAGCGTTACACGGAGAAGCTCGCCACACCCGATGTCACCGTGGCCGATCTTATCGGCGACAGCGACCCCATCAAGGCCGCCAACCTCAAGCTCGACTACAGCGACGAACGTGTGATCCACTTCGGACTCATCCCTCGCAGCCACCGCGGCATTTTCGTCATCAACGAACTGCCCGACCTGCAGCCGCGGATCCAAGTGGCTTTGTTCAACATCCTCCAGGAAGGCGACGTACAGATCAGGGGCTTCAAACTAAGGCTGCCGCTCGATATCCAGTTCGTCTTCACCGCCAATCCCGAGGACTACACCAACCGCGGGGCCATCATCACCCCATTGAAGGACCGCATCCAGTCGCAGATCCTCACCCACTATCCGCCCACGTTGGAGATGGGCATGCGCATCACCGCACAAGAGGTCCGTTCCACCAAGGACCAGACCGCGCGGGTCCGGGTGCCCGACCTGTTGCGCGTGCTCATCGAGCGTATCGCTTGGGAGGCCCGCGACTCCGAGTACGTGGACCGCAAGAGCGGCGTCAGCGCCCGCCTCACGATAACAGCCTTGGAGAGCTTGATCAGTGCGGCTGAGCGGCGCGCCTTGCGCAATGGCGAAGAGCGCACCGTGGCACGCATCGGCGACTTGCAGGCCGTGGTGCCGGCCATCGTGGGCAAGATCGAACTCGTCTACGAAGGTGAACAGGAAGGGGCGGAGAAGATCGCGCATCACCTCATCAGCATGGCCATCCGCAATGTCTTCGCCGATCTGTTCCCCGATCCGGCCAAGGCGCGCAAGTCCAAGGCAGCGGCGGAAGGCCAACGCACCGATCCCTACCAGTCCATCATCGCGCACTTCGAAGCCCAGCAGCTCGATGTGCCCATGGAGGCCACGAACCAGGTCCATGCGAAGGCCATCGCATCCGTGGAGGGGCTCTTACCGCTCGTGCGGAAGTTGCACAGCTACCTCGATGCCGAAGAGCAGACCTTATGGGGCGAGTTCGTGTTGCACGCGCTCGCCGAGCACAGCCGGATCGGACGCACGGTGCTGGCCGGCAAAGCCAGTTTCGGTGACCTGATGGCGAGCATGCTGCAAGGCGATACCGAGGCCTGATCGGCTCAGATCTTCGGCATCTTGTGGTAGTCGCCGAAGTCCTCGTCCATCTTGCGCTTCACCTGGTGCATCTTGTTGCCGATCACAGCGAGTTCACGGTGGCCATGGTCCATCAACCACTGGAAGTCCTCGTCGCTGCCGTCGCCGGTCAGGGCCACATGCTTCAACACGGTCATGCCGTTCCGCTCCAACCAGTCGAGGGCTCGCTTGTCCCCTTCGATGCCGGTGATGATGGCCATCAGATGCGGATGCCCGTTCTTCATCAACCAATCGCGGGCCTCGGGTTTGTTGCGCAGGGCGAAGGTGAAGATCCCCAACTCGGGATACCCGTTCCGGGTAAGCCAGTCGCGTAACTCGGTGTTCCCCGCGATGGCCTCTCCCCAGGCGATCAGGACCTTGGCGGGGTAGGCGGTCTTCATGGTCGGCGGTGCGAAGTTACCGGTACGGAAGGGGCCATGCCGCGCGGTATCTTCGCCCGATGCGGTCCTTGTTCACCTGCGCGCTCTGTTCATTGGTCATGCTGGGGCACGCCCAGTTCGAGAAGTTGGAGTCCTCGGCGAGAAAGGCCTTGGCTGCGGATAAACCCTACAAGGCGCTGACGCTCACCGATCGCGCCTTGTCCAGAAAGGGCGCCCCGGAGGTGTTCCATGTGTTGCGCGCCGAAGCCTACAACCGCATCGGTTCCTATCGTGAAGCACGGGAGCAACTGCAGCGGGCCTCATCCTTGAAGGGGACACCGGACTACCGCACCAACCTCATCGGCAGCTACACCGGTCTTGGGCTCCTGGACAGTGCCGATGCCCTCATCCTTACCGCCATCCCCGCCGACGCGTCGGAGGAATACCTCTACCGGGCCGGAAGGGTGCTCTTCTTGCGGGAGAGATGGGCAGCAGCGTTGGACCACTTTCAAGCTGGTGTGGCGCGCAACCCATCGTCATCTCGGATGCTCCGGGAACGTGGAGCTTGCCATGCCATGCTGGGCGATACGGCCAAGGCGGGGATCGATCTGGACCGGGCCATACAACTGGCTCCGCGCGACCCAGCTGGTTATAACAGCCGTGGCTATTTCCGGTACATGCGCTCAGGGCGATATGCGCAGGCCATAGCCGATATGGACAAGGCCATCAAGCAGGACCCCAACTACGGATTCGCCTTCAGCAACCGCGGCTGGAGCTACTACCAGCTCGGCGATACCGCGAAGGCACAACGCGATCTAACCCTCGCGGTGCGCAAGAATCCGACCAACGCATACGCCTACCGCAGCTTGGGCCTCATCGACCTGGCACAAGGGCGATACACCACGGGTTGCGCCCATCTGCGCAAGGCGCTGGAGTTGGGCTTCACGATCACTTATGGGGGCGAGGTGGAAGACCTCCTTCGGCGCCAGTGCCCTAGTGCAGTGGGATCCGTTCCGCCACCGGATCAGCCAGTAGTGCCGACACCGCCGCCTTCCAATGCCCCGAACGCACCGGCCAAGCCGCGCAGCAACGCACCGTGAACCGGCAGTGCAGCTGGAAATGCGAAGGGGCCGTTCCAGTGGAACGGCCCCTTTCTCTTGAATGCCGGTGAGATCAACGCTCCACCACAACGACCAAGTAGCGTGAAACGCTCCAGAATTTCTCGGCATCGGTGATCACCAGCCGCGTGCCGCCTTCGAGGCGATAGCTGCCTTCTGGATGCGCCGTAGCCAAGCTCGCCTTTTTCGCACCGACAGCGATCTCAGGCGTTGCGGTCAGGTCCACTTCCGTGAATTGGTCCTTCGGCAGGTTGGCCATGTTCAGTTTGTTCACTGCACCGATACCGACCACACCGCCTTCTTTAGTGAGCACACCTTTTTCCTTCAGTTCCTTGGAAGTGCCGATCAAGTAGTGGGCTGTGTTCATTTCATTCCGCTGCATGTCGGCCAGTTGTGACTTGTCCCGATACATATCGATCAGCGTCGCCAAGGAACTGTTGGCGCTCGAGAGTTCCTCTTTCAACGTGTCGATCTCGGCGTTCTTGGCCGTGATGGTCGACTCCAGTTCCACGATGGTCCGCTCCAATTCGGTGATGCGGGCGGCAGAACCTTTCGACTGCTTGCGCAGCTTGGCGATCAGCTCCTTGTTCTCCGCCAGCAAGGCATCGATAGCGGCAAGGTCCTCCATCACACGCTGTTCCATATCGGCCCCGCTCTCCGAACCGCCTGCCGGTGCCACCAGTGCGCCTTGTTTGGCGCGGATGGTGCGCAGGTTCTCACTGATCCGGTTGAAGGTCCCGAACAGCTCATTGATCGCGGAATCACGCTGGGCCACCGTCTCCGTGGTGCGACGCTGGTCTTCTTCCAGTTGCTTGTAAGGCTCGGTGGTCTTTGGATCCTGCGTGCAGGCATGCAGCACGAGCAGGAGTGCGGGCAGAGCGATCTTCTTCGCGATCATGGAGGGGGTGTTTCGGCGGGTTCTCCGCGCTGCGAAATTAGGTGGCCTTCGGTCCGCCAAAGCGGGCGATCGCCGGACCAAAGGCTCCGCCGGTCCGGACGAACCATCTGCCCGCCGGATACGTATACCGCGCGCCCGGTACCTTTGATAGCGTTCGGGCAACATGTCGGGCCTCAAGTACCATATCTCCCTGGTCGCGATCATCCTGTGCTGCGCATGGGCCTTGCCCGTTCACGGTCAACCCGATGTTTTGACGGATGAATTCAGCAAGCTGAGCGCGAAGGAGCGTGCGCGCATCGCCAAGGAGGAGGAACAGAACGCGGCCACGGATGCTCCCTTCCAAGCGTTGATGGCCAGCGCGGAGGAGCTTTTCCGGGCCAAGGATTTCGATGGAGCGCTGGAACGCTACAAGGAAGCCCGCGCGCGCAGGCCGTTGAATGTATATCCCAAGGTCAAGATCCAGGATCTTCAAGCGCTCATCGCCAAGCGCGATGCGGAACAAGCGGCTGCGCCACCGGTCGAGCCACTGGTCGAAGTTCCCCCTAGCGCTCCCGAACCAGCCCGGCCGGTTCCGGCGGTGGTCGATGTCAGGAGCGATCCGGTAACACCACCGATCGCTCAACAGGAACTGCCCAAGCCGGAAGTCCGTGTCACCCCTCCTGAGCCACCACCACCGGTGATCACACCACCCAAGGCGGATCCGAGGCCTGCGAAGGCGACCAAGCCAGCTGCGGAACTGAAGGTCGGTGAGCGCGTCTATAAGGAAGGGCGCTCGGTGGTGGTGGAGACGGTGACCCCTGAAGATGGGCGCGCCGTGGTCTACAAGAAGGTGTCCCATCCCTGGGGCGATGAGAACTACTTCCGCGAAGGGCTCCCGATCTCGGAAAGGGCCTATCGTGTGGCGCTTGGGAAATGAGGGTCAGTCATCGTCGCGCGCTTTGAGCTTCACCGGAATGTCGAGCAACGAGCGGTAATCCTCACCCGCTTCCTTCATATCCAGATCATCCTTCGCGTACCACCATTCCAAGGTTACGCTGCTGCGCCCGCTCGCATGAAGGTCGGAGAGATGCTTCATGAGGTCCAACAGGTACTTACTGGAGCTCGAATTGAAGTAGGAAAGCTCAACGCGCAAGGTCGTGCGGGGCGCTGGCTGTTGGGCGTAACGTTCGGCGAGGTCCTGGATGGGGCCGTAGAAGCGGTCTGCGTTCTCGGGGATCGAGCATCCGCTGATGGCGATGAGCCCACGACCACCGTCGACGGTGACGGCTGGGGTTTTTTCCGTGGGGGAGAGTTCCAGGAACAGTTCCATGGCAGCGGCGCACGAATGTATGCAGGTTGACCGC
>JAEUTC010000058.1 GCA_016787985.1 Flavobacteriales bacterium | reverse complement strand
GAACCACTGCGGAAGGAGAAGTCCGAAACCGTAAACACCTGCTGTCATGAACTGGCTTGTCGACCTGCACGACTCCCTCTATGCCCAAATGGGGAGTGCCCTGTATTATGCCATTGGGTTCATCACCATCATCGCCTTGCTTGCGCAATGGCGTTTGTATGAAAAGTGTCGGCTGCCCGGCATGGCTGCCTTCGTGCCGGTCTGGAACGTGATCGTCTTCCTGAAGATCGTAGGACGCCCGGCGAGCGATGGTTGGAAGTTCCTCATCCCCGTCTATGGTCAACTGTACTTCCTTCCCAAAGTGTGGATCGAAGTGGTACAGTGCTTCGGAAAACGCAGCCTACTCGACTACGTGCTGGTGTTCTTGCTCAATGGCCTGTACATCCTCAATCTCGCCATGGATGATGATGCTCAATACCTCGGCCCGCTCTATGGTCAGCAAGAGCCACCCAAGCCCACCAAGCTCACTCCCCGCCCTATGATGGCGTGACCCCATTCGATACTCGCTCTCCCGAGATCATTCCGTAAGGCCCTGGCGCAAGCCGGGGCTTTTGCGTTACAGTAGGCCCATGTATCGCCGCGATCTTTAATGCAACTCGTTTGCATTATTATTCCAACATGTATCATTGTGGAACGAAATGATCCAACTCCTTATGTCAGGAACCAGCGAAACCCCACCATTCGATGTGATCATCATCGGTGGCAGCTATAGCGGCCTTAGCGCCGCACTTGCCTTGGGTCGTGCCCGCCGCAATGTACTGGTCATCGATGCAAGCGATCCCTGCAATGCACGGGTGCCCCATTCCCACAACCTGCTCACACACGATGGAGTGCCACCGCGTGTATTGAGATCGATGGCCCGTGCGGATGTGGCGAAGTACCCTACTGTACAGTTCTACGACGGACGAGCAGAAGAGCTCGGTGGAACGAACGGCTCCTTTGCGGTGCGCACTGCTGAAGGCCTTACGCACCGGGGCCGCAAACTCCTTTTGGCACTTGGTGTCCGCGATGAACTGCCCCCGATCAAGGGCCTTGCTGAATGTTGGGGTATCTCCGCTGCCGCTTGCCCCTTCTGCCATGGCTATGAGGTGCGCGATCAGCGTTTGGTCGTTATCGGCAACACACCGGAGACCATTCACTACGCCAAGCTCATCCACAACTGGAGCGATCGGCTTGCGGTCTGCACGAATGGACCGTCGGAGCAGAACGTTGAGCACCTCAGCGCACTCCAACAGGAGGGCATCACCGTGGTCGAGACCCCGATCAGCGAAGTCTTGCACGATCAAGGCCAAGTGAAGGCCTTGGTATTCGCAGATGGTAGTCGGTACGATGCCGATGCCCTCTTTCTCCGCTCTACCACAACCATCGCCGAAGCATTCACGGCCATACTCGGGCTGGAGCGTACGGTGTTGGGACTTCTGAAGGTGGACCACATGCAACAGACCAACGTGGCCGGGGTTTTTGCAAGTGGTGACTGCACCACGCCGATGCGCTCATTGACCACTGCAATGGCCACCGGCACCATGGCCGGGGCTAGTATCACTCATGCTCTGATGAACACATGAGCTGCGGCTGGACAGGGAGAACGCAGTACGTCCAGAACTATTGGCCCAACAACTCCGCCGCCTTCTTCAGCGCATCGGCCATGCCGCCGGGCTCCTTGCCGCCGGCCGTGGCGAAGTCGGGTTGGCCGCCGCCGCCGCCCTTGATCAGTGGGCCGAGTTGCTTGATGAGGTCACCGGCCTTCAGCCCCGCACCCTCCATGTAGGCCTTGCCCAAGGACACGGCCAACAATGGCTTGCCATCGAGCACTGAGCCAGCAATAAAGCCCAGATCGGGGTGTTGTTCGCGAAGCTGATAACCGAGGTCCTTGAGGCTTTGGGCGTCAAGATCCAGGCGCTCCACGAGGAACTTCACGCCCTTGCTGTTCGCCTGCGCTTTTGCGGGAAGTGATGCGGCCAGGGCCTTCACTTTCTCCTTGGCGAACTTCTCCAACTCCTTGCCCATGGCGGTGTGCTGCTCCATGAGCTTCTCTACGGCCTGAACGATATCCGCTGGATTCTTCAGCAGGGCGTTAAGGGCGTCGAGCTTGGCCAACTTCTCGTTGATCATGCGTTCGGCCTCCACGCTGGTGATGGCCTCGATGCGGCGGATGCCTGCGGCCAGCGCGCTCTCGCTCACGATGCGGAAGGGGCCGATGACACCGGTGCGCGGTACGTGTGTTCCACCACACAACTCTACGCTCGCACCGAACTTCACCACGCGCACGTTGTCACCGTACTTCTCGCCGAATAGCGCCATGGCGCCCATGGCCTTGGCCTCGGCAATGGGCACGTTGCGCTTGTCCTCGAAGACGATGTCGTCGGTGATCATCGCGTTCACTTCGCGCTCGATGGTGGCCAGCTCCTCGGGCGTCACCTTCGCGAAGTGACTGATGTCGAAGCGCAGGCGGTCGGGTGCCACGAGCGAGCCTTTCTGCTCCACGTGCGTGCCCAGGTGCTTGCGCAGGACGTGATGCAGCAGGTGCGTGGCCGTGTGGTTACGCGCGGTGAGGCCGCGGCGCTGCGTGTTCACCTGCGCGCTGAGCGGCTTGCTCACGTCCTTCGGCAGCTCCTTGGTGAAGTGTACGATCAGCTGGTTCTCGCGCTTGGTATCGATGACCTCCACCTGGTCCGCGCCTTGGATCAGCCAGCCTTGGTCGCCCACCTGGCCACCGCCTTCCGCGTAGAACGGCGTGCGGTCGAGCACGAGCTGGAACTGATCACCTCCTTTTCCGCTGATCATGCGGTAGCGCAGGATGCGGGCCTCGGTGCTCAGTTCGTCGTAGCCGATGAAGGCGGTCTCGCCCTTGCCCAGTTCGACCCAATCTCCCGTGGTGACGGCCGTAGCGGCTCGGCTCCGTTCCTTCTGCTTTTGCAGCTCGGCATCGAAGCCCTTCATGTCCACGTCCATCTTCTGTTCGCGTGCCATCAGCTGCGTAAGGTCGATGGGGAAGCCATAGGTGTCGAAGAGCTCGAAGGCCTTGTCGCCGGGCAGTACGCCTTTGCTTTCAGCAAGCGCCTGCTCGATCCGTTTCGTGCCTTGCTCCAATGTGCGCAGGAAGGCTTTCTCTTCCTCGAGCATCACGTTCTTCACGATATCGTGCTGCTTCTTCAGCTCGGGGAACTGGTCACCCATCTGCGCCACCAGCACGGGAACGATCTCGTGCATGAAGGGCGCATTGAAGCCGAGGAAGCTGTAGCCATAACGCACGGCACGGCGCAGGATCCGGCGGATCACGTAGCCCGCGCCGGTGTTACTGGGCAGCTGGCCGTCGGCGATGGCGAAGCTGATGGCGCGCAGGTGGTCGGCGATCACGCGCATGGCGATATCGCTCTTCTCCTCTTTGCCGTACTCCTTGCCGCAGCGCTTCGCGATGGCCTGGATCAGCGGCTGGAACACATCGGTGTCGTAGTTGCTGCGCTTACCCTGCAGCACCATGCAGAGGCGCTCGAAACCCATGCCGGTGTCCACGTGCTGCGCAGGCAGCGTCACGAGCGAGCCGTCGGCCTTGCGCTCGAACTGCATGAACACGTTGTTCCAGATCTCGATCACCTGCGGGTGGTCATTGTTCACCAGCTCGCGGCCTGACTTCTGTGCCTTCTCCTCGGCGGTGCGCACGTCCACGTGGATCTCGGTACACGGCCCGCACGGACCGGTGTCGCCCATTTCCCAGAAGTTGTCCTTGCGGCTGAAGGGCAGGATGCGGTCTTCCGGCATGAACTGCTTCCAGAGATCACGCGTCTCGTTGTCAGCCGGCAACTTGTCCTTGTCATCGCCACCGAAATAGGTGACGTAGATGTTCGCCTTGTCGATGCCGTACACCTCGGTGAGCAGCTCCCAGGCCCATTCGATCGCCTCCTTCTTGAAGTAGTCGCCGAAGCTCCAGTTGCCGAGCATCTCGAACATCGTGTGGTGGTAGGTGTCGATGCCCACCTCCTCGAGGTCGTTGTGCTTGCCGGAAACGCGCAGGCATTTCTGGGTGTCGGCGATGCGCTTGTGTTGCGCGGGCCGGTTTCCGAGGAACAAGTCCTTGAACTGGTTCATGCCCGCGTTGGTGAACATCAACGTGGGATCGTCCTTCACGACCATGGGTGCGCTGGGCACGATGGTGTGGCCGTGGCGGGCGAAATGGTCGAGGAACTTCTGGCGGATCTGCTGGCTGGTGAGCATGGCTGGGCGGACTGGCTGTTCCCGCAGTATTGCGTAACGGGTCGCGAAAGTACCGAAGTGCCGTGGTCCGGAAAGCGGAGAACACCGGTTACCTTCGCCGTTCCCGGAAGCCATGGCCGAGCAGAAATACCGCTTCAACCCGAAGACGCTCAATTTCGAGCGGATCCGGCTCTCTGCTTGGCAGAAGGCCAAACGGACGTTGCTCGCGCTGACGCCGGGGCTGCTCGTAGGGATCCTGGGCATTTTCCTCGTCTACCAGTTCGTGGACAGCCCGAAAGAGGCCCGTTTGCGCCGGGAGAACCAACAGTTACTCCTCCAATACGAGCTGTTGAACAAACACTTGGGCGAAGTGGAGACCGTGCTGAGCGATGTTCGGCGCCGTGATGACAACATCTACCGTGTGATCTTCGAAGCGGACCCCCTACCGGCCAGCATGCGCCAGGCAGGGGCCGGCGGGGTGGACCGGTACAAGGACCTCGGTGGCTTCGCGAGCAGTGATGTGGTGGTGGGCACTAAGAAGCGGCTGGATGCATTGGCGCGGCAGCTCGTGGTGCAATCCAAGAGTTTGGATGAAGTGGCTTCATTGGTGATGCGCAAGAAAGAAATGCTGGCGAGCATTCCCGCCATACAACCGATCCCCAACGAGGACCTGACAGCCACGGCCGGTGGCTACGGCATGCGGATCCATCCGATCCACAAGATCCCGAAGTTCCATGCGGGCATGGATTTCACCGCCAAACAGGGCACACCCATCTATGCCACCGGCGATGGCCGGGTGACCTTCGCTGATTACGCCACCAACGGCTACGGCATGCACGTGGTGGTGGACCACGGTTTCGACTACCAGACGCTCTACGCCCATTTGAGCGAACTGAAAGTGCGCAATGGCCAGCGTGTGAAACGCGGTGATGTGATCGGCCTCGTGGGCAATACCGGGCTCAGCGCCGGACCCCACCTGCACTACGAAGTGCACAAGGGTGGTGAAGCCGTTGATCCCGCGAACTATTACTTTAACGACCTCTCTCCCGAAGAGTACGCACGGATGTTGGAACTATCGCGCAACGCTGGCCAGTCGCTCGACTGAGTACTTTCGCCGCGCGGAAACCGAAGAGAAGCGATGCCCTGGAAGGAGAAGACGATCGAGAAGCTCTACTGGTCCATCGGTGAAGTGGCCGAACAGCTCGGGGTGAACACCTCACTGATCCGCTATTGGGAGAAGGAGTTCGGCACCTTGAAGCCGAAGCGCACCGGCAAAGGCGACCGGCTGTACACCAAGAAGGACATCGAACAGCTGCAACGCATCCAGCACTTGGTGAAGGAAAAAGGCTTCACCCTGCAAGGCGCCCGCGAACAGTTGCGCAAGGCTGATCAAGCAGAAGTGGCCACGGTGCTCGACATTGATGCACTCCGCGACCGCCTGCTGGAGATCCGCACGAAGTTGGTGGCACTGCGCGATCAGTAAGTCCGGTTCAGCAGCGCTTGCCGCCGATCAGGTAATTCTTCACGTAGTCGTCGACTCCGTCCTCCAAGGAGGTGAAGGGTCGATCGTAGCCGATAGCGGTCAACTTGCGCATGTCGGCTTCGGTGAAGTACTGGTACTTGTCCCGAATGTCCGCAGGCGTATCCACGAAGGTGATGTTCTCGGGCTTTTCGAGTGCCGCGAAGGTGGCTCGCGCCAGATCCAGGAAGGTGCGTGCCTTGCCGCTGCCCAGGTTGTAGAGACCGCTGTTCTTGCGGTGCTCCATCAGGAAGAGGCACACATTGCAGAGGTCTTTCACGTAGACGAAATCGCGGAGCTGTTCCCCATCCTTGAAATCCGGTCGGTGGCTGCGGAAGAGCTTCATGCCACCTGTGGCGCCGATCTGGTTGAACGCGTGGAACACCACGCTCGCCATGCGGCCCTTGTGGTATTCGTTCGGGCCGTAGACGTTGAAGAATTTCAAACCCGCCCAGAAGAATGGCCTTTCCACTTGTGAGAGTGCCCACTTGTCGAAGTCGTTCTTACTGTCGCCGTATGGGTTCAATGGCTTCAGCTTGTGCGGAAGCGTATCATCCGCGTCGCTGTATCCCAATTCACCACCACCGTAGGTCGCGGCCGAGGAAGCGTACACGAGCGGGATGCCGTACTTCACGCACGCCTGCCACATCCGCTGGCTGTATCGCACGTTGAGTTCATCGAAGATAGCGTGGTCGAATTCGGTGGTGTCGGTGCGCGCGCCCAGGTGGAAGATGAACTGGACCAGCTTCTCGTTCTGGTCCAACCAGGTGAAGAACTCTGTGCGCTCCACACGGGCCGTTAGCTTCTTCCCTTCCAGGTTGGGGGCTTTGTCCGTCCGGGAGAAATCGTCCACGGCCACGATATCCTGCCAACCCGCCCGCAACAGCTCGCCGATGAGCGCGCTACCGATGAAACCCGCTGCACCCGTGACGATGATCATGCCGCAAAGGTAGGGTCGCGGCCTCGGCTCTTGGGCCGGGGTGGCACACGCCCCTACCTTTGCACCCCATGCCCATCGTACACATCACGCGGCGCGAACGGTTCAGCGCCGCCCACAAACTCAGCCGTCCGGATTGGACCCCGGAGAAGAACTATGCCACCTTCGGCAAATGCTCCAATCCCAACTGGCACGGACACAATTACGACCTGTGGGTGACCGTGAAAGGCGAGCCGAGCCCGGAAACCGGGTTCGTGATCGACCTCTCCCACTTGGGACGCATCATGAAGGAACGCGTGATCGACCAGTTGGACCATAAGAACATCGACCTTGACGTACCGTTCATGAAAGGTATCTACAGCAGCACAGAGAACCTCGCGGTGGCGATCTGGCAACAATTGGAAGGTCCGGTGAACGAACTGGGCGGCCGTTTGTTCTGCGTGAAGTTGCAGGAGACCGAGAACAACCACGTGGAATACTATGGCGAGTAAGAAAGGGGCGAAGCCTCAGGGAAAAGCGAAAGGCATCGAGCGCAGCCCGCATGGCGAAGGCTACGAACGGATCGACCAGTACGACCAGAAACTGGTACAGCGCATCAGCGGCCACTACACCGATATCCTGAGCGCTATCGGGGAGAACCCGGAACGGGAAGGCCTGCTGAAGACACCGGAGCGTGTGGCCAAGGCCCTCCAGTACCTGACGCACGGCTATGACATCGACCCGTCGGCGATACTCAAGAGCGCCATGTTCACCGAGGATTACAGCCAGATGGTGTTGGTGAAGGACATCGAGGTGTACAGCATGTGCGAGCACCACATGCTTCCTTTCTTCGGCAAGGCGCACGTGGCCTACATCCCCAATGGCCGTATCACCGGTCTGAGCAAGATCCCGCGCGTGGTGGATGCCTTCGCTCGACGCCTGCAGGTGCAAGAGCGCCTCACGAACGAGATCCGCGACTGCATCCACAACACCCTCAAGCCCCTCGGCGTGGCGGTGGTGGTGGAATGCAGTCACCTATGCATGCAGATGCGTGGCGTGCAGAAGCAGAACTCGGTGACCACGACCAGCGCCTTCACGGGCATATTCCTCAGCGACCAACGGACACGCGAAGAGTTCATCAAGTTGATCAGCGCGCGCTTGCACTAGGTGCATAGGATCGCAGAACGTGCCGCCGATGCTGGGTGATCCGCCTTGAGTTCCAGAACTCATTGGTCGCACCAATGGGCGTGAGCTCAGAACAGCCTCCTCCGCGTTCTATCTTTACCGATATTCGTACCGCTTACCCCAACCTGAAATGGAGAACAACACCTACCAGCAGAACCCTACTTACCTCGGAACCGAAGACGTAAGCAGTGTTCGCACTTTCCTTGCCAGCGTGTTCAGCAACATGGCCTTGGCCCTCGTGCTCAGTGGGGTCATGGCGTGGTGGTTCGGTCATAGCCCGGAGCTGATGGCGAAGCTGTACACCATCGACATGGTCGCTGGCACCGCCAAACTCAATATCCTGGGCTGGGTGGTGATGCTCGCACCGCTCGGGTTGGTCTTCGCCATGGGCGGTCTGGTGAACCGCTTGAGCGGAACGGCGTTGTTGTTGCTGTTCATCGCGTACTCCATCGTCAGCGGTATCAGCTTGTCGTTCATCTTCCTCACCTACACCGAATCGTCCATTGCCCGCGTGTTCTTCATGGCGGCTGGTCTGTTCGCCGTGATGGCCGTGGCCGGTTACACCACGAAGACGGATCTATCGAAACTCGGCAGCATCCTGTTCATCGGGCTCATCGGCATCATCGTGGCCTCGTTGATCAACATGTTCATCGGCAGCAGTACGATGGACTATATCATCTCCATCCTGGGCGTGATCATCTTCACCGGCCTTACCGCTTACGACATGCAGAAACTGAAGCGTATCGGCGAGACCGTGGCTACCGGCTCGGAGGGTGCCCAGAAGATGGCCCTAATGGGTGCGCTCACGCTCTACCTGGACTTCATCAACCTCTTCCTGATGTTGCTGCGCCTTTTCGGCGGGCGCCGGGATTGATCGTGTTCGCTGGATCGCACAGCAGGTCGAACCGGTGGGGCGACGCTACGGGTGCGGATCTGAAATGTTGGTGGTGATCGAATACCAATCCACATCCTACAACGCATGACCGCCTACGTATTCCCGGGACAGGGCAGCCAGTTCCCCGGCATGGGGAAAGACCTCTATGATGCGGACAACAACGCACGCATCTGGTTCGAACACGCCAATGACATCCTCGGCTTCAACCTCACGGACATCATGTTCAATGGTTCCGAAGAGGACCTGAAGCAGACCAAGGTGACGCAGCCGGCCATCTTCCTGCACAGCGTGGTGAAGGCGAAGGTGATGGGCGATGCCTTCAAACCTGCGATGGTCGCGGGGCATTCGCTCGGTGAATTCAGCGCCTTGGTGGCCGCCGGTGCCATGGAGTTCAGCGATGGATTGAAGCTGGTGGCCGCGCGCGCGAACGCCATGCAGAAGGCTTGTGAGCTGCAACCAAGCACCATGGCCGCGATCCTGGGCATGGAAGACGCCAAGGTGGAGGAGATCTGCAAGACGATCCCCGGTGTGGTGGTCCCAGCGAACTACAATTGTCCCGGCCAGCTTGTGATCAGTGGCAGCGTGGAGAGTGTGAACGCCGCATGCGAAGCGTTGAAGGCCGCTGGGGCGAAACGTGCCTTGGTATTACAAGTCGGCGGTGCTTTCCACAGCCCGTTGATGGAGCCTGCCCGTGTTGAACTGCAAACGGCGATCGCCTTCACGCCCATCGTGGACCCGCGCTGCCCCATCTACCAGAACGTGGATGCTCGCCCGCATACCGATCCGGCCCGCATCAAAGCGAACCTGATCGCGCAGCTCACCGCACCCGTACGTTGGACGCAGACCATGCAGAACATGCTGGCCGCCGGTGTCACCAAAGTGGTCGAAGTGGGTCCCGGCAATGTGCTCCAAGGCTTGTTCAAGAAGGTGAGCAAGGAGGTGGAGACGGCGGCGGGGTAGGAGGAAATCATGTTCTTCGGGCTGTTCTTCTTTCTATTGCTTGCCGGAAGCTTGTTGGTGGCCATCGTCGCGCTGAGTGTCGCGTCTTTCGCTGGCGGAATAAAGAATTGCGGGTCAGTGGACTCGGTATCGCAACCATCGCAGTACTTCCCTTCTGCTGGTGGTTGACCCACGATCCAAACAATTCCTCGGAAGCCAAATCCTGGCGAGGATCCTATAAAGTCTGGTGTCTCGATACAGGAATTCTTGTGCTTGCCGAGGATCAGACTTTCCAGGTTACCAGCCCGTCGCTTAAAGGACCATTGATGGGCACATGGTCATGGATCAATGGTGAAGACTTCAACTACTTGGAACTAAAGCGAAGGGATGGCATTGTCGTTCAACTTTTCGGCAACCCAAACAAAGCCGTGACGGATCACCCGCTTTTCGGATCCGAAAAAAGGACCTGCACCTTTGAGAGAATTCATGACTAGGCACTGCTAAATAGGCCGTTATTCAAACTTTCATCAGCCCCTCATCCCCCTAGGATCACGCCGCGAGTCGAAGATGTCCGTGACGATTATCCGCTTTGGAGTTATACGATAGATGATCTTGAATGGGCCAACGATGACCCGGCGGTGTTGCAGACCGAGTTCTTCAAGGCCGGGCTCAAGTTGACCACTGAACGCATTGTTCTTCAACCATTCCAATTTCCCGGCCACCTGTTTATTAAGCCCTCGGATGTAACTAGCGGAATGGGTTCTAGCCAACAAGCGAAGCGTTCGCCGTTTGCTTTCGTTGGCTTGTAAGAGTACGATCAGCTTCACGCGCGACGCTTGGTCTTCGTCTTCTTCGCATAGAGCCCATTAATGAACTCGTCCATATCCCTGTTGAACTCCTCCAAGGTCTGAAATCGCCCAGCTTTCAGATCTTCTTCCGCTTTGAGTGCACGTTTCACCATGGTGCTTTGGCGCACCGGTTTCTCCAGCACCTTGGCCACCTTTTCCAACACGGCCGGATCCTTGACCGAATCGATCAGCTTCTTCAACTGGGCTTTGCGCTGCGGGATGGTCATGGCTCGTTGCTTGGAACCAAAGATAATCGAGCAAGACCCGATGCTCGCACCGTCCCGATACCTTTGCCCCGCCGCATGGCCGTCCCGACCGCCTCACCGCACATCGTTCCGCAGAACACCGTAAAGCACGTTGCTGACCGAACGGCCTTTTCGGTCCTCTTCGCGATCGCGGTGTCGCATTTGTTGAACGACACCGTGCAGTCACTGATCCCGGCGATCTATCCGCTGGTGAAGGAGTCGTACCAGCTCTCGTTCTCGGAGATCGGGTTGATCACGCTAACCTTCCAGTTGACCGCCTCGATCCTACAACCGCTCGTGGGCCATTGGACGGATCGCAGACCACAACCGTTCGCGCTGGTGGGTGGCATGGTGTTCTCGCTTGCGGGACTGCTGTTGCTCGCATGGGCGGGATCGTTCCATTCGTTGTTGATGGCCGTGGCGCTGGTAGGCATCGGCTCTTCGATCTTCCATCCGGAAGCTTCGCGCATGGCGTACGTGGCTTCCGGTGGTAAGCGTGCGTTGGCGCAGTCGGTGTTCCAGCTCGGCGGAAATGCGGGGTCTGCCCTGGGGCCTTTGCTGGCCGCAGCGATCATCGTTCCCTTGGGGCAAACGAAGATCTCGTGGTTCTCGCTGTTGCCGTTGATCGCGATGGTGGTACTGTGGCGCGTGGGCCGGTGGTACCTGCGCATGATGGCGTTGCGCACCCACCGGCAAGCGCGCCAGCCCGTGGTGCCTCGCACTCCGATTCCACGCAAGCAAGTGATCGGTGTGGTGACGATCCTCTTGCTGCTGATCTTCTCCAAGCAGTTCTACCTCGCCAGCATGACCAGCTATTTCACCTTCTACCTGATGGGCGAGTTCGGGCTGACCGTTCAAGCGGCACAGATCCAGTTGTTCTTCTTCTTGTTCGCTGCGGCGGTGGGAACCCTCGTGGGCGGTTTGCTCGGCGACCGGCTCGGGTACCGCACCATCATCTGGATCTCCATACTCGGGGCGGCGCCGTTCACCCTGCTCCTGCCCTACGCCGATGCGTTCTGGACCACCGTGCTCGCCGTGGTGGCGGGCTTCATCCTGGCCTCTGCGTTCTCCGCGATCCTTGTTTATGCGCAACTGCTGATCCCGGGCCGCGTCGGCTTGGTGTCCGGCCTGTTCTTCGGCTTCGCCTTCGGTATGGCAGGCATAGGGTCCGCAGTCCTGGGATCGCTCGCGGATGCCACGAGCATCAACACCGTCTTCACGGTGTGTTCCTTCCTTCCGCTGCTGGGTCTGCTGTGCGCTTTCCTTCCACGGGAACAACGCGTGTGATCACAACGTGCTGTTCAGGAGCTTGCCGCTGGAGATGAGCTTGTGCAAATAGGGTCGCGCCAAGGTGTTCTTGATGGCTTGTACGTGGCTCATGCTGTGGCAGTCGCTTCCCAGGAACTCGTAGTGGCCATCGTCCACCAACCGTTGGGCGATGTCCTTCGCACCCTGACCGTACGCCCCCGCCAAGGCGATGGTGTTCAACTGAAAAAGGACGCCGCGCTCTTTCAGGCGCACGTACTTCTCGTAGTCGTTGTGCCAGAAACCATAACGCTCCGGATGCGCGAGCACAGGCCTGTATCCAGCGGTCTGCATGGTGAAGATGACCTGCAACAACATGTTCGGCTCGCTGATGAAGGGCAGCTCGAACAGCAGGTAGTTGTCGCCGAAGGTGAGCACCTTCCTTTCGGTGACCTTCTGCTCCAGTTCGTGATCGAGGTAGTACTCCGCTGCCGCCTCCACCTCCATGGCAATGCCTCTGCGCTTGACCTCCTCGCGCACCCGCTCCAGCCCACCCAGGATGATCTCCGGTGTGTTCTTGTAGCCATCGGCCATGTTGTGCGGCGTGGTCACCACCTTGGTGTAGCCCAACTCGGCCATGGCGATGAGCAGTTCCATGCTCTGGTCCATGGTCTGTGCACCATCGTCGATGCCGGGGATGAAGTGCGAGTGTACGTCGCACCGAAGCACGCTCAGGTCAGCATCGCCGAGCGGTGCTTCCTTGGAACCGAAGAGTTTGCTGAAGAGGCCCATGTGGAAGGATACAAAGCTCGTCACGAATGGCGGACATCCGCTGGAATTCGCGCGAGTGCCGAAAGATCACCGGCCGTACTGCGCGTCGTAGTAGCTTCGGTAGGCACCGCTGGTCACGTGATCCAGCCATTCGGTATTGGCCAGGTACCAATCCACCGTACGTTCCAGGCCCACTTCGAAGGTGATGCTCGGCCTCCACCCCAGTTCACGCTCGATCTTGGATGCATCGATCGCGTAGCGCAGGTCGTGCCCGGCGCGGTCGGTCACGTAGGTGATCAACTTGGCGCTCTCCCCTTCTGCACGACCGAGCTTGCGGTCCATGATGCCGCAGAGCAGGTGGACCAGGTCGATGTTCTTCCATTCGTTGTGACCGCCGATGTTGTAGGTCTCTCCGTTCACGCCGGTGTGGAAGATGGTATCGATGGCACTCGCATGATCCTCCACCCACAACCAGTCACGCACGTTCTCGCCCTTGCCATAGACCGGCAGTGGCTTGTTGTTGCGGATGTTGTTGATCATAAGCGGGATCAACTTCTCCGGGAAGTGGTGGCTGCCGTAGTTGTTGCTGCAGTTGCTCACCACGAACGGCAGCTTGTAGGTGTTGCCGTAGGCCCGCACGAAGTGATCACTGGCTGCCTTGCTCGCGCTGTACGGGCTCTGGGGGTCGTAAGGCGTGGTCTCCACGAAGAGGCTGTCGTCGTGGAGGGAACCGTAAACCTCATCCGTGCTCACGTGGTAGAAGCGCTTCCCTTCGAACCGGCCTTTCCATGCTTCCTTCGCAACGTTCAGCAGTGTTACGGTGCCGAAGACGTTGGTGCGAACGAACGACAAGGGATCGGTGATGCTGCGGTCCACGTGGCTCTCGGCCGCGAGGTGGATCACCCCGTCGATCGCGAAGTCCGTGAACACCTTGGCCACCGCATCGGCATCGCAGATATCGGCTTTCACGAACGTGTAGTTCGGCGCGTTCTCGATATCGCGCAGGTTCTCCAGGTTGCCCGCGTAGGTGAGCGCATCAAGGATGATGATGCGGTACTTCGGGTATTTGGTGACGAAGCGGCGTACCACGTGGCTGCCGATGAAGCCGGCGCCACCGGTGATCAAAAGGTTGCGTGGCGTGCTCACAAGCTCCAATAGGTGATGTCCTTGATCTTCTTCCGGAACACCCCCTTCAGGTCCACCAACACGCCCTTGGGCTTCAGCATGCTCTTGAACCAGGCTTCGTCCTTGCTGGTGTATTCACTATGGTTCACGGCCACGATGATGGCATCGTACGGGCCTTTCATCTCCGGAGCCAGGTCGTAACCATATTCGTGCTTCACCTCGGCGCTGTCGGCGTGCGGGTCGGTCACGTCCACATGGCAGCTGAAGCTCTTCAGCTCGTTGATCACATCGGCCACCTTGCTGTTGCGGATGTCGGTGACGTTCTCCTTGAAGGTAGCACCCATGACCAGCACGCGCGCGTCGGCCGGGTTGGTGCCTGCGGCGATCACTTTCTTCACCGTCTGCTTGGCCACGTAGCCGCCCATGCTGTCGTTCACGAAACGACCGCTGTCGATGATCTGTGCGTGGTAACCGAGCTCCTTCGCTTTGTACACGAGGTAGTAGGGATCCACGCCGATGCAGTGGCCACCCACCAGACCCGGCTGGAACTTGAGGAAGTTCCACTTGGTACCTGCCGCCTCCAACACGTCGAAGGTGTTGATGCCCATTCGGTTGAAGATGATCGAGAGCTCGTTGATCAACGCGATATTGACATCTCGCTGCGTGTTCTCGATGATCTTGGCAGCTTCGGCCACTTTGATGCTAGCGGCGCGGTGCACACCGGCCTTCACCACCAACTCGTACACCTTGGCGATGATCTCCGCGCTCTCCGGATCGCAGCCACTGCTCACCTTGATGATGCTCTCCAGCGTATGCTCCTTGTCACCTGGATTGATGCGCTCCGGCGAGTAGCCCACCTTGAAGTCCTCCACGAACTTCAGGTTGCTCAAGCGCTCGAGCAGCGGTACGCAATCCTCCTCGGTGCAGCCTGGATACACCGTGCTTTCGTACACCACGTAGTCGTTCTTCTTCAACACCTGACCCACCGTGCGCGTGGCGCCGAGCAGTGGCGTGAGGTCGGGGATGTTCTGCCCGTCGATCGGTGTGGGCACGGCAACGATGAAGAACTCCACATCGCGGAGGTCCTCCAAGTCGGCGGTGAAGTGGATGTCGCACCCCTCGAACGCGGAGGCTTCCAGCTCGTTGCTCGGATCCTCGTTGCGCCGCATCATGTCCACGCGCTTCTGGTTGATGTCGAAGCCCACGACCTTGATCTTGCGCGCGAAGGCCAGTGCGATGGGGAGTCCGACGTAACCCAGGCCGATCACGGCCAATTTCGCCTCCTTCTTCAGCAGGCGGTCATACAAGTTGCTCATTCCTCTTCTCGTAGATGCGCTCGATGATCTCGACCACTTTGAGACCTTCCAGCGCGTTGGTGGTTAGGGTGGTACGCCCGCGAAGGGTGTCCACCACGTTGTCGATGATGTAGCCGTGGTTGTTGGCGCTGCCCTTGTAGGCCCCGTAATCGTTGGCCGGATTCGTAGGCGCCAGTTCCGGCATGGTGTAGCCCTTGATGTGGCAGTACTCCACCTGATCCATGTACTGCCCGCCGATCTTGACACTACCGTTGGACCCGATGATGGTCATGCTGCTCTCCAGGTTCTTGTCCCAGACGGCCGTGCTGTAGTTGAGGCAGCCCATGCCGCCACCGTCCATGAAGCGGAAGGTGACCAGGCCGCTATCCTCGAACTCGGTGAGGTCGTTGTGGTTGAAGTCGGCGAACTTGCCTTGGATGTCGGTGATGTCGCCGAAGAGCCAGTAAAGGATGTCGATGAAGTGACTGAACTGCGTGAAGAGCGTGCCACCATCCAAGGCGTTGCTGCCCTTCCATGAGCCTGCTTTGTAGTAGCGCTCATCGCGGTTCCAATAGCAGTTCACCTGCACCATGTGGATGTCGCCTAGCAACCCTTTGTCCACTACGCTTTTGATCCACTGGCTCGGTGGGCTGTACCGGTTCTGCATCACCGCGAAGACGGTGCGGTGCATTTGAAGCGCTTTGTAGATCACGGCCTCGCAGCTGGCCTTGCTGAGCGCAAGGGGCTTCTCGCAGACCACATGCTTGCGGTGCTCCAAGGCCAGGATGCTCTGTTCCGCATGCAGACCGTTCGGTGTGCAGATGTTCACCACGTCGATGCCTGGGACTTGCTCGAGCATGGTGCGCATGTCCTGGAAGAAGGGCACATCGAAGCCGGTGACACCCGCCTCTTCCCTGGTCCGGATGTCGCACAGGGCCACGAGCTCGGTATCCGCATGGCGATGCACCATCTCCGCATGCCGCTTGCCGATGTGGCCACAACCGACCACGGCGATCTTGATGGGACCTGTCATGCGAGCTTTCGGACGGTGCCGTTCTTTAGTTCGTAGCGTTCTCCGCTTTCCGGGCAGGTGGCCTGACCTTCGGCATTGAACTTCAGCTTGTGGCCGTATTCGCTCATCCAACCCGTCTGCCGCGCGGGATTTCCCACCACCAAGGCATAGTCAGGCACCTCCTTGGTGACAACGGCACCAGCTCCGATGAAGGCGAAACGACCGATGTCATGCCCGCATACGATAGTGGCGTTCGCCCCGATGGATGCTCCTTGCTTCACCAAGGTCCGAAGGTATTCGCCACGGCGGTTCACCGCGCTGCGGGGATTGATCACGTTGGTGAACACCATGCTAGGACCCAAGAACACGTCGTCCTCGCAGATCACGCCCGTATAAATGCTCACGTTGTTCTGCACCTTCACGTTGCGACCCAACACCACATCCGGACTGATCACCACGTTCTGCCCGATGTTGCAGCCTGGACCGATGGTGCAGCCCGGCATGATGTGGCTGAAGTGCCAGATGCGCGTGCCTTCACCGATGGTGCAGCCTTCATCGATCACGGCGCTAGGATGGGCGGTATAGGACATCGGACCAACGCTGCCCGGAACTGGTCCGCGATCAGCGGTCGCGAAGGTACCGAAGCCGTGGGGAATGCAGGCTACGCCGGATCAACGCTCAGCGAACCGCCACAGCAGGCGCTCGGAAAGGCCTTCCTCGGCATCGGGCAAACCCGGAAAACCAGCATCCTTCAGTGTCCCGACGATACGTTCCAGCGTGGGCTCGTCCAATAGAGCCCCGGTGTTCCATCGCACGCCCGCGAACCACTCTTGGGCATCGGTGAGCGGCATCTTGTACCGTTGTGCGAATACCTCCGGAGCGGTCTTCTTGGCCATCACACCGGCCACTTGATCCCGGATCACCTTCAACAGCCGCTCGATCTCCTTCGGATGGGCTTGAAGTACGGCTTCCGTAGCCACGATCACGAACGACGGCCATGAGGTGGTGTACTCATCCACTTTGCGGAGAGTACCTTCATCCACATATGGCTTGGTGGTGAACTTCTCCCACAGGAAAGCGATCGGCTCCGGCTTGGACATGCGCACCAACGCGCCCTTCAGGTCGTTGACCACCTCCAGATCGGACTCACCGACCGGCCATCCTTTCGCCCGCGCATAGCTCAACGCTGCTAGATGACTGCCGCTGTTGGGCCTGCTGATGGCATAGGGAACACCGTGCAAGTGGTCCGGCGCTTCGATCCTTGTATGCGCTGCCACATGAACGCCCCAGGTGAGCGGGGTGTCCACGTAGGGAGAGATGATCCGGCTCGGATTCCCATTCAAGATGTCGCGGACGGCACCTTCGGTCACCAGCATGGCCAGGTCCACCTCCCCTTCGCGTAAGAGCTTGCACATGGCGCCGGTTCCTTCCGGTACGGTGCGCCACTTCACCTCCACGCCAGCGCGTACGAAGGCTCTGCGTTCCAAGCCCAGCAGCCACGGCATGTTGAAATGCTCGGGAACACCGGCCACCCGCAAGGGCACCAGTGTGGTCTCTTCTTCTGCGGCTTCGCGGATATGACGGAAACGGTGCTTCACCGGTCTGGATGGATGACAAAGGTCGTTCGCCGTGGTCGTTGATCCGCTGTTGTTCCGCCGAATGACAAGACCCGGCCATGATGACCGGGTCTTCTCGTCATTCCTGAATGGATCACTTCTTCGCGTACTTCTCGAAGCTGAAATGCTCCTTTTCGTTGAGTTCCGCAGGGGTGAGCGACTTGAAATAGTCGAAGGTGCGGCGCATCCCCTCGGCACGGTCCACCTTGGGCTCCCATTTCAAGAGCTTCTTCGCGAGGGTGATATCCGGCTGGCGCTGCATGGGATCATCGCTAGGTAGCGGTTTGTGGATCAGCTTCTGCTTGGTGCCGGTGAGCTTGAGGATCTCCTCGGCGAATTGCTTGATGGTGATCTCCTTCGGGTTGCCGATGTTGACCGGACCAGCGTAGTCGCTCAGCAACAGACGGTAGATGCCCTCGATCAGATCATCCACGTAGCAGAAGCTGCGCGTTTGATCGCCTTTGCCGAAAATGGTGAGGTCCTCGCCACGCAAGGCCTGGCCCATGAAGGCGGGCACCACCCGACCGTCATTGAGCCGCATGCGCGGGCCGTAGGTGTTGAAGATCCGTACCATGCGCGTTTCCACGCCGTGGTAGTTGTGGTAAGCCATGGTGATCGCCTCCTGGAAGCGTTTGGCCTCATCGTACATGCTCCGCTTTCCCACCGGGTTCACATGGCCCCAGTAACTCTCGTTCTGTGGATGCACCTTCGGATCGCCGTACACCTCGCTGGTGCTGGCCACCAGGATGCGCGCCTTCTTCACCCGGGCAAGGCCGAGGAGGTTGTGCGTTCCCAACGACCCCACTTTCAAGGTCTGGATGGGGATCTTCTCGTAGTCGATCGGCGAAGCCGGGGAGGCGAAGTGCAGAATGTACTTCAACTCGCCAGGCACGTGCACGAACTTGGAAACGTCGTGATGGTAGAACTCGAAATCCTCCCGGTGGAAGAGGTGCTCGATGTTCTTCAGGCTGCCGGTGATCAGGTTGTCCATGGCGATCACGTGGTACCCTTCCTTCAGGAACCGATCGCACAGGTGCGAGCCCAGGAATCCAGCGGCGCCCGTGATCAGGACGCGGTCTTTGGTGCTGGGGCGCTTACGGCTTGCTGACGCAGCCGCTTTCGCCTGGGCTTTCTTGGCGGGTTTCGCCTTTTCGTCGACCCTGGGGGTCGACGAAAAGGCGGATCTGCTGGAAACTTTGGCCTTGGCAGGAACCTTCTTCTTCGCCATGTGATCAGGCTTTCGCCGTGGCTTTGGTGCTTTGTTTCGGACTGTGGGCAGCGGTGACGACGTTGCGGCCGATGCTGACGTAGTGGAACCCTTTCGCCTTCATCTCGTCCAACTCGTAGAGGTTGCGACCGTCGAAGATCGTCCGCTCCTTGAGCGTCTTTTCCAAGCGCTCGAAATCGGGCGTACGGAACAAGGCCCATTCGGTGCAGATGATGAGCGAGTCTGCGCCCTCCAAGGCGGCGTACTCGTCAGACGCGTAGCTGATCTTGTCGCCGATCATCTTCTTCACGTTGGCCGCACCTTCCGGATCGAACGCGGTGACGGTAGCACCGGCAGCCACCAACGCATCGATCATGTACAAGGCGGGTGCCTCGCGGATGTCGTCCGTGTCCGGTTTGAATGAAAGGCCCCACATGGCGAAGTGCTTGCCTTTCAGGTCACCGCCGTAATACGCCTTGATCTTCGGCATCAACGCGGTCTTCTGCTGTTCGTTCACCTCCATCACACTGTTGATGATCTGGAAGTCGTAGCCTGCCTCTTTCCCGCTCTTCGCCAAGGCTTGCACATCCTTGGGGAAACAGCTGCCGCCATAACCGATGCCAGGGAACAGAAAGCGCTTGCCGATGCGCGTGTCCGTGCCCATGCCGATGCGCACCTTGTCCACGTCGGCACCGACCGCTTCGCAGAAGTTCGCGATCTCGTTCATGAAGGTGATCTTGGCCGCGAGGAAGGCATTGGCCGCATACTTGGTGAGCTCGGCGCTGCGCTCATCCATGAAGATGATCGGATTCCCCTGGCGTACGAAAGGCTTGTAGAGGTCCTCCATCAACTTGCGCGCACGGTCGCTGCTGGTGCCCACCACCACGCGATCCGGCTTCAAGAAGTCGTCCACCGCGAAGCCTTCGCGCAGGAACTCGGGGTTGCTCACCACATCGAATTCCACCTTGGCGTATTTAGCCACCTCGGCGTGGACTTTCTCTGCGGTACCGACCGGTACGGTGCTCTTGTCCACGAGGACCTTGTAGTCCTTCATCAACTTGCCGATGTCACCGGCAGCCTTCAGCACGTAGCTGAGATCGGCGCTGCCATCCTCACCCGGAGGAGTGGGCAAGGCGAGGAACACGATCTGTGCCTTTTCCAAGGCTTCGGCCAGGTCGGTGGTGAAGCTCAAACGACCCTGACGGATGTTGCGTTCGAAAAGCACGTCTAGATGCGGCTCATAGATCGGCACCTTGCCGTCCTTCATCATCTGCACTTTCTCGGCATTGATGTCCACGCAGACCACGTGGTTACCCGTCTCGGCGAAGCATGTGCCGGTCACCAGACCGACGTAGCCGGTTCCTACTACTGCGATATTCATGAGATCTGTCTCTTGTTTGCTGCTGTTGTCACTCCGAGCGCAGCGAAGGAGCTGTTCCTCCTACTGCGATGTTCATGGGCTAGTTGAAGAAGCTCTTCACCGTGTTGGTGATGTGCGTGAGTTGTTCGTGATCCAGTTCCGTGCTCATGGGTAGCGAGAGCACTTCGCGGGTGAGTTGTTCCGTGACCGGAAGCGAACCCTCCGGGCAACGAACGCTCTTGTACGCATTCTGGAGGTGGCAGGATAC
>JAEUTC010000213.1 GCA_016787985.1 Flavobacteriales bacterium | reverse complement strand
CGTGCCATGGGTGGATGGGGCCGTGGCCGGCTTGATCATCCTATGGCTGACCAACTTGGGGCTGATGCTGGACGGGCGGCGGTGGGTGATCGCGAGCGAGATCATCCGTATCCTGATGTTCTGCGCCTTGTTGATCCTTGGCGCAGGAATACAGCAGAACCTAGGCGGGCCAATAACCGTCGTTAGCCTTCTCCTTCTCTCAACAGCGCACCTGCTCGTGATACAGCGTGATCTGAACCCCACCAAGGTCGAGGTCATCACCGGCAGCCGTTGAATGGCGGCTATGGTTACTTTCGTCCGGTCCATTCTCCCATGGAGCTTCGCAAGAACACCGCATTGAACCTCTCCGTTTTCGCGGCGGTCACCACCGGCACGATGGTCGGTGAAGCCACCGGCGCTCGTATGCTGGTGTATGCGTGCAAGCCACTGATGCTCTTGGTGCTCTCGAGTTGGTTCTATTTCAACACCAGGCGCGTCGGTGATCGGTTCACCCTGCTGATCCAAGCAGGGCTTTTCTTCAGTCTTATCGGAGATGTGGCGTTGATGTTCCAGCACCTGGACGACTTCAACTTTCTGATCGGACTGGGCGCATTCCTGATCGCGCAACTCTGTTACACCATCGCTTTCCTGCAGAACGTGTTCGATGTGGGTGCGCTCCGTCCGCCGTGGCTGCCCTTGCTGATCTCGTTCATCCTGGCCGTGTACGGCTACTTCTTCGCGGAAAGGCTGTTGCCCATGGTGGATGAGGGCATCCGCATTCCCGTCACGATCTATGCGTTCGCCATCACCGCAATGGGCATGGCAGCCGCGTTCCGGTGGGGTCGGACCTATCTCCGAAGCTTCGTGCTCGTGTTGATCGGCGCCTTGTTCTTCATCACATCGGATAGCCTGTTGGCGATCGATCGCTTCCTAGAGCCGTTGGAGGCAGCCTCCTGGTCGGTGATACTCACTTATGCGATCGCCCAAGTCCTCATCGTGCTTGGTGCTGTGGCACACGTCCTGGATCCGGAGGAGATCCGGCGCCGGGCCGCGTTGACCACCTAGCTGATCCGCCCCCACAACGGCTTACCCCGTTTACGCTCGGCCAATTCGGTCGCGATACGCACATTCTTCGGATCCTTCAGCCCCGGATCCCTGTCGAGAAGGCGCATGGCCACTTGGCGCGCCTGCTGAAGCAGCTGCGCATCGGCAACGAGGTCCGCGATGTGCAGCTCGGGGAGTCCGCTCTGTTGCGTGCCCATCAGATCACCAGGCCCGCGTAAGCGCAGGTCGGTCTCCGCGATCTCGAACCCATCGTTCGTCCGCACCATGGTCTCGATACGCGCACGGGCGTCGTTCCCCAGCTTATCGCCGGTCATCAGGATGCAGAAGCTCTGCTCAGCGCCACGGCCCACGCGACCGCGCAATTGGTGCAGCTGCGAGAGCCCGAAGCGTTCCGCGTTCTCGATCACCATCACGCTAGCGTTGGGCACATCCACGCCCACCTCGATCACCGTGGTGGCCACCAGGATGTTGGTCTCGCCCTTCTTGAAACGCGCCATCTCATAGTCCTTCGTCACCTGATCCATGCGACCATGCACCATGCTCACCGCATACTTCGGCAGCGGGAACCGGCGCGAGATGCTCTCGAACCCATCGGTGAGGTCCTTCAACTCCGCCGCTCCGGGTCCCGCGCGGGCCATTTTCTCCGGATCACCTTCCTCGATGAGGGGGTAAACGACGTAGACCTGTCGGCCTTTCGCGATCTCTTCCTCCATGAAACCGAAGACGGCGCTACGCGAACTGTCGTACCGGTGCACCGTACGGATGGGTTTGCGGCCCGGTGGCAACTCATCGATCACGCTCGTATCCAGATCGCCGTAAAGCGTCATCGCCAACGTGCGAGGGATGGGTGTGGCGGTCATCACCAGCACATGCGGCGGAACGGGACTTTTGGCCCAAAGCCGCGCCCGCTGCGCCACGCCGAAACGGTGCTGTTCATCGATCACCGCGAGGCCGAGCCGCTTGAATTTCACCCGATCCTCCAACAGCGCATGCGTGCCCACGATGATGTGTACTTCGCCCACTTCAAGCGCGGTCAGCATCGCCTTACGTTCCGCCTGTTTGGTGTTGCCGGTCAAAAGGCGCACGACGATCGGCAAGCCTTCGAGAAAGCGACTGATGGTGGCGAAGTGCTGCTGGGCCAGGATCTCCGTGGGTGCCATCAATGCGCTTTGGAATCCGTTGTCCAGCGCGATCAACATGCTCAACAAGCCCACGAGGGTTTTTCCGCTGCCCACATCACCCTGCACCAACCGGTTCATCTGTGTGCCGCTTCCCATGTCCTTCCGGATCTCCTTCACCACACGTTTCTGCGCCCCGGTGAGTTCGAACGGCAGGTGGTGCTCGTAGAAGCGTTTGAAATGTTCACCCACGGAGACGAAGACGTTGCCACGCAAGCTCTGTTGCAAGAGCAGCTTTTGCTCCAGGAGTTGCAATTGGATGAAGAAGAGCTCCTCGAACTTGAGCCGACGAATGGAGCCATCGAGCCTGCCTTGGTCCTGTGGTGCGTGCACCTGCCGGAAAGCTTGTTCTCGGCTGATCCCACCCAGCCATTCCACGAGTTCCGCGTTCAACACCTCGTGCAACTGCCCTTCCACTTGTGTCAGTGCGGTCTTCTGCAGTTTCCAGATGGCCCTGCTACTGAGTCCTTTCGCTGTGAGCTTCTCCGAGGTGCTGTAGACCGGTTGCAGCGCAGCTTCCAAGCCTTGTTCCCACGAAGCCGCGAGCTCCAGTTCCGGATGCGCGAAGTTGATGCGGCCGTTGAACGTGCTCGGTTTGCCGAAGAGGATGTACTCCTGACCGGGTTTCAGCGACGCTTGCAACCACCGCGCCCCTTTGAACCACACGAGCTCCACACTTCCGGTCTTGTCCGTCAAGGTGGCCGTGAGCCTGCGTCCCTGCTTCTCCCCCACGGTCCGTAAAGGACCGAGCGCCCCCCTCAGCTGGGCTTGTGGCAGGTCCTCGGCGAGTTCACGCACGGTATGGAAACGGCTGCGATCCACGTACCGAAAAGGGAAATGCAAGAGCAGGTCCTGATAGGTGGCGATGTTCAGCTCCGAACGCAACAGAGCGCCGCGTTGGGGTCCAACACCTTTCAGGTATTCGATGGGCGTGGCGAGCACATCGTGCATGGCCGCAAAATACGCCGGGGCCGCGTGCTACTTTGGCCGCATGCCGGCAGACCGTGGGCAGCACGTGGCGCATCGCGATCACCTCATGGCCTACTTGGCCCTAGTGGGGATGGCCCTGTTCGCCGTGTATTTCGCCAAGGAACGGCTCTATGCCGATGCGGGCTACTTCCTGGTGCGCGTGGTCGACGAGGAGGGCTTCCACGTGATCAATCAGCGTTGGATCATGCCCCTGATCCAGTGGTTGCCGCTGGTCGGGGTCAAGGCGGGGTTTTCGTTGGAAGGCATCACCGTCCTCTATTCACTAGGGAATATCGTGCTCAGCGCTGGTGCGTACCTGTACGTATCTCGCGTGCTTCGTGATCGCCCCCATGGCCTTCTCCTGCTAGCGACCCAATTCGTTGGCCTCGCCCAAGCCTTATTCTGCCCGGTGTTCGAGCTCTACTACGGCGCCGTACTGTTGATCACCCTCCGATCTCTGCTCCACAGCGATATACGCCACACGCGTTCGGGACAGGTCATGGCGTGCCTGCTCTTCGCCCTTGTGGCCACCTGCCATTTCCTAGGCTTGCTGGTGTTGTTACTGGCGCTCACCCTGGACCGTATCTGGCACGATCGTTCGAATTTCATCGCGTTCGGTTCGGTCCTGGTGGTCCTGATGGCGCAGCGGATCATCGGTCTCTCGAACTACGAGGACCGTGCATTCCAGACGGTCTTCCTCCGGTTGGAAGAAGCGGGCATCGGTTGGGTCTTCGCACCGGGTCGCCTGTGGGCCCATGCCGCTCAAGCGCTGTGGCATTACCCCGACGCCATCCTGATCACGCTCTTTGCCATGCTCACCGCTTGGCGAAAGAAAGCGTGGTGGCCGCTGCTCGTGTTCGTCGTAGGCCATCTCGTCATCTACACGGTGGTGAGCTTGTATTTCCCCGACGGCACGCACGACAGGTACCGCGAGACCTTGGACTACGCGCATGTGCTTTTCGCACTGGTGGCCGCAGGATGGGCCGCACAAGAGTCACATGTATGGAGGAAATGGGCGCCATACCTGTTCGCGCTCGTGCTGGTGCTGCGCGTTATCTGGTCCTTCCATGTGGGGCACACCTTCGCGGAAAGAAGGGAATGGATCGAGGAGCGCATCGCAAATGCGCGTGAACAACGGATCACGAAAGGCTTGGACACGGCAGTGCGCCAATTCGTACCGCCAGGTTTCAACAACGCGCCATTGTATGCCCCCGCGCCGTTCGAGTACCTGTTGCTGTCGGCCATGCAGGGTCCAGAGAAGACGGTGGTGCTGGTGTCCGTGCCTCCGGGTGCGCAGGTGGACATCCAAACGCTGGACGCAGAGTTACAGCGAGAAGGTGTGATGCTGCCGGAACGGCTTAACGGCCGCTACTTCCACATGCAAGTGGGCCCGTTCACCGTGGTACCGTGACCGGTTTCAGACCGGCGTGTACCACTTCGCTCCGGAGCAATCCGTAGCGGAAGACCTCGGCCGGGCTCATGCGGTCGGTCATGGCATCTTCCACCACCTCGAAACCGGCGCTCTTCAAACGACCCACATAATCCCTTCCGTATAGGCGCACATGATCGAACTGCCCGAAACGCCGGATCCGTTCTTGAGGATCGGTCACCGACGGGTCCTCATCGGTGGTCGCACGATCCAACGCGATGGGCACCATAAGGATAGCCATGCCGCCGGGCGCCAACACGCGATGGAGCTCGCTCATCGCCCGTCGATCATCGGGCACGTGCTCCAACACATGCGAGCAGAGGATCAGGTCGAACGAATCGTTCGCGAAGGGCATCGCGGTGATGTCGAGATCGATGGTCCCGCGTGGATAGCTGTACCCGGGCGTGAACTTGTCCCCTGCCGTGTACTTCACACCGGGCAATACCGTGAGTTTCTCGCGCAAGCATTGCTCTGGCGCCACATGCAGCACGCGCAAACCCGTGCGTAAGACCTTTCGCTCCTCTAAAAAAAGCCAGGCCATCCGGGCCCGTTCGCGCGACCCACAGAACGGACAGAGCACATGCGGTCGCGGAGGCGAACCCGAAGGCAGGTAGGCGATCGCACCCTTGTCGCAAACAGGACAATGCACCGCATCACCACGCATCACCTGGTGTCGTATCCAGGAGCGGAGGATCGTGGGGATGAACCGACCCAGAATGGTCATGGATCATTCCTCCGCATTGAGGATCAAAAGGATGGAATCCACTCGGGCGAAACTCTCCTGCAAAGCGACTGACATCGAATCATCATCACGAAGAAGCGCTTGTTCCAAGAGTTCCATGTTCTCCAATCGTACATCAGCATATAGCTTGAACTGCTCTCGTTTCTCGGCCAATGCATCGGACAACTTAAGTTCATTCGTGGTCCCCAACAGTTCCACCGCCTCGCGCCAGGCTGAAAGCGCGCTGTCCTGGACAATGATCAGTTGTTGCCCGCGAGTAGCCTCCTCGGGCAGTCTGAAAGGAGCGAGGCCGCGCTGTTCAAGTCGCTGGAAATCATCGATCACCGCGTAGAATTTGGGGTCATCGGCAGGAAGCTTGCCGATCGCGAATGCACCTCCACCGAGCATCATCAGTGCTGGTAATCCGATCGAAGCCAGCTGGAACGCACCCCCGCGGTCATGTTTCAACGATGAATACGAAGCGAGCCCAAGAACGAGTCCCGAAATAAGACCACCGATGTGCGCTGCGTTGTCCACGCCACCTTTCAAGCCATACATCAGATTGTAAAGCACGAAGATGCCGATGCTCTGCAGCAGTTGCTTTCTGGTTTCCTTCGGTATCAGGTCGGTGAAGAGCAAGGCAAGGAAAACACCGTAAAGTCCGAAGATAGCGCCCGAGGCCCCGGCGCTGACCGTATTCTCATGCCACCACAGGCTTGTCATGCTCGCTACGATCCCCGTTACCACATAAAGCACCAGGACGCGCACGGAGCCTAGTATCGGTTCCAATTGCACACCGATCATCAACAAGGCATACATGTTCAATAGGAGATGAACGATCCCGATGTGTACGAAACAGCAAGTGAGTAGCCTCCAGAGCTCGCCATCCAAGGTGGATGCACGCAGATTACCACCCCATGCCACCAAGTGCTCCACGGAGGGTTCCATGAAGTGAACACCGTTGAACAACATGAGCAGGTACACTACCAAACTGATGTCGACCAAGAGTGGCGTGGCCAAGAAGCCCTTACGCGGTACGAACAACAACGCAGCGTCCTTCCAGCTCGTCTCGTTCGCACGAGCAGTGCTCGCATCCAACTCCATCACCCCGCTTTCGTTCAGCTCCTTGAGCTCGGTAGTGAGCAGATCCGAAGTCATGGTAGCGCGGGATTCCTTGAATGCCTTGGTTAGATCATCCAGGACCTTGGCCAAGCGTTTTCGTCTACCCAACAAGGTCCATTGTACCTGTTTGCTGGAAGCCGTAAAGCCATCATCGTCCAATTCGATCGTCACCTTTTCACCATAGGAGCTCCATGTCCGCGGTGTCACCGACACGATCCGCATCGGATGCAGATGTTCAACGCCCCACTTGAGCTCACGGAACGCCTGGAAGAGATGGACGATCACTTCAGCACGGGTCAGGCCTTCCGTGCTACAGCGAATGGTTGGACGCTCTTTAGCCATGGCGGCTGAAGATAGACAGCGTACCGCTAGCCTGTATCAGATCGCCCCCACCCCCAGCAACAACGCCGGTTCTTCGAGCAAGCTCTTCAGGGTATTCAAGAATGCGGCACCCGTAGCGCCATCCACCACCCGATGATCGCAGCTCAAGGTCACCTTCATGGTGTGGCCGATCACGATCTTTCCATCCTTCACCACCGGCTTCTCCATGATGCCACCCACGGCCAGGATGCACGCATCGGGCGGGTTGATGATGGCCGTGAACTCATCGATGCCGAACATGCCCAGGTTGGAGATGGTGAAGGTGTTCCCTTCCCAATCCGCCGGTTGCAGTTTCTTGTCCTTGGCGCGTTTGGCCAGATCCCGCACTTCGTTCCCGATGGTGCGCAAAGGCTTGCCATCCGCGAAACGTACAACGGGCACGAGTAGACCTTCTTCCACCGCTACGGCCACGCCGATGTGGACGTGCTGGTTGTAGCGGATGCGGTCGCCGAGCCAGCTGCTGTTCACCTTGGGGTGCTGTTTCAACGCCACAGCACAGGCCTTGATCACCAAGTCGTTGAACGAGATCTTGTCCGGCGCGATCTGTTTGTTGATGGCTTCGCGCACGCTCATGGCACGCGCCATGTCCAACTCCAAGGTGAGGAAGAAATGGGGTGCGGTGAAGAGGCTTTCGCTGAGGCGCTTCGCAATGGTCTTGCGCATCTGGCTCACCGGCACCTCCTCGTAATTCTCCACTTGGGGCGCACCGAACACCGCACCACCGCCGGCGAAGTTCTCGATGTCCTGTTTGGTCACACGGCCATCCGGACCACTACCCACCACACGACCGATATCGATGCCCTTCTCCTCGGCGAGTTGTTTGGCCAACGGACTGGCCTTAACACGGCCGTTGTTGGCAGGTGCCGTTGGAGCAGCAGAGGCTCCACCTCCGAACAAGGGCTTCGGCGCGGGAACGCTTCCTGAGGCAGCGGGTTTCGCCTTTTCAGGAGCGGGGGCAGGCGCAGGAGCAGGGGCAGCAGCAACGGCAGCTTGCCCCTGCTCTTGCCCCTGCGCCTTGGGTTCGTCTTTCTTCGGAGCCGCCTCAGCCTTCGGTGCAGCAGCAGCTTCACCAGCGAGCAACGCGGTGATGTCCTCCCCTGCTTTGCCTAGAACGGCCAACACACTATCCACCGCAGCGGCCTTACCCTTCTCCACGCCGATGTGCAGGAGCACACCATCGGTGAAACTCTCGAACTCCATGGTGGCCTTGTCGGTCTCGATCTCCGCGAGCACCTCGCCGCTCTTCACGGCATCTCCCACCTTCTTGTGCCAGGCGCTCACCACCCCTTCGGTCATGGTGTCG
>JAEUTC010000157.1 GCA_016787985.1 Flavobacteriales bacterium | reverse complement strand
CAGCACGGCATCGTTCACCTGCTGGCCGCGCACCAACTGGATCTCCTCGCGCAGCTTGTCGCCTTCGCTCTTGGATACCCCTTCGAACTTGAAGCGCGAAAGCCGGGGTTTCTCCGTGACGATGATGTGCAGGAAGATGGTACGACCGCGGATCTCGGCCGCTTCGATGCTGATGTCGCTGAAGAGCTTCTGCTCCCACAGGTTCTCGATGGCCTTGCTGATCTTCTCCCCGGGTACGGTCACTTTGTCCCCCACCTGAAGTCCGGTGAAGAGTTTCACCGCGTTGGGGTCCGTGGTCTTGGTGCCGCTCACCGTGATGCCGCCGATCTCGTATTCCAAGGGCACGGCAGGGTCCATCACCGGGCCGCTTTCGACCTGCGCGGCGACCTGGATGCCGATCAAGAGAAGAAGGACTGCAAGGATCGTACGCATGCTCAGGCCGGTGCTACTTGTTCGCTGATGAGCCCGAAACGGCGTTCGCGGCCTTGGAAATCCAGGATGGCCTGGAACAGGTGTTCTTTACGGAAGTCCGGCCAGAGCACCGGGGTGAACCATAGCTCGGCATAGGCGATCTGCCACAGGAGGAAGTTGCTGATGCGCTGCTCGCCACTGGTACGGATCAGCAATTCCGGATCGGGCATGCCCACCGTGGAAAGGTGTGCCGCGATGGTGGCATCATCGATGTGCTCTGGCTGCAGGGTGCCCTCCTTGGCGGCGGCCGCCAGCTGCTGGGCCATGCGCACCAACTCCCACCGAGAACTATAGCTCAAGGCCAGCGTGATGGTGATGGTGTCGTTCTTCGCGGTGGCCGCGATCGCATCCAAGAGCGTGCGGCGACAGCTCTCTGGCAGAGAATCGGTGTCGCCGATGGTGTGCAAGCGGACCCCATTGGCGTTCAACTCTTCCAACTCCCCGATCACCGTCTTCACCAAGAGGTCCATCAAGGCGTCCACCTCGGCTTTCGGACGGTTCCAGTTCTCCGTGCTGAAGGCATAGAGCGTTAGGTATTTCACGCCCACCTCGCGGCAGCCCACCAACGCTTCGCGCACGGAGCGCACGCCATTCGCATGGCCCACCACCCGGTGTTCGCCCTGGCGCTCTGCCCAGCGACCATTGCCATCCATGATGATGGCGATGTGCGCAGGCACACGGTCGGGGTCGATACGCGCCTTCAGTGCTTCAGGGTTGTCCAAGGTCTTTTTCAAAACGGGTTGCGAAGTTCGCCAAAAGGCTTGGATCACCGGCGCTTGCGCATCCAGTTGTACTGTTCCTCGCAATCGGAGAAGCGCGAGATGATATACGTAACCGATAGGCCGGTGTATTGGTACCAGTCGCGGGTGTCCGAATTGCCACGGGCCCTCCCTTCGTTAGGGTATTCCGGCAGCTGTCCCAGCACGCTAGGGTCGGCGAATGTGGCCGCCAGCGGACCGTTCTCGAAGGCCAGCTGGTCGCGGTCCACATAGGTGCCGCTCACATCGTCCAAGTAGTCGGTGTACGTCCTACGCAGCCCCCATTCCACCTGGAAATCCAGTCGGCCCACGTTCCACTTGAAGCCCACGCCGAAAGGAATGCAGATGTTATCCACCTTGTACACGTCCGAACCGGGCCTGGCCGTGGTGCCTTGTCCCTCCGTTCCAAGGGGTTGAAGGTCATACCATTCCCCGTTCAGCTCGGCCTGGGGCGCGGCTCGGAAATAGGCCAGCCCGGCGAACACGAAGGGCGTCCATTTCTTGCTGTCCTTGTCCTTGCTCCGGTACTTCCGGAAGTTCACCTCCAGCAAGGCCGAGAATTCCAACAACCGGGCCCTGAAGTGTAGGTCACGCATGAGTTGTAGACTGTCCGAGGACCGGTTGTCATAGGCTTGCAGCGTTCCGTTAAGTGCCTGAAGGCGAATGGCATAGCGATCGCTGAAGTTATACCTGTACAAAACCCCGTAGGCGAGTTTGGTGTCCTTGGGGTAGTGGCGGGTGGGGTTCAGGTCACCGATGTAATAGGTTACCCCGCCGGTGACCCCCAATTCGCTCACCTGCGCCTGCACCCCGCTGAAGCCAAGCAGGGCGAAGAAAAGGAGGGTGATGCGTGACATCCGTCGGGGAACGCTTGGATACCGGGTTTGGTATGGGCCCTTTTCCATGCGCCGCGAAGGTAACTCAGGCTTTCGGAGGACCGGATCGTACGTCCAAGCCCCAACTCAGCTTGGTGCGCAGGGTGTCCAGGAAGTCGGAGTTCTCGAGCTGGACCATTTTCACCGAGAACCGGGCGCGTTGGATGGTGATGCGACTTTGGCCGCCTAGGCTCACGCTGCGCGCGTCCAGGTTCATCAAGCACATATCCGACCGCGCTTCCAGTTGCAGGGTGATGGTGTAATGGTCCGGCACCACGAAGGGACGCACGTTGAGGTTATGCGGGCAGATGGGATTGATGACCAAGGCGTCGCTCGTGGGGTAGAGGATAGGCCCCCCACAACTGAGCGAATAGGCCGTGGAGCCCGTGGGCGTGGCGATGATGAGCCCATCGGCCCAATAGGTGTTCAGGTAGTCGTTGCCCAAATGCACATGCACCGCGATCATGCTGCTGCTCTCCCGCTTGTGGATGCTCACCTCGTTCAAAGCGAAATTGGCCCGGCCGAGAAGTTCCGGATGGTCGATGACCTCCAAGAGCGAGCGGTCTTGCAGCATGTACCGGCCCTGCTTGATGGCGCTCAATGCCTCCTCCACGGCTTCCAAGGTCACGTTGCTGAGGAAACCTAGCCGGCCCAGGTTGATGCCCAGTACGGGGATCTCGGTGCGCCCGACCCACGCCACGGTGTCCAGCAAGGTGCCGTCGCCACCGAGCCCGATGCAGAGGTCGAGCTCCTGCTTGGACAGGTCGTCGTTCGGGATCACCGGCCAGGGAAGCGTTACGCCTACTTCGCGCAACCATGCGGCCAGACCGATGGACAACTGCGGTTGCATGCCGTGCGCTACCATGCGCTCGATCATACGCACCACCAAGGGAGCGCTCGCAGCGTCCATCACACGTCCGTTCACACCGATGCGCATCCGTCAAAAAGGTTGAGTGAAATGTAGGAATATCCCCTGTTCAGCCTCGGCGTTCACCGAGTATTCCACGCGGAGCACCTGGTCGTAGCTGGTCACCAGGTTCAAGCCAAGGCCGTTGCCATTGATCCAACGGTTCGAGAGGGAATTCCGCGCGGCGTAGCGGCTGTCCCACACCCGACCGAGGTCGCTGTACAGGTCCAGGTAGAGTGCGATGTAGAAGGTGCGGAAGGCTTCCAGCGGAATGTGCTCCAACCGATAGGTGCGGGGCTTGATGAGCTGGAAAATGAGATTGGCCTTGCCCAGCGCGAAGTGTTCGCCATCGATCACGTAGTACTCGTAGCCGCGTACATAATGTCCGTATCCCAGACCTTCCTGCACGAAGTAGGGCGGTGTACCCCAGGTGTATTTCCCCCGTAGCGAGAGGCCGAGCGTCCACTTGTCATGCAGGTACAACCACCGTTTCGTGGTGGCATAAGCCGTGGTGATGTCCGGGGCGGCTTCATCGAGCAAGCCCAAGCCATAACGGTCCACGCGTATCTCTTCGTAATGGCCGCGGCGCGGATAGGCCCGGAAGTCGCGGCGGTCCCAGATGAAGGTGTAGCCGGCCGTGAGGAACCGCGTGGACGTGGCCCGCCCATCGAAGTAGTCCAGGGCCGTGTTGATGATGGTGTCGCGGGCCTCGGCCTGCACATAATTCAAGCGCCACACATGGCGCACATCATGACTGCGTCGAAGGGTGACCTCCAGGTTGCCGAGCCACTGGTCGCGGTTGCTGCCCGTGGTCCCGCTCACCAAGGTGCGCACATTGTCCACCGTGCCTGCCGTGATCTCGGCTTGTTCCTCGTAGCTCACCCCACCACTGATGCCCCAGCGTTGCCGCTTATCCAAGTTGGGCACCTTGTAGTGCAGGGCGAATTCGCGGGTATAACCGAATTGCGCCTTGAGGTAGCCCGTTTCGTTGCGGCCACGCATGTTGTACTTGTACAGGAATAGACCATAGTTCACCCGGTCGAAGTCGCGCGTAAGCCACCAGGTGTTGAAGTTCGGATCGGCCAGGTCGAAGATGATGGCCGGCCAGATGTACCAGCGCTCGTTCACCGTCACTTCCACCATCACCTGCGTTTTGTCCAGGTACAAGGGCAGTACGCTCACCGTGTTGAAGAGCCCCGTGTTCATGAGGTTCTGCCGGCTCCGCTCCAGCTTCTCGTACAGCGCGGTGTAGCTGAGCGAATCGTCTTCGTTCACCACCAGCTCGCGCAGGATGATGCGCGCCTTGGTGGTCTTGTTGCCACTGATGGCGATGCCCAGGATGCGCGCGTGACCGTCACCCCCGCTTGTCGGCTGGGCATGCGCGGGCAGTGCTACGAGCAGGAGGAATAAGGGAAGCAGCGCGCGGAACATGCCCGCGTTTCACAGGTTGATGAAGCGCATCAGCTCTTCGTAACGACCGCGCAGGTCATCGTGGAAGCGTGAGCCTTGGTAGGTGGTCTTCACCATGATCTCGTAGCGCTCGAAGCTTTGCAGGATGTCGCTCACATCCTCCCGGTTGATCTTCAAGGTCACTTCCAACCGGTTCGTCTCCGGCAGCACATGGCTGTACACGCTCATGATCTTCGCATCGTTCCCTTCCACGATGCGTGCGATCTGGTGCAGGCTGTAGTCGATCTGGTTCATCTCCAGTACCACGATGCTACCCCGCTCGTGGATGTTGGTGACGCTCGCCAGCCGCTTCAACGCTTCGTGTTCGGTGATGGCACCGAGGTAGACGCCCATCTCATCCAACACCGGCACCACGGTGAGCCCCCGTTCGGTGAAGAGGCGCATGACGTCGTAGATGTGCTGGTTACCCCGGATGAAGGGGATCTCCACCTGATCCATCACGGTGCCCACGGTACCGCGTGCTTCATGCCGATCCACCACGTCCTGCTCGCGCACCATGCCCACCAAACAGCCGTTGTCCACCACGGGCAAGTGGCCCACCTTGAACTCCTCCAACCAGTCGAGCGCGCGCGACAGATCATCCTGCGGACGCAAGGGTGGTATGTCGGCGGTGATCAGGTCGATCGCGTGCATGGCTCTTCCGGTGCCGGGTGGCGTGGCCCTTACTTTTGGGGCCCCGCTTCGGGAGGAACAAAGTAAGTGGATACGGATG
>JAEUTC010000044.1 GCA_016787985.1 Flavobacteriales bacterium | reverse complement strand
GAGGTGTGGGCATTGGCGAACCCATTCTATCACCGCAACGGCGCAACGGACGCAAAGGAGTTCGCAACGTCATTCGGGCATTCCATTGGCGAGTCTGCGAATACCGTGTTTCAGCAGGATCTCGTTGAAGTTGATGAGCAGGCCGAGCCGATTGCCGGTGAGCTTCAGGTAAGTAAGGAGCTGAGCGCTATGTATCGGATGCAGCTCCTCTACGGACTTCACCTCGACGCTCAGTTTATTCTCGATCCACAGATCAAGGCGATAACCGGCATCAAGCTGCACATCCGCGTAACGCAAAGGCAGCGGTTGTTGATGGAGCACGGATAGTCCAGCGGTGCGCAGTTCGTGGAGCAGGCAATGGACGTAAGCGCTTTCCAGCAAACCCGGACCCAGCGCACGATGCACTTTGAACGCGGCGTCGAGCACGAGTTTGGCCAAACGGTCCTCCTCCAGCATGCGTAGCGGCTCCGTGGCGGTCGTGGCGTCGTGGCGGTCCATGAGCTTAAGCGTCCAATTCACCTGCGATCACGTTCATGCTGCTCATGGTGATGATCGCATCGCTCAACATGCTGCCTTTGATCATCTCGGGGAAGGCCTGATAATAGATGTAGCAGGGTCGACGAAGGTGCAAGCGGAAGGGTGCACGCCCGCCGTCGCTTACCAGGTAGAAACCCAGTTCGCCGTTGCCGCCTTCTACGCAGTGGTATACTTCGCCCACCGGTACGTCGGTCTCGCCCATCACGATCTTGAAGTGCCAGATCAGGGGCTCCATGGCGCTGTACACCTCCTCCTTCGGCGGCAACACCCACTCGGGTACTTCGCCCCGGAAGGTGGTCTTGTCGCTCATCTTATCCAACTTCTCCATGGCCTGGCGGATGATGGAGAGGCTCTGCCGCATCTCTTCCTGGCGCACCGTGAAGCGGTCATACGTATCGCCATTGGTGCCCACGGGAATGATGAAGTCGAACTCGTCGTAGCTGCTGTATGGGTCGGCCACGCGCACGTCGTAGTCCACGCCGGCCGCGCGCAGGTTGGGTCCCGTGAAGCCATACGCCAGGGCGCGTTCGCCGCTGATGGGTCCGCAACCGATGGTGCGGTCCATGAAGATGCGGTTCCGCAGGAGCATGTTGTCGAACTCCTTCAACCCGGCTGGCAAGTCCTTCACGATGGCCTTGATCTTGGCCCAGGCCGCATCGCTCCAATTGCGCTCCCAGCCGCCGATGCGGCCCATGTTGGTGGTGAGGCGTGCACCGCAGATCTCCTCGTACACCTCATAGATCTTCTCGCGCCACTGGTACACGTAGAGGAATGGGGTGGTGGCACCGACGTCCTGCCCGATGATGGTGTTGCAGATGATGTGGTCGGCGATGCGCGCCAACTCCATCACGATCACCCGCATGTATTGCACGCGCTTTGGAAGCTCGATGTTCAGGAGCTTCTCCACCGTCATGTGCCAGCCCATGTTGTTGATGGGGGCACTGCAGTAGTTCATCCGGTCCGTCAGCGTGGTGATCTGGTAGAACGGACGGCGTTCGGCCAGTTTCTCGAAGGCGCGGTGGATGTAACCGATGGTCTGCTGTGCGTCGAGGATGATCTCGCCGTCCAGTGTGAGCACGTTCTGGAAGATGCCGTGCGTGGCCGGGTGGGTGGGTCCCAGGTTGAGCGTGGTGAGCTCGCGCAGGTCACGACCTTCGACAAGGTCTTTCGCCCAAAAGTCGGTGGGTGGCTGCTGGCTCATCGTCCGAAGAATCGATCGTCCTTATCTTGACGGGTAGGGTCTTCCAATGGATAGTCCTTGCGCAGCGGGAACGCGGGGAAGTCCTCCATGTTCAGGATCCGCTTCAAGTTCGGGTGTCCCTTGAACCGGATACCGAAGAAATCCCAAGCCTCGCGCTCCATCCAGTTGGCTGTGGGCCATAGGTCGGTGGCGGTCTTGAACTCCAGGTCGTTGGCAGTGGTGCGGCATTTCACCCGGATGCGATGCCCCGCCCGCATGTCGTGCAAGTGGTAGACCAGTCCGAAATCCTGGGCTTCATCCGGGAAGTGCATGCCGCAGCAGGTGGTGAGGAAGTGGAAGCCGAGTTCCTCCTTCAACGTGCGCAGCAGGTCGTGTAATGCCTCTTTCTTCACATGGATGCAGAGCAGATCGCGCTCCTGCTCGATGGCGGTGACCTTTTCAGCGAAGGCAGCGGAGATCCGCTCCTTCACGCGTTGGTCACGTTCGGCTTTGATCAAAAACCCGGGCATGATGGGGAAGTCTTTAACCGCCAAGTCACCACGGACGCAAAGGCCCCGCCAAGGAGTGCATGCGGATCGAACGCCACGTGATGGGCTGGCAGGTCCCGTTGCGTTGACCGTTGCGTTCGCTGCGTCGTTGCGGTGAACTGCATTAATCGATGGCGTATTTGGCCAGGAGGTCCTGGTATTCCTTGCTGTAACGGCGGCGCAGGCTCTCGTTCTTGCTCAGCTCCTGGATCTTCAGGATGCCGTCGATGACCTGCTCCGGACGGGGCGGGCAGCCCGGGATGTAAACATCCACCGGGATCACTCTGTCGATGCCTTGCAACACGCTGTAGGTGTCGAAGATGCCGCCGGTGCAGGCACAGGCTCCCATGCTCAATACCCACTTGGGCTCGGCCATCTGCATGTACACGTCGCGCAGTACGGGGGCCATTTTCTTCGCGATGGTGCCCATCACCATCAGCAAGTCGCTCTGGCGCGGGCTGAAGCTGAGGCGCTCCATGCCGAACCGGCTCAGGTCGTAGTGGGAGCTCATGGTACTCATGAACTCGATGCCGCAGCAGCTGGTGGCGAAGGGCAGGGGCCACAAGCTATTGGCTCGGGCCAAGCCGATGGCCTGGTCCACGCTGGTGGCGAAGAATCCCGAGCCGCTGTGCCCATCGGGCGCGGCAACGATGTTCGGCCTCGGCCGATCGGTCTTTTGCAGCTCGCTCATTCGATCTTCATTACTCCCTTGCGTAACACGTAGTAGAGACCCGCCATCACGAAGAATACGAAACACACCATCTCCACGAAGCCGATGGCGCCCAAGGCCTTGAAGTTCACCGCCCAAGGGTACAGGAAGATCACCTCCACATCGAAGAGCACAAAGAGGATGGCGATCAGCAAGTACTTCACGCTGAACGGAGTACGCGCATTGCCCTGCTGTTCGATGCCGCACTCGAAGCTCTCGTTCTTCTTCTTCCCGTTGATCTTCGGACCCAGCCAGGCCGCCGCCGAAAGCGCGAACCCCACGAAACCCACGGCAATGGCCGTCTGGATCAGGACCGGAACGTAATCGTTGGGGGTTGAAATGGGTTCCACGGGGTGCGTTCTGGGGCTAGGGTGGCCAAATGTAGTGCCCTCCCTCATTTGGGGGAAGCGCTCGTCGGCAATAGTTCGCGATCCGTCGCGTTGGAACCGGCTTGGAGTAGCTCCCCACGAACGATCATCCGCTTACTTTTGTTCATTGCCCATGACCACGACACGCCCGGCCTATCCCCTGCTCGACCGGATTCAAACCCCGGAAGACCTCAGGAAGCTGTCCGAAGACCAACTCGGCCAGGTCTGCAACGAGCTGCGCGACTTCATCATCGATGTGGTCAGCGTGAAGGGCGGTCACTTCGGTGCCAGCCTCGGGGTGGTGGAGCTCACGGTGGCCCTGCATTATGTGTTCAATACTCCCTATGACCAGCTCGTGTGGGATGTCGGACACCAAGCTTATGGGCATAAGATCCTTACCGGCCGTAAGGATGTGTTCCACACGAACCGCATCCACAAAGGCATCAGCGGTTTCCCGAAAAGGAGCGAAAGCGAGTACGATACGTTCGGCGTGGGCCATAGCAGCACCAGCATCGGCGGCGCGCTCGGAATGGCCGTGGCCAGTAAGTTGAAGGGAGAGAAGGATCGGCACAGCGTGGCCATCATCGGCGATGGCGCCATGACGGCCGGTATGGCGTTCGAGGCCCTGAACCATGCTGGTGGCGAAGGCACGGACATGCTCGTGGTGCTTAACGATAACTGCATGAGCATCGACCCGAACGTCGGTGCGTTGAAGGAATACCTCACCGACATCACCACCAGCCACACCTACAACAAGGTGAAGGACGAGGTGTGGAACCTTCTCGGGAAGATCAGCAAGTTCGGTCCCAACGCGCAGTCCATCGCCCAGAAGGTGGAGAACGCTGTGAAGAGCGCGCTGCTGAAACAGAGCAATCTCTTCGAGAGCCTCAACTTCCGGTACTTCGGTCCGGTGGATGGGCATGACGTGGAGCGCATGGTGAAGGTGCTCCAGGACCTGAAGGACATCCCCGGCCCCAAGATCCTGCACACGATCACCATGAAAGGCAAGGGGTACAAGGCCGCAGAGGAGGGCAACCCCACGGTGTGGCATGCGCCCGGCCTCTTCAACAAGGAGACCGGCGAGATCATCAAGGTGGTGCCCAAGAGCCCGCAGCCTCCGAAGTATCAGGATGTATTCGGCCACACCATCGTTGAGCTGGCGGAGAAGAACCCGCGCATCGTGGGTGTCACGCCCGCCATGCCCACCGGCTGCTCGCTCAACATCATGATGAAGGCCATGCCCGACCGCGCGTTCGACGTGGGCATCGCCGAGCAGCATGCGGTGACTTTCAGTGCCGGCATGGCCACGCAAGGCATGGTGCCCTTCTGCAACATCTACAGCTCCTTTATGCAGCGCGCCTACGACCAGGTGGTGCACGATGTGGCCCTTCAGAAGTTGCATGTGGTCTTCTGCCTGGACCGTGGTGGTTTAGCTGGAGCCGATGGCCCCACACACCACGGTGCGTTCGACATCGCCTACTTCCGTTGTATCCCCAACATGATCGTAAGCGCCCCGATGAACGAGGAGGAGCTACGCGACCTGATGTACACGGCCCAGCTGAAGGATAACGGTCCGTTCAGCATCCGCTACCCACGTGGTGAAGGCGTGATGACCGAGTGGAAGACGCCCTTCAAGGAGATCAAGATCGGAACCGGACGTAAAGTGCGGTCCGGTACCGACATCGCCGTGCTCAGCATCGGGCATATCGGTAACATCGCCGCTAAAGGCATCGATGCCTTACAAGCAGAAGGCTACAGCGTGGCGCACTACGACATGCGATTCGCGAAGCCGATCGATGAATTGCTGTTGCACGAGGTCTTCGGCAAGTTCAAGCACGTGATCACGATCGAGGATGGCTGCATCCAAGGTGGCATGGGCAGCGCGGTGCTCGAGTTCATGGCCGACCATGGTTACCATGCCCAAGTGAAGCGCCTCGGCATACCCGACAAATGGATCGAGCACGGCTCACAGAACGAACTCTACGCCGAATGTGGCTTTGATGACAAGTCGTTGGTGGCAGCGGTGAAGGAGATGCTGCAAGAACGCCGTGCATCGAGCGTTTCTCGGGTTTCGGCTTAGCGGCCTCGTGTAAGTCAAAGCGTGAAATGGAAGCCTACCCCGATCGTCACGGGGAGCAGGTCGCTTTCTATCCTCACATCGGGCCTTGCTTTGATGGCCTCCCAGGCATCCAACATCTCCTGTGACCGGAATGGCACATTGAGCGAGATGCGCCAGTAGTTATGGTTCTGGTATTGTTTGACCATGATGCCGCCGCCGATCGTGGGGCCGAGGTAGATGCCGTTCAGCTGATCCAGTCCTTTGATCCTGATGACACCGTTGTAACCGTACATGCCTGTAAAGAAGGGCTGTGTCCTTCCTTTTGAGGGTACACGTAATTCCACTCCTGCATTCCACCCCCCGCCCACAAAGGCCCATCCACCACCCACGAAGCCGCTGAGGTAAGGCGCCACCCAATAGGTCGCTCGGGCTCCTGGCAGGCCACCAACGTCCTGGCCCACACCCACACCGAGAAAGAAGCCACGGAAGGGTGCACTTTCCTGTGCCATGAGCGATGCTGTAGGCGACAAGAAGAACAGGAATGCACATAGGCGCCATGCTGAGCGCAAGAGGTTGCGGTGGATATCCATTGTGAAGGCGAACTGGACGAGTGAATGTAATCCACTTCCTGGTGGACCGACTCATGGAGCGGGGAGTTCGGTCACTTTGAAGCTGAACAGAAGGGCTACCGTGAGCATGTGAGGGGATATCCGCGCTTGGCTTGTATAAACGTTGTAGGCATAGGTGACTTTGAAACGCTCGTATCCGAAACCGATCTCTGGGCGGATACAGAAACCTCTCAGGATCGGCTGGCTGTAATACAAGCCGCTCACTCCGAAGCAAAGGCCGGTGGGGCCCGAGCCTCTCCACGCTCCGACCTTCGGAGCAAAGCCCTTTGAAGAGCCGAAGTTCCGTTCAACGGAAGCATACATGACCGTGGCGAATGGTCTTTTCCGATGTGCGCGCTGATATCGCCGCGCAAGGCCCAGTTCCGCATTCAGCGTCCCTCCAAGGGAACCGCCCACCAGCAGGTCCCAACTGCGGTCCGTATAGGAGCGATCCAGTACGTTGTCCTGACCAAGCGTTGCTTGGTGGATGAGAAGCATAAGCAGGAGGAGAAGATGTTTCATCCGATCATGGTGCATGGACGACTTGGATATAGTGTGATGCGCTCCAATACAAGGCGACATCATTTGAGCCGAAGCGATGGACTTTTCCGCGATACATCAAGCTGATAGTGCTGGCGGCGCTCGGAGTTGAGTCGGCCTTTGCGACCACCAGGTCATCGGATGGTCTACCCATTAGCGCGATCGCCTCCGGGAACCCATTGCGGAAGATGAAAGCTCCCTGGTGGTCATCGGGCAGACCATACACCCAAAGAGTGCCTTGCTGCGGCGCTGGAGGAAGTTCGGCCAAACAAAGACGGGTGATCCGAGATGCTTCCATCCAATTGGCATGGTTCTGCTTCAACAGGAGGATGGACACCATGACCACGAACAGCGTTGTCCCATGGCGGAGTATCCGGTTGGTCATCATTGTGATGACAGTGCCCACAAGCCCACACAGGAAGGCCGAGGGCATATAAAGGAAACGATCGCTCTCACTGGTGTTGGTGCTTACGCCTGCGAGGTAACCGACCGAACAGGCCACAAGGATCAACGAGCACCACAAGACGATCTGCTGGCGCGCGATGTTGGAAGGCTTTGTACGCGACCACCAAATGAAGCCGATGAGAATAGCGGCGGCTAGCACAGCACCCCGCAGCAACTGGGTGGAAGGATCGACCGCTGGAGGTAGGAATAGGCGCGCCAACACTTTGGGCACGTTGGCTAGGAGGTGGAAGGAATGCTGAACCAGCGTGCCGATGATGTAGTCGTTGGCGTCCGCCTGCCACGTACGCACTGCGATGTAGAGCACGCCCACTCCAGTCAGGATCAAGAGCACCGCACGCATTTCGCTCCAGCGCTCCGTGATCCGCGACCGCGCCGCGATGAAAGCGATCGGAATGAGCAGCAACGCACTTTCATAACACAACAGACCCAGGATCATTATCACCGTAAGCGAGAGGCTACGGACCCTAACGTTCCACGCCCGACCACCGATCACCAGACCGAGAAGTACGGAGAGCGTGCCCAAACTCGATTCCCGACCCACCAACCAGACCACCGATTCCTGATGGAAAGGATAGACGAGGAAGAGTGTTCCCGACAATAGCCCGGTGCCCCAAGCTCGCTCAGGAGACCATCGGCGGACCAAGGTGCAGAGCAGGTACGCGTTGAACGCGTGTACGGTGATGTTGAATGCGCGGTGCCCTTCCACGCCTATGCCCCAAACGAAGTAGCCGAGACGGAAGCTAAAGTCGCTCAGTGGCCTGAAGATGCCGTTGCGCCAAGGGATGCCGCGGACACCGGAATTCCAGAGTGCGGAGTGGTCGTCGCTGAACGGGGTTAGGTGCAGCACCGGCCAGTACAACGCGAACGCCGCTACGATGAAGGCCGGAAGCCACCACCACGAGGTCATCTCGCGTTGCGTTACCATGCGCTCAAAGCTAGGCGAGTCGGTCCACCAAGGGATGCCGGTGTAAGTTCGCTGCATGTCCCGCTCGGCCCTGCTCATCTTGCTCATGGTGTTCACTTTGAGCGTTGCGGTGCGCTGGCCTTTGATGGATCGGCCGCTGTCCGCACACCACGAGTATTGCACGGCCTTCACCCTGATAGCGCTCACCAATTGGTGGGAAGATGGTTTCGCCACGCACAAGGGCATGCCCTCGGGTGGCTTCATCCGCGACGGAGCGGCCCTCTTTCCGGCCGATCGGTACGACCGCAACGCGCGTGCGGTGGGCCTCTACTACTTCTCGCATCCACCGTTGGCTTACGACCTGCCGTATGCGTTGTTCGTGCTGTTCGATACGGCACCGAACGCAGCGGGCTTGCAGTGGATGAACATCATCTTCCACCTGATCACCACAATGGTATTCTTCTTTGCGCTTCGAGTGGTGATGGATGAACGTGGTGCACTGTTCGGCGCGGTCCTCTACCTCTTTCTTCCAGCTACGCTGTGGTTCCATGGCAATGTGTACATGAGCGACATGTTCGTTCAAGTGCCCTGGATCCTTCATTTGGTCTTCGCGCTGCGGCTTTTCCAAGACAAGGGACCTGTTCCACGACGGAACTGGATCGGCTATGGCGTTACGCTCTTCCTCGTGGTGTACACCAGCTGGCTCGGTGTCTTTGCGGCGGCAGTCGGTGTGCTGGTCGCCGTGTTGCGATGGTGGCGCGAAGCTCGGTCGAGGTTGGTGTCCTTGGTCCTTCTCACAGGACTGGCGCTTGTCGCCGCTTTCGGGCTCACGGCATGGCGCTTCCTTCAGGTGATCGACGCGGGCGCCTTGTTGGACCATTACGCTGCGCGCTTTGCGGTGCGGGGTTCGATCGGCGCGGACCTATGGCCGACACTCAAGCAGGTGGCGGTGAATTACCGCATCGGTTTCCTGCCGGTGATCGTTCTGCTCGTGGTCCTTGTTCTACGAAATACCCGGCGCAAGGCCGAGACGTCTGCTTTTTCCGGAACGCTTGGTCTATTCGCACTCCTTTCCGGACTGCCCGTTCTTCTGGACCACCTCGTCCTGCTGCAATACGCTGAGCACGATTTCGCAGCGCTGAAAGCCGCACCCTTGTTATGTGGACTAGCTGGTTGGCAACTGTCCCAGCTGGGATCCACGTGGAGCCGTGTCGCGCTGGGGCTGACATGCCTGGCGGGCGTCCTGTATTTCTACCGCACCAATCCACTTCCGGGTCATGACCAGGGGCGGTACGCACAGGAACAGACCATCGGTTCGTTCATCGCCACGAACGCAGCGGCCGATGAAGTGGTCTTCGGTCAAGGCATTTCCACGGAGCCACAAGTGGTGTGGTATGCGCGACGCAATGTGCTTGGCGTAGCGAGCATCGAGGATGCAGAACGCATGCTTCGTGAACGGGATCTGCCGCGCGGTGTGGTGATCTCCGTCAGTAATGGAGAACTCGTCGCCACCCACATCACCCGCTGATCATTCCGGCTCGAAGACCTCGACCACGAAGTCGTCCACGATCAGGGGTATGCCGTGTTGGTTCCAGATGTAGGCCTTCATCTTGTCCCTCCGGTCGCGCACTTCGGGCGTGATGTAATCCATGCTGAACGCCACCCAAGCATTCTTCGTTCCGGGCGGGATACTCCAGTCGCGAGCCATGTACTTGTATGTTCCCCCATTGTGTTCGAAGTGGATCACCAGGGTGGGAACGGCCGTCAGTGTATCGCCGACCCAGAAGCGCGCGGATGCCCGGATCCACGCGTGGTCCTTGCCGGTCAGGCCCTCGAACGTGTTCTCGTAGGCACTCGAGAAGGGAGCTTCAGCGGATAAGGTGAGGACACTGTCCTGTCGATCATTGAAGTCCAGGCGAAGGACTTCTCGCCTGCTATATCGGTCTTCGTCGTGCAGCGTTTCTTCGTTGCCCAACGAACGACTGACCAGCAACAGTTGCTCCGCCTCTGGGGGAACCTCCGTCCGAGCGAAGACGGCCTTGTAGTAGGCCTTGGTCATGCGTTCCTTGCTCAGTATGCCGGCCGTCCATTGCCAGGTCTGAAAGAGGTTGAGCACGACGAAGCCGCTGCACATGACCAATACCGGGATCCGCAGAGATCCGTGTTGCCAAGCCCATTGCAGGAACGCGCCAAGCGGCAGTGCGAGCAGGACGTACGCGGGTACCATGCTGCGTGCGCTGAAGCTGCCACCGGCGTACCACCAACAACTCCAACTGGAAACGATCCAAAGGTCTACGAGTAGGAAGACCGCGACGGCCCAGAAGGCTTGAGGGATGCGCTTCCATAGCGTGGCTATACCGACGATCGCCAACAGTATGAGCGGGGTGTACACCAACCAACCCTTGCGGAAACTGACGAGGAAGGGGCGCAGGTGCGGCGTGGCGAAGTCGAATCCTTCCCCAGGATTCACGTACGAGTAGAAGAGCCACTGTCC
>JAEUTC010000043.1 GCA_016787985.1 Flavobacteriales bacterium | reverse complement strand
GTGAACGGGGTGGGCAAGACGACCACCATCGGCAAACTGGCCCATGCCTTCAAGCAGGAAGGCAAGAGCGTCATGCTCGGCGCAGCGGATACCTTCCGTGCCGCAGCGGTGGACCAATTGCGGATATGGAGCGAGCGTGTGGGGGTGCCCCTGGTGCAGCAAGGCATGGGCGCCGATCCTGCCGCGGTGGCTTATGATACCGTGGAGAGCGCGAAGGCCAAGAACGGCGATGTGGTCATCATCGATACCGCCGGGCGTTTGCACAACAAGGTGGGCTTGATGAACGAACTCACCAAGGTGCGCAACGTGATGCGCAAGGTGATCCCCGATGCACCCCATGAGGTGTTGCTCGTGCTGGATGCCAGCACCGGCCAGAACGCCATCGAGCAGGCTCGCCAGTTCACTAAGGCTACGGATGTCACCGCTTTGGCTTTGACCAAGATCGATGGTACCGCGAAGGGCGGAGTAGCCATCGGCATAAGCGACGAGTTCAGCATTCCCATCAAATACCTCGGGGTGGGCGAGGGGATGCATCACCTCCAGCTCTTCGACAAGAAAGCCTTCGTTGAAGCGCTCTTCAAGGAGTAGCCCGCCTCGTTCTACGCGGCCTCTGCTTCTTCGACCACCGGTATCCGGTGCCACCGCACGTCCGGCTCCACGGCCAGCATCAACATATCGTCGATCTGGTCCCCCTCCTTGCGCCAATCCTTCAACGCTTGCACGATGTCGCGTTCGGCCTGCTCAAGCGGTGTGGCCGCGTGCGTGGTGATCAGGTCCACCAAGCGTTTCAGCGAGAATTTCAACCGTTGCTCGGCATCGAATTGGTCCACCACACCATCGGTGAAGAGATGCAACCTGCTGGTGGATCCAAGATCAAGGTCGACATCCACCAGCCCGTTCCATCCATTGATCATGGTCGGCAACGGGCGTTGCCCGCGGTGCACGTGTACGCTGTTCCGGGTGGAATGGATCAACGAACATCCTAGGCCGCTGAAGCCCGTTCGACCTGTGCGTTGATCGAAGTGCAGCACCGCCATTTCGGCACCATCCTTCCTCCCATTCCTGTCGCGGTTGAGCAGCCGGTCCAACGCGATCTGCGTGCGCCGGATCAGTTCACTTCCAGAATCGATCCGGTCTTTGTACACCAATTCGTTCAGGATACCATGGCACAGCATGGACAAGAGCGCGCCGGGCATGCCGTGGCCGGTGCAATCCAAGATCACCAGGAAACGATGATCCCCGACACCGCCGCACCAATAGCTGTCTCCACCCACCGTATCCCGGGGTTCATCCAGCACGTGCACCTTGCGGAACAGGTCACCATGGTCGCGGAGATCCGGAAGCAAGGCGCGTTGGATCTGCCGGGCGTAACGCAGCCCGTTCAAGGTATCCAGGCGCTGGGTGTTGAGCACGGTGTTCGCCACCTCCAATTCTTGCCGCACCTCATGCAAGCGCTTGCGCATACGGCCTTGGACCCTCACGAAACGCAAGGCCAGCGAGAAGATCAGGATCGTGACGCTCGCCACATTGAACGCGAGGAATCCTCTGCGTTCCATATCGGTGATGTTGAGGATCGGATCCCCCAGATCGAGCACCGGATCGACCAGGGTGAATAGGAGCACGGTGACGACTTCCAAGGCCACCCATCCGATGGCGATGAACCGGCTTTGGAACGTCAGTGCTCCGGCCAGTGCCACGAAGCTCCAGAACATCACCATCCCGCTAGCGGCACTTCCTCCCAGCGCCGCCTGGAACACGAAGGGCAGCACCAAGCTGAACAGGACTTGGATGCGCATGCACCAGGCCATGCGGCCACTCGCGCGGCATAACGCCAGGTTCACGATGGTGATGCCCACGAATCCGATGGGTATCAATGCACACCGGTAGAGCCCTAGCCATAAGCAAAGCGCCGACCAGACCATGGCACCAAGGCCCAGGCCCAAGCAAAGCAGCTTGAACATGCTGAGCCGTATGCGCTCGTTCTGTTGTTGGATGGTCATGGCTACTCCACTCGTCATGCCGCCTATTCCATCGGAAGTACGGTCAAGGGAACGCCGAGCAATTCACTGAAGGTCTCTGCCGCTTCCTGCATGAACTCATCATCTTGTTCCACGCACCACTCGATCACATACCCGTGGCCGCTGTCGATGCCTTTCTTGACTTCGCTCAAGAGCATGTAGATGGCTTTGAGCGATGATGAATTGAAGTAGTTGAGGCGGAAGTGGAATACGGAACCCGGTGCAGGCGTATCGCCGACGCGGAACAGGCGCTCGATGATCGGTTGATAGAATTCGCTGGCATTCTCGGGTACCGAAATGCCGATCACGGAGAACCGGTTCGAAGCCGGGTCGAAGGTGATGGCTGGCGTGTTCTTGGTGGCCGCGATGTTCAAGGCTTCCATGGTCAAGCGCGTTTGAGTGAGGTGGTCACTTGGCTGGTGCAGCGGAACAGGTCGTTGCTGGCCGGTTCGATGTCCGCCGTGATGCGACGACCGCCTTTGCGAGCGATCTGCAGCATACCCAATCCAGCACCGCCTTTTTCCCCGAAGCCCTGGTTGAGCATCTGGTCCTTGAAGGCGGCGGTCAGTTGCTCTTCGTTCATCTGGCTGATGGTGCGCACGCAATCCACCAGTCGTTGCGCATCGCTCTGGTTGGCGGTGTTGCTGATGCTCACGATGAGCGTGTCGTCCTGGATGCGCCATTGGAAGTCGACATCGTTGCTCGCGTTGTACCGTTGTGCATTGTCCAACAGTTCAAGCGCTATGCCCACCAGTTTCTTCAAGTCGCTCCGTTGGCCCAGGTTGAACAGAGCGATGCAATTGAGCAGGTCCAGGAGCTGTATCCTGACCTCACTGGTCAGTTGCCCCTTGTATTCGAGCAGGTTCTTTTCCATGGTCTTCTTGTTGGGTCAGGCTGCGAAACGCAGGCCCATGATGAGGATGTCGTCGGTCTGTGGGTTCTCGCCCTTCCAGCTCTCCAATGCGTTGATGGTGGCTTCTCGTGTGGCCGGCAGTGGGTCGTTCAACCGTTCTTCCAACGTGGCCCGCAGCCGCTTCAAGGAGAATTTCTGACGGCCCTGTTCCCCTCCGAATTGATGCAGTACACCATCGCTGAAAAGGAACAGGTTGTCGCCGGGCGTCAATTTCATGTAGTGCTCCTGGTAGCCGTTCGGGCGCTCGAAATGTCCGTCTCCGAGCGGTAGCACATCACCTTTCACGCGCTCCAGTTTTCCTTCCCGCTGGATGAGGAGGGGTAGTTGTGCACCAGCGAACTGCAGGTCTCCGGACTTGAGATCGATGCAGCACAATCCGATGTCGAAACCATCGTCGTAGCCGCTGCTGGCCTGTCGGCCGCGCATGGTCTGCGCAACGTGTTCGTGAAGCATGTCCAGTATACGGCCGCAGCCAGCGTTCGGTTCCTTGGCGATCAGCTCGTTCAGTCCGTAGTAGGCGATGAAGGTCATCATGGCGGCGGGTACCCCATGCCCGGTGCAATCAATAGCGGCGACGTACAAGCGGTCACCCACACGTTGCAGGTAGGGTAGGTCGCCGCTCACCGTGGCCAAGGGCCGATAGTACAGGAAGCTATCCGGGATGATCGCTTGCAACTGGGCCTCATCAGGCACGATGGCCGATTGTATGGTCTGGGCATAGCGCAAGCTGCTCTCGATGTCCTGGTTCTTGGCCTCCAATTCGGTATTGAAGGCTTCGATGGCCCGCTTCTGGGTGATGATGGTGAGCTTCTTCTTCCGCTGAACCGACCAGGCCCAAGCCATGTAGACCGCGAGGCCCAGCATGACCATGGCGCCGAGCAGGCTGTATCGTTTCATCGTGCGCTCCGAGCTGCTTTCGAGTTCCAGGATCCTCGTCTTGGCTTCTGAAGCCTGGTTCTTCTGTTCGAGCAGTTCCACATCCCGTTGCCGCTGCTGACGTTCCATGGTCATGCGATCCATGCTCATGGCTTGCAGCAACTTGGTGTTCTCCAGATCACGGATGAGGCGTTCGTTCCGTTCGGCGGAGAGTGCGGCCTCCGCGAGTTGGAGTTCCTTTTGGGCACGTTCGCGGGCGAGCATCTCCTCGCGGCGACCGCTTTCCTCCAGGTTCTTCTCGGCCAGCAAAAGAGCCAGGCGCTTTTCCTGGTTCTCGGTGGTCAAGGCCAACTCGGTGAGTTCGGCACGATGTTGCTGTTCGCGGTTCAAGCGTTCCAGGTTCTCCCGTTCCTGGCGCAGGATGCGCGCCCGTTCCGCTGCGGCTTCGCGGCTTGCGGCTTCGCGTTGCGCCAGCAGATCCTCCCGATGGGTGCGTGCGGCCCGCTCGAAGAGCCGTGCATTGGACGCATCGCCTTGACGCAAGTGTATCGCAGCGATCAGTTCGCAGGCCATGGCTTGTTCGCTTGCGCTTTCGGCTTCTTTCGCGATGCGTAATGCGGTGCCTGCCTGTGCCAGCGCTGCCGAAGCATCCCCTTCATAGAGCATGACCAAGGCTACGGTCCGCAGTACCATGGCTTCGCCCGCCCCGTCGTTCGCGCTTCGGGTCATGTTCAATGCATCGGTGAGTTGGCGCTTCGCATAGTTGGAGTCGCCTCGCAGGGCCGCCGCTACCGCGCTATTCACCAAAGTGCTCCTGCGCAGGGTAGGTGCATCGTCCAGCAGGATGATGGCACGCTGGTAGAGCTCCATCGATTCCGCTGCACGCGGCGTTTTGTTCAAGAGCTCGGCCAGGTTGTTCGCGGCGATACCGGCCTGCAGTGTTCGTCCGTTCTTCAAGGAGATGGCCATGACCTGTTCTTCCAGTTCGATCGCGCGTAAGGTGGCCCCTGTTTGGGCGTGGGCCGTAGCCATCATCGCCAGGAGTTCGGCCTGTAATGTGGCATCGCCATAGCGCATGACCTCGCCGATGGCGACATTCAAGTGGGCCAATAGTGTAGCCGCTGGAAGGGTGTGTTGCTCGGCTTCGGCCACCAGCTTGATCTTCATCAGCCGCTCATGGCGCTGATGCTCGGGGATGTTCCCCGTCTCGCTCAAGTACTCCAGCGCCCTTTCCGGACTCCCGAGCTCCAAGCTGATATCGGCCATTTCGAGCATCAAGGGGATGCGTACGGCGGGTTGATCGGTACCGGTCACGGACACGCAACGCAATCCTGCCATGGTCGCCCCTTCCAGGTCGCCCTTAGCGCGTTGTGCCCGTGTAAGCTCAAGCAGTACACCCGGGAGTGCGCTCCGATCCTCCATCCGTTCGGCTTCGATGGTGGCCAAGAGGGCATACTCCACGGAGCGTGCCGATCGCCCGTGACCCCGTTCTTCCTTGGACAAGGCCGAAAGCAACTCCGCCCGGCGGGCGCCAGGTGGCGCTTGCAGCATATCCGCGACCAGCTGGTCCGAGGAGGTCTGCGCCTGTGCCATCGTGATGGACGAGCAGAGCAGGAGGGTCATGGTCAGCGTGTGCCTCATTGCTCGATCAGGCGATAGGTGAGCTTGGCCGACAGTTCCCGTCCGTTCAAGGTCAACGGCACGGTCCCGTTGTTGTAGGGACTTACGATGTTGCGGTCCACATCAAGGATGTTGTAACAGCCAACGTCCATGGTCCATCGACCAGAGCCTGCGGAACGCCAGGTAAGTCCTGCGTTGAGGATGACTTCGGATGGCCAGTGGATCAGTTCCATGGTCTCCTGTTCCAGGTCGATGTACTGGTAGGAGGAACGGCGATCATTCCAGGTCAATGCGCTGCGGATGGCCCACTGAGGTCCAAGATCCACGGAAAGGGTCGCCGTGGCCTTTTGGCGGGGTAGCCCTTGGAAATGATCATCCCATGGTGCGGGCAGTTGCACTTCTGGAAGCGAAACGTTTGCCAAGGCTCTATGGATCCCGTAGCTCAGCTGCATGAAGAAGCGATCATTATCCATGGTGTAGCGCACGTCCACACCTTCAGTGCCAGCGCGCTCCCGATTGATGTAGTTGTCCAGGGACACGGCGTCGAAAACGTACACGATCGGATCCTCGATGGCGGTTCGGTAAACGTTGGCGGTGAACTGGTCGCGGTCGCTGGTGCGGATGCCGGTCTCCAGTTCCAAGGTGTTCGCGTACTCGGCCGTGATGCCACCTTCTTCGGGACCATAGTTGAGGTTCATGATGGTCGGTACCTTGAAGGCCCGGCTCGCTAACGCTTTCATGTGCCAACGGCCTGCGACTTTGGCATACGAGGCGCGGGGTGCCATGAAGACGCCGGACAGGTCGTTCATTTCATAGCGGTAACCGGCGGACAGATCACCGAAACGCCCGGATGACAGCACTTCGGCGAAGAAGGCGATGTCGTGCATGGCGATGGTGCGGCCATCGTTCATCACGAAAAGTGGACCGTTACGGACGAAGAAGGTGGAGATCTGCCGGTACGCCTGCACACCAAGCCGCACATCGAGCCATTCGGCCAATTCGTATCCGCCATGCCCCATCAGACTCGTGCGCACATTGGAGGTATTGGACCCGATGCGCTGGTCGTCGATGGTATTCACGTAGTACCACGGGATCTGATCGGCGTGTGAGAATTTCCAGCCGAAGCTGGCCCGTTCTCCGATCTTCTTCCGTTGCTCCAGACCCAGGATCACATCACGCATGCGAACACTGTATCCACCATCCGATACCTCGTAGTTATCGTCCATGTAGTAGACATGGGCGCGTAAGGTGCGCCAGCGGTAGCCGAACTGGAAGCAAGCCGCCTGGCCGGCGGTGCTGTCGGCGAGGTCCATGGAACGTCCGTCCGGTAGGGTGTATCGGCGGTTCGAGCGCTTTCCCCGGTGAATGCTGGCCAGGTAGCTCACCTCTTGTTCCAGCCCAAGGGAATTGTTGCCGCTCACCACCACTTCGCTTTTCGCCGTGCCTTCAGCGGTGGCACTGCCGAGTATGCTCACCTGGCCGCCCGTGGCATGGCGTGCCGTGCGGGTGATGATGTTGATGACACCCAAGGCCGCATAGCCTCCGTAGAGCACCGATCCCGGCCCGGCGATCACTTCGATGCGCTCCACGTTATCCAATGGGATACGGTTGCCGATGGCGTAGGTGCCGAAGTCGTTCTCGTTGAGTTGCATGCCGTTCAGCATGAACAGGCATTTACCTTCTTCGGCCCAGGTACCGTGGATGGCGATGCCGACGACATCGTCCACATCGCGTCCGAAGGTGATGCCGGGTACCAACTGCAAGGCTTCGAGCAGGTTGCGGGCACCGCTGGCCTTGATGTGTTTCGCGCTGAGCACGGTGATGCTCACCGGCGCTTTGCGGATGTCGGTTTCACCAAGAGCCGCCAGATCGGCGCGTACCACGCGGCGGTCGTTGTCCAATGCTTGGTCCAACAGGGCTTCGCCGTCGTTCGCGATGAGGCGTGACAGCTCCGTGGGCGGCTGAGCCACAGCTTTGAAGCAAACGAGAATAAGGAGGAGTAATGCAGACCTTCCCATGCCTAACACACTTGCCCCAGAGGGGGCCTTCGTTCAACCTGAAAAGCCGGGAGAGGCTGCTCGGGACCTTGTATCGTAACAAGGCCGTTGAGGGTTACGACCGCACCGCTACTCCTGGTATCGTGGGGTCAAGCGGCAGGTGGATGCGCACCTGGGTCCCTTCGGCATCACTGATGAGGGTGATGCGTCCGCTGATCTGCCGCATGCATTCGGCGATGATGACGAAGCCTAGCCCTGTTGCAGGACCGCGACGCTCGGCATCATCCAGTTGCGAAACGCCTTGTAGTTCGCCTTCGAGCCGAGCGATCACGGCCGGTGGAATGCCAATACCGTTGTCCTCGATCGTGAGGATGTACTCGTGCGCCCCGAACTCTTCCGAGATCGTCACCTTGGAGGCGTGCGCATGGGCGTGGACGTTCATGAGCACATTGTGTACGACGATGCGAAGAAGGTCGGCATCGGTGCGCACCGTGGATGCCTGAGCGACTTCGTTCACCGCAACGATGCCAGCACGTTCCAACATTTCCTGCACCCTGTAGAGCACACCTTCCGCGATCTCGCGCACGACCACCGTACGGATATCAGGGCCGAAGCGTTTGCTGCGTGTTCTTATCCAGGTGAGGAGGCTCTCCGCATTGCTGTGCAGTTTCGTCGTACTGGCGCTCAGGTCCGCCAATGTTTCGGCCAGGTCATTGCCGGGTCGCCCTTCGCGCAGGAGCACTTCCGCGCTGTGCGCCACTCGGGCCACGAAGCGTAGAGGCGGGACCACATCATGCGAGATCACGGAGATGAGCTTCTCCTGATGGGCCAATGCGTTCATGAGTTCCTTGTTCGCGTGCAGCAGCGCCTCGGTCTGGTCCGCCACGTTCTCTTCCAACCACTTGTTCCGTTTCCTCAGGCGCACCGTGTTCAGTTTAGCCCCGCCCCACAGAAGGGCGCCAAACAGCGTGGCGCCGAGGATGAAGGCTGGCCAGGTGGCCCAGAAGGGCCTTCGGACGCGGAACCAGTAGGTGGTCTCTGGTTCGATATCACGGGCAGCGGACCCCACCTTCCGGATGTAGACCGCATAGTCACCAGAAGGAGGTCTGACCAACTTCACCGTGCGTTCTCCGATCGGTATCAAGCGCCATTCATCGACCAAGCCTGGAACCAGGTACTCGAATTGTGCGTTCTCCGGATCGCCCCAGTAGGGTACGGAGAAGTCGAACTCGATATCCTCCACATCATGTTCGATGACCAGATAGTCGTTCTCACGCCATGGCTTGCCATTCACGCGCACGTAACCATGGATCAGCCCCAGATCGGGGAACGGATCAGGGATGGAACCGGGGAAGAACCTTACCAGGCCCTCGATGGTGGGGTACGAGAGGGAACCGTCCGGAAGCGCTAGATAGGCCGGATCGCAGCCTCCGTTGAACTCCAAGTTCACCATACCTGCAGCGGACCCGAAACGCGCCAAATACGGCCGCTGGGCTTTGTCCTTGAGGTAGGTCCGTACATCCGCCATGGTCGTGTGGATCAGTCCACGGTTTGTGCTGATCCAAAGGATGCCATCACGCAGGAGAAAGCTGTGTGCGTAGTCCAAACAGTTCAACGGGTCGTTGGGTAGCCGTATCGCTGAATCTCCTTGTACCAGGTACCAGCCATTGCCATATGTGCCCACCAATAACAGGTCTTCCACTTGGGTGATGGCCCTCACATCCATATCCTTCAGGCCATTCACGGGTCGGAAGGTCGAATGGTCGGATGAACCGAAGTAGAGCCCACGGTCGCAGCCGTAAAGGAGGGTGCCATCTGGGCTTACCGATAGGACCGATGGCCAGTCTTGATAGCCGTGCACGGGTAGGCGTATCAGGTCATGGAAGCGACCCGAACGCCATACCTTGATGTGACCTGCCAGACTGACGAGGACGGAATCGCCGTGTGGTTTCATCGCCACCCCGCGCGCCACTTTTGGTAGCACGACTTCTTCCCTTGCGGTGACAGGGTCATAGCGGATCACTTCGGTGCCACGCCAGACCCAGATCATCCCTTCATGGTCCTTCGGAAGATAGAAGTTGTCCACGTTGGAAAGACTCTCCAACCGTGTGCAGCCTGTGGTCGTCATCTGATAAGCATGGCGGTCAGCCGTGAAGATGACACTGCCGTCGGGGGTAAGCGCTTGCGCGAAGACCGAGGATCGTGTGATCACGTGACCTTCGCACACGGAGCGGCTCAGCATTTCGGCACGTAGTACGTGCAGGCCCGTAGTGGAAGTGCCCACAAGGATCGTGCGTGCCCCGTGGATCTCCAGAACGTCGGTGATCGTATGGGCTGGGGGGATACCCGCCGAAATGGTCTCGGCCAATAGTCCATCCGTGGTCGGATCCAAACGAAGGACGATGAGCCGTTGATCGAACACCATGTGTGCGACCGGATGATCTTGATGCCAGAAGACGTTGGGCCATGGTGCGCCGTCCGGTATGGGATCCCCCTTCACACTGACCGGTATGGCCGCACCGGTTTTCGGATCCAGGGAGTGGACCGTGCCGGACTCATCCGTGCCAAAGGCCAACCCCTCGACAACGAAGATCCTGTCCATCCGAACAGTGAGAGGGACCTGCTCCACGAGTGTGGTGTCGTACCATCGCCAACAGCTATCCTGTCCGATCACCACCATATCCTGTGCACTCGTGGCGAAACAGGCTTTGCGCCGATGGGGTTGATCCGTGAACGCCTGCTTTGGTCGGCTCAGCCGCGCGTAGATCTCCACCGATGGCAAACCTCCGGTCATCTGGAAATTCTGCCGGTCGGAGTGGATCATCACAGGCGCGATATGTCCATGGATATCATACCCATTCCCGTTGGCATCTTCAACGATTATCTCGCCCCGTGCCGTCGTTAGGATGTTGCGGATACGTTTGGCGGTCAACGCGCCACGGCCCTTCAACTCGAACGTCCGCAGTGCGCCGCCATCATAGCGTACCAAACCACCTTCCGTAGCGATCCACACGTAACCAGCAGTATCCAACTCCATGTGCACCACACTGTTCTGTGGTAGGCCATTGTTCGAGTTGAAATGTCGCCATACACTGTATTCCTGGGCCTGCGCAAGACGCAAGGAGGCACCAAGCAACATGGCCAGGAGCAGGAGGCTCAGTCCAAGGGGCTCGCTCTTGCTCATGTCCGTCGGTAGCCGTGTGCGTTCACCAGGGTTTGCAACTCCAAGGCGTTCTGCACGTCCAGTTTCTCGAAGAGCCGAGCCTTGTATGTGGCAGCCGTACTGATGCCGATGCCCATGCGTTGCGATATCTCTTTCACACCAAGTCCAGCAAGGATATGGTCAAGAACGAGCAATTCCTGTTTCGAAAGCCGCTCGAAGGGTGATCGTTCCGGTGTCCCTCCGCGATCCAAGCTCTGCATCTCCAGCCCATGCCCGATGTAGACCTTGCCATCCAGCACGTGGCGAATGGCCTTGATCACTTCGTCTTCCGGGGCTTCCTTGTTCAAGTATCCAGCGCAGCCCAGGGCGATCACCCGTTGTGCATAGAGCCGCTCCGGGTTCATGGAGTAGACCAGGATGCGCATACCCGGGTAGCCCCTTCGCATGTCCTCGATATGCTCCATGGCGTTACCATCGGATAGTTGAAGGTCGAGGATGAGCAGGGTGGGTGGACCCTCGATGGAAAGTAGGGACAGCAGCCCTCGGATGGTCGCCACATCGTGCACCACCAGGTAGGGGAGCTTCAATGTGATCAAGTTCCTGAGGCCCCGACGGATGATCACGTGGTCATCCAGGATCAGGATGCGCTCGGTATGGGCGTGTTGGCTCATGCTGACAAATGCCAGTTCAAAAACGGACCCCTTCGGGTCGAATTCCTTCTACGCGTGCAATTCGGGGAGAGCCATACCCTTGCACCAGCATTCTTCATTTCCGCCCCGGCCCCGGGTGATCGGACTTGGTGTCTCTATAACACCTTGTTCGGTCGGGAGAGACCCGGGGTCCGGTGGCGGAAACTTCTTGACAGGCCGAAGATAACCGCGGAACGCCCCCATGGGGACCAGCCTCCCGTTAGCTTTGTCCCCGCTCGTCACCACGGGCTCCTCTGAATGAAAGTCCGCACGCTCAGGCCTACCAAGGTCAACGTTGTCACGCTCGGTTGTTCGAAGAACACCTTCGATAGTGAGGTGATGATGGCCCAGCTCAAGGCCAATGGTATCGCTGTGGATCACGAATCGGATTCCGGAGAGCACAATGTGGTGGTGATCAACACCTGCGGCTTCATCGACAACGCCAAGCAGGAGAGCATCGATACCATCCTGAGTTACGCGAAGGCCAAGGATCAAGGGTTGGTGGAGAAGGTGTACGTCACCGGCTGCCTAAGTCAGCGGTACGCCCCCGAGTTGAAGGACGGCATCCCCCAGGTGGACGCATGGTTCGGCACCCGCGATCTGCCCCGGCTCTTGAAGACCCTGAAGGCCGATTACAAAAAGGAGCTTGTTGGAGAGCGCCTCCTGACCACACCGGCTCACTACGCCTATTTCAAGATCAGTGAAGGGTGTGATCGCAAGTGCAGCTTCTGCGCCATCCCGCTGATGCGCGGCAAGCATGTGAGCACACCGATGGATCAGCTCGTCACCAACGCGCAGGGTCTGGCGCGGCAAGGTGTCAAGGAACTCATCCTCATCGCACAGGACCTCACCTACTATGGCCTCGATATCTACAAGAAGCGCAACCTGGATGAACTCGTGGCGCGCCTCAGCGATGTGGAGGGTATCGACTGGATCCGTCTTCACTATGCCTTCCCAAGTGGCTTCCCCATGGAGGTGCTTGACGTGATGCGGGATCGGACCAACGTGTGCAACTACCTCGATATGCCCCTGCAACACGGCAGCACCGAAATGCTGAAACGTATGCGGCGGGGCATCACGCAGGAGAAGACCGAGGCCCTGGTGGCCACCATCCGCGATAAGGTCCCTGGCATCGCCATCCGCACCACGCTCATCGCCGGATTCCCTGGGGAGACCCAGGCCGACCACGATGACAGTTTGCGCTGGATCGAGCGGATGCGTTTCGATCGGCTAGGTGCCTTCACCTACAGCCATGAAGAGGATACCCACGCCCACACCATGGCCGATGATGTGCCTGAAGCCGTGAAGCAGGAGCGCGCGCAGGAGATCATGGAGTTGCAGGGCGGGATCAGTTTGGAACTGAATCAGGCCAAGGTGGGCAAGACCTACAAGGTATTGGTGGACAAGGCTGAGAACGGCCACTGGATCGCTCGTACCGAGTTCGACTCCCCCGAGGTGGATAACGAAGTGCTCATCCCTTTCAGCGCGGATGTGCACTTGCGGATCGGGGACTTCGCAACGGTGCGGATCACCGAGGCGAACGAACACGACCTGCGCGCCGTGGTGGCTTAGTGCCTTCCTTTTCCACCACCGGTGCCATTTCCTGCACCGACCTCGGCGGGTATGGCATCGCGCAAAGCGCCGAAGAAGGTGGACAATACCTGCCGTTGAGCCGGGCTTAGCCGTGCCTCACCATGCACCCAGGTGTAGCTATGTAGTGGCATCTCTTCCTGATCGATCAACTCCACGCTCTCTTCGGCCTTATGCCGCTGCCACTTGGCGCGCCGGCGACCCCACGAGCTCATGTCGAATTCCGCCCGGCCTTCCTCGATGTGGTCTTGCAACCAGAAGTTGATCGGCGTTATCCTGCTGTACCACGGATAGGTCGTGTGGTCGCTGTGGCAATCGTAGCAGGCCGAGCGCAGAAGGTCCTTCACCTCCGAAGGTGGCTCGGTCACGGCGATGAGGTCATGTTCCGGTGCATTGGCCTCCACGGTGCGGTCGGGCTGCACGAATTGGGCGATCACCAAGAGCGCAGCCAATATCCAAAGGACCTTTTTCATCGCTTCTCGATCTCCAAGACCACTGCCATGGCCGCTTTAGTGGCTGGTCCTGTGGCGCCAAAAGTCTTGCCTTGGGTATAGTTCAAAAGACTCGCCTCAGCGAGTTCGGTGCCGAGCACTGCGCTCAATTTGGCGTCCATTCCTTTGGCCGTGGAGGTCTTCAACGCTCCGTCCACCTTGTTGAAGTCGATGGCCTGGTTGTAGACCAGGATGGTCATCACGTCGGTGGTGCCCACATCATCGGCCGTCATGCTCTGGTCGCGCGGGAACTGGCGTGTGCCGGTGATGCCGCAGTAAGGGGAGTGTTTCGGCGTGTTGGGGAACAATACGTAGGTGCTGCCATCCACTTCCTGCCCGAAGCAATAAGCGTAGCACTCGGTATTGTTGGTCATCTCCACCTTGAAGCGCGTGCCTTTGGCGATGGGCTTCTCCGTTCTGAACGTGCGGCCGCCCATGTGCTTCAAGGCGATGTACTCCCCTGTGGGCTTGCCTGCATCATCCACGATCGGCAGGCCGAAGCGGATGTCGAACGCGCTCGGCTTCACATCCACGCCTTCGCCCTGCGGATACACGGCGTAGGCCTCTTTGGTGAAGTGGGCGAAGTCGTCATAACTCACCCACGCCAGCCCGTTCTTACCCCATTCCGGTCCCCACGAGTTCATGATCTGGAAGCCTCCCATCGGCTTCTCGTACTCGTTCTGGAACTTGTAGTCGTCGTATCCGATCACGCACATGGCATGGCCACCGAAACCGCGCATCGCGTAGTCGCTCTGCGTGGGCAGCCACTTGTCCTGGCCCATCATGTCCTGCATGAAGCTGCCGCCCACCATCATGCCGATGACGATGGGACTGCCTTGCGCCAGTTGCTGTTTCATGGCCACCATGTCCACCATGGAGCGGGGATCGTCGCTCTTCGAAAGCCGCTGGGAACCTTTGATCCGGAACTGCGAAGCCTGGCGGCGCTGCTCTTCGGTGGGCAGCTTGGCACAACTCTCGTCCGTGTACCCGAATTGGCTGTAGGGGAGGGCGCCACCACCTTTCATCTGGTCCATGGCGCGCTGGATGTAGCTGCCCTGGCAATCGCTGTTCTCGATCTTGATCTGGTTGTACATGAACGCCGGACTGAACGCCGTGCTGTTCGGATCCTGCTTGGTGGCTGCCGCTTGTACGATGGTGCGTGCCGCATAAGCGCTGGCCCATGCCACGCAGCTGCCCTGTTGACCTTGGTTCTGGCGCTTGGGGGCGTACTGCTCCAGCGAATGACGCTCGGGCAAAGGAGCGTTCACATTGTCCGCGAGGGGTTCGAAGACCTCCGCCTTGTCGTAGACCGCTGGGTCCATGTTGCCACCCGTGGCGAGTTTGAGCAGTTGGCTCACATCACCGCCGCCTTCGCCAAGGCAGCCCTTCAGGCCTCCGGTGAAGTACAACACTGCCCCGATGCCGAGCACGATGAGCATCAACTTGGGTTTCTTCATCAGCAGCCCGATGAGCATCGGCAACAACGAGCCCATGCCTCCGCCGCCTCCACTCATGCCACCGCCACCCCCTCCAGTAGAACGGCGGCTGGGTTGCTGCTCATTGCGGTCGTCGGTCATTCTGATCGGCATGGTGGTCGGGTGTTGATGGTTCGGGTGGGAAAGTCGCTCACGGGCGGAATCGTTCGCGCCCCGTTAATAGACGCCAGAAAAGGATGAAGTCACTCGCCAGACTGTACAACGGATATTGGAAGGTGGCCGGCTTGTTGCGCTCGAAGAAGGCATGGCCCACCCAAGCGAAGCCGTAACCTCCGATGGGCACCATCCAAAGCCATGCAGCGTTCCTGGTGACCAACGCCAGCACGATCCACACACCGATCAAAGCCGTACCCGTGAAGTGCAGAAGCCGACTGGTCGGGTGCTGGTGCTCGCGCAGGTAGAAGGGAAAGAACTCCTTCAAGGACGTATAACGCGGAGTGTCGGTGGACATCTTCGGGACTAGGGCCTCGAAATGTAACGAAGTGTGGCTTGATGGTCGTGCCAGGGCTCCCGCGTCTTCTTTCGAACGCAAATTGATGGACCTGCTCTGCGACCCGCCGTACGGCGGGTCGAATGTTATCTGCTACTGTTGAAAGCTATGTTCTGTGACCCCTCTGGGGTCAGGTAAGGTCCTTTCGTCCTGACCCCAGAGGGGTCAAAGAGCTTAGAAAAGATCGAAAAAGCAATGTCTTCGACCCCAGCGGGGTCGCAGAGAATGAAGAGGCGATTGCCCTGACGGCCGTGCATGTGCGCCGGATGAACACGGCTACCTTTGCGCCCTGATGCCTGTGGAGCGGATCGCCTACGCGGACACCGGAAGGTTCGCGGCCCCGGTACTGGATCACTTGAGCGGTGATGCGTTCGTGCGCCAATTCCTCGAACTCCCACCGGATGCGTCCGGTCTTCGGCAAGCCGCCGCCGCGCGCACCTTCGATCCGGGCTTCCGTACCATCCTCTGTAACGCACTGGAGGCCCAATACAGCACGCTCGAACTGCATTCCGAGGTCCGCGCCAACCTCCGGAAACTGCGTGATCCACGGTGTCTGACCGTTACCACCGGCCATCAACTCTGCCTGTTCTCCGGGCCACTCTACGTACCCTACAAGATCCTCAATACCATTCGACTCGCTCGGGAAGCAGAGGTCCTGCTGGGTCGTCCGGTGGTACCCGTGTTCTGGATGGCATCGGAGGATCATGACGCTGCGGAGATCGATCACGCGGTGATCAATGGCCGGACCATCCGTTGGACAGGCGCTTCCGGTGGTGCAGTGGGCCGCATGAAGCTCACGGGCATCACCGCGCAGGTGGAAGAGGCCATCGCGGCGTTCGGGCCGGGAACAGAAAGCGCCATGGTGGCGAGCGCCCTGCGCGAAGCGTACACGGAAGGTCGCACCTTGACGGAAGCCACCCGGCACTTCATCCATGCATTCTTCGGCCACTACGGACTGGTGATCCTGGATGGTGATGATGCAGCCTTGAAGCGCCTGTTCGCGCCCGTTATGGTGGAGGAACTGGTGAACCAGGTGGGTGAGCGTTCCGTGGCCTATGCCAATGAGAAAATGCGCGAACGGTACGCCCCACAAGCCCACGCGCGCGAGATCAACCTTTTCCACTTGCGTAAGGGCCATCGCTCACGCATCGAACGGCACGGTGATCATTACCAGGTATTGGATGACGGCCCACGCTGGACATTAGAGGAGTTGCTCGTTCAGGTGGAAACCCGTCCGGAGGACTTCTCGCCGAACGTGGTGTTGCGGCCGGTCTATCAAGAGCACATCCTGCCGAATATCGCCTACATCGGAGGTGGAGGGGAGTTGGCCTATTGGATCCAGTTGCGTTGGCTCTTCCAAGCCTTGCGTGTACCCATGCCCGTGCTGTTCTTGCGAACGAGCGCGGCTACGATCAGTGCGAAACACATGCTGCAATGGAGTGACCTGGGACTTGCTCCGAAGGACCTCTTCACTGATCCGATCGTGCTACAGGCGCTGGTGGCCAAGCGCGATGCGACCTTCCGCACCGATCTTGTCGTGGAGCGGGCAGCCATCGACCAAGCCTACCAGGACGTGATGTCCACCGCTTTGCGCGCTGATGCTTCATTGAAGGGTGCAGTGGAAGCGCGCCGTATGCAAGCCCTGCGGGGCCTTGAGCGGCTGGAGAAAGGGCTGCTTCGCGCAGCCAAACGAGATCAAACGGTGGCGCTTGGGCGCCTGGCCGCTGTGCGAACAGCGCTCTTCCCTAGCGGTGGTTTGCAAGAGCGGCGGGATAACATCCTTCCCCAGCTCGCGGCCGAAGGCCTCGCAGCGTTGGACAACTGGATGCGAACGCTCGATCCGTTGGATCCGACCTTCAAGTTGGTGGTCTGCTGACCGACAGCTTCAAAACACGAAGCGCTGGCTTTCCACGCGCTCACCATCGGTGATGCGCAGGACATATGCGCCGCGGGAAAGCACCAAGCCGTAGAAGTCCGTGCGACCATCCATGAGCGTGTTCCCGCCCAGGATCCGCCTACCGGTCATGTCCACGATCTCATAGGTGCTACCTGCCGAGAAACCGTGCACTGCGGTCCAATTCGTGCCATCACCGAACACCACCAACGGTCGTTCGCTCAACGCGCCGAACATCACGGCCACCATGTTCGAGACGGTGCTCGTACCGTCCACATCGGTCTGCCGCAGGCGATAGTAACTAAGGCCAGAGATCGGTGATGGGTCGATCTCCGAGTAGCTCTGCAAGGTGTTGCTCGAACCTGCACCGGGCACATTAGCCACCGTTTCGAACGCCACTCCATCGCGGCTTCGTTCCACCGTGAACAAGGCGTTGTCCCGCTCGGAGGCCGTGGCCCATTCCACGCGGACCACACTGCCCTCCGGCTTGGCGTTGAACTCGAGGAGTGCGATCGGTAGTGGGTTGCTCTGGGTGATGGACGCCAAGGTCCAAGCCGTGGTGGTGGCGTTGAACAAGCTCTGCACCGCTGCCGTAGGAATGGTGCCAGACGCAAGGGTGCCCGCTGCGCCTCCGTTCCCGCGATCGCGCCAAGTACCTGGGGCGGGCAAGGCGGTATCGTCCCACCGGGCCACGCGCAACTCCGGCAGGTCCGTGACACCGCAGCTCGCTGGCGCTTCCCAAGTGAGGGATACCACCGCATTCGGTGTGCCGACGCTCCGGTCGATGGTCCAATATTCACACGTGCTCACATGGTGTAGTGTGGGGTCTCCAGTAGAGCCCCATACCGCCGCAGAAAGAGGGAAGTACTCCGCCCGGAACGCATCGGTGACCGAGCCGCTGATGCTGCTCACGCCACAGGGGCGGTAGTCGCCACCTTTACCCACCGGGAAGGTGAAGTTCGTGTTACCGATCTTCTCCATGGGGCCATTCACATGGCTGAGGTCACTGCCACCTGATACGCTGCTGCCAGCACGCAGGGTGAGCAGTTCGGTGGCCGTGGTGTTGACCAGGCCGTTCGTGAGCGTGAGCACGCCGCGCAGCGCTACCGGAGCATTCAACGTGAGGCTACCGCCAGCCTTGTTCAACGAAAGGTTCGTCATCACCTCCTGGAATCCACTGGTGGAAATGCTCTGGGAGCCGAGTCCGTTGAACCGCAAGGTCCCGAAGGTCTCATCCAAGGTGGCCTCCGTGGGTCCAGCATTGCTGTAGTTCCCTGCGATGGAGATGGTGCCGCCCACACCAGCCCCGGCGAGGTCCACGAAACCACCCGTGCCGATGGTGAGGTCGCCGGAGAAGGAGACGGTGTTCCCTGGAACTTCGTTCACGAAGCGAGCCTCATTCGCCGCGGTGCCTTGTATCGTGAAGTTCGTCGCAGTGAGGGTGCTGTTCCCAAGAACGGTCAGGAAGATCGGAGTGCCGGCGCTGGTGCGCTGCACCGTAATGGGGCCCCCGACCGCCAAACTGCTGTTATTCTGGATGGTGAGGTTCCGAGCCGTGCCGAAGTTGGTTTGGACCAAACTTGCACAAACAGCGTTCCCACCAGCCGTCACACCAACGACGCAGTTGTTGTTCGCGGTCTCGTCGATCCTTACGTTGGTGGTTGGGGTGGGCACCGTGGCGTCGTCCCAGTTCTTACAATCGAACCAATCGGTGCCTGTGGGAGCGGTGCTTCCCTTCCACAGCCCAGGTGTTGGCGTTCCTGGAGCGATGGGTAGGGTCGGCGAGAGCAGCCAATTCGGCAACGCACTGTTGTACGCGCCACAATTCGCGTAGGTGCTCCAATTGGCCGTATTGTCAAGCCGTATGATCCAATCGCGCTGGGAGGCGATCGTCAACGGACCGATGTACTTGTTAAAGTCCGAAGCGAGGGTGGGGGACATGCTAAAACAATTCATCCCAGGTGGAAGATTGCTTCGTTGGTTGCCGGCTGGGCTAGGACACGTTTGGCTCCAAGGGAAGCTTGGGTTCGTGCTGAATCCGTAGACCACGGTTCCCGTGTACGTGGCGTTGTTCCCGCCGACGGTATTCGTGTTCCACGTTCCACCCTGCATGAAGAACAGTTGGTCGCCACCGACATTAAGTGCCAGAGAGGTCCCTCCATTGAGCGAAGAGCACGTCCAATTCGCATCCGGCGCCACGCCGATCACATTGCCTGTGCCACTGGTCCCGGTGATCCTAATCGTCACGACTTGACCGGCCGGTATTGCAGGACCGGTACGTCGGATCTCCACCGTTCCTTCGGTGTTGCCCCATAGGCCAGGCGTGCATCGTTCATACCCATTATCCGTAAGGATGATCCGTGTGCCGAACTGAATGGGCTTGAATGAGAAGAAGCTGACGAAATCCTCACCCGTAGAACCACCGGGGCATGCTCCGTTGTTCGCGTTCACACCTACGATGAGGATGTCTCCTGCAGCAAGCACCGTTGGTGGGGAATCATTATCCGCGATGAACAGCACTCCGGAATTGGCCGCCCCGATGCCCCCTACGCCCCAAGGTGTGTTCGTAATGGTGAAGGTGACATCCTCCGTGGGCTCCACGATCATCACATCGTCGTAGTAATTCACGGTGAACGATAAACTCGTGGCCCCTGCAAGGATCGCGACCGTGAACGTGGGGGTCGGACACGCGAACCCTTGTACCTGATAATCCTGTCCGACGCCACAAACGGCACCGATCCCCGGGGTCACACTGAACGTGACATTGCCCGCCGACGGTGCGGGAGGACTGATGCTGAGGTTGAACACCACCGAACCTCCAGAAGTCTCAAGCCTTGTTTGACTCAGCGTGGTGAAGTTGATCTGCGGAGGACCATCGTTGTCGATGATGGTCTGTTCGTAGTCCAACGTCGATCCAAGAACGAGGTCACCTGTGGTGGCGCTCAAGGCGAAGGAGATCAACTCGTTGCCTTCATCGAGCGCATCGTCGTTCACTGCTATCGTGAAGGAGGCGGTCGTAGCACCGGCCAGGACCGGTATGGTGATGTCCGTACCGACCACGGCGGGGGTCGTGGTGTAGTCGTTGCCAGCGCCATACACGACCCCAGTTCCATTGGTCACCGTGACCACGATGTTGCCTCCGGTAAGCGTTGCCGGGAAGATGCTGATATTCACAGTGACGGTACCAACGTTCTCGCCTGCCGATCCTGCTGTGGAGGTGAGGTTCACCGTGGGGATGCAGAGCTGAGGAACGTGGATATTGTCGAATATGGCAGCATCAGTGCCCGAGGTCGCATGGTTCCAGTAGGCCCCGATAAAGGGAAGGTTGGTGCCGGTGTAGAACGCGTTGGCCGCCGATCCGACCGATGTGGTAATGGCCGCTGGCGCGGTGCTGGAAAATGTTCCGGCCGTAAGGACGGCCAAGTACAACGTCCATGTGTTCGTTGCTGGTGCGTATGTCACCCGCACGCCATAGTAACCTGCCCCAAGATCCGCTCCGGCGCCCGTGCCGGTTATCACGTTGGTCAAGGTGCCCGACAGACCTCCAGCAAAACGGACCAATCGGATCGGGTCAGTGGAGCCGCTCTGACCGAATACCACAGCATAGCCGTTGCTCACCGTGTTGAGATTGGCCGTAGTGGCACCCAATACGAAAGCCGCAGCGTACTCGCCGAGCGCATAACCACTGGGGTCTGTTCGACTTTGTCGGAAGAAGAAAGACCATGTCAATAAGCACGAATTGGTACCGAACGTGGTGCCATATAGCCCCGTGATGTCCTGGGACACATAATCCCGTCCTTGGGTCGTACTGCCCATTTCCAGCTGTCCCGCACTATTGATGCGCGCGCCTGTGGGAGAGGACGTCTCCGTTTCCGTCCAACCTCCACCTACGACGTTGTCCGCCGCGCGGTTGAAATCATCCAGCAACTGCTGGGCGTGTAGGGAGAGGGATACCAGCCCGAACAGAACCGAAAGGAAGATGGCACGTGTGGTGCTACCCATGGTCATGTTCTGGTCGTTCAAGGTGCCTGCGTCATTGGAGACACCATCTATGGGCAAAGATCGCACGATCCGGGATACGAACAACCGGCTGTTGATGACTTCATTGGTGCCGTTCACCGATCCGGTTGCCACAGTCTCCCTTATCGTACCTGTCCTTTAGACGTGGAGTAGCCCCCCTTCGATGCCTCCGGGACCGCCCCGTTTTCCACGATCGATCGCGCATTCTGTTCGATGCGGAGCGTACCCCGGCCGAAGGCTACTTTTAGCCCCCCGGGCTGTTCAATCCTGGGCCGCTCCACGGTGCCGCGCTCCATCCTCATCCTCGATCATGGCTCCCAGTATACTCAGCTCATTGCCAGGCGTGTACGCGAGCTGAATGTGTACTGCGAGATCCATCCCTTCTCCAAGGCACAACAGTTCGCGAACGATCCGGACATCGCCGGGGTCATCCTCAGTGGCAGCCCCAGCAGCGTGCATGAGCCGAACGCGCCGGATACCGACATCAATGGCTTCCTTGGTCGGTTGCCGATACTGGCCGTCTGTTACGGGGCTCAATTGCTCGCTAAACGGGCAGGAGCTCCGGTGGAGCGTAGCAAGGTGCGGGAATATGGCCGTGCCCACCTCACCACCATCGCCCAGAATGAGCTCTTCGATGGCATCGAGGCCGGTTCGCAGGTCTGGATGAGCCACGGCGATACCATTACCGCACCCAGCGAGGCCATGGAGGTGATCGCCAGCACCCCCGAGGTGGCCGTGGCCGCCTACAAGCTGCTCGGAACACCCACCTATGCCGTCCAGTTCCACCCCGAGGTGTACCACAGCACCGATGGACTGCAGCTGCTCCACAATTTCGTGATCGGCATCTGCGGCTGCGACGGCGATTGGACCCCCCACGGGTTCGTGGAGAGCACCGTGGCCAGCCTGCAACGCCAGCTCGGCGAAGATCAGGTGGTGCTGGCCTTGAGCGGTGGGGTGGACAGCTCGGTGGCTGCCCTCTTGCTGGATAGGGCCATAGGCGACAGGCTCCATTGCATTTTCGTGGACAATGGCTTGCTCCGGAAAGATGAATACACAAGAGTGCTCGAGAGCTACCGGCACCTGGGTCTCAACATCACCGGGGTGGATGCCCGGAACGAGTTCTATGCGGCCCTTAAAGGTCTGGAGGAACCCGAAGCCAAGCGCAAAGCCATCGGCAGGACCTTCATCGAAGTGTTCGATCGGGAGGCCCACCGGATCAAGGACGTGAAGTGGTTGGGCCAAGGCACGATCTACCCCGATGTGATCGAGAGCGTGAGCGTGAACGGACCCAGCGTCACCATCAAGAGCCACCATAACGTAGGTGGATTGCCTGAACGCATGAACCTGAAAGTGGTGGAGCCCCTGCGCCTACTTTTTAAGGATGAAGTGCGCCGGGTAGGGCGGGAGCTGAACCTTGATCCGAATATCCTCGGCAGGCATCCCTTCCCGGGCCCAGGTCTCGCCATCCGCATCCTGGGCGAGATCACCCCAGAAAAGGTCGCCTTGCTTCAGGAAGTGGATCACATCTTCATCCAAGGCCTGCGCGACGAGGGGTTGTACGATCAGGTGTGGCAGGCGGGTGCCATCCTGCTTCCGGTCCGCAGCGTGGGGGTGATGGGCGATGAACGCACCTACGAGAACGCCGTGGCCCTGCGTGCCGTGAGCAGCACCGATGGCATGACCGCCGATTGGTGTCACCTCCCGTACGAATTCCTGGCACGGATCTCGAACAGCATCATCAACCGGGTGCGCGGCGTAAACCGCGTCGTGTACGACATCAGTTCCAAACCACCGGCCACCATCGAATGGGAGTGAACTTCCGCATCGTGACCTTTCTTTTCTGTGCCTGCCAGGCTTTGGCATCCCTGGCACAGGAGCAGCGCGTGCTGAACGGCCGCAAGTATGCGGTGCATGTGGTGGAAGCCGGTCAAACGCTTTTCGGGATCGCACGGGCCAAGGCGGTGCCGGTGGACGTGTTGCTCGCCTCCAACCCTTCGGCGCAAGATGGACTCAGCATCGGAGAGGAAGTGCTCATACCGCTGGATGCCGTGGTGAAGAAGGAGTTGAAGTCGGCGCCGGTACTGCGGAACGATGGCGAACTGGTGCACGTGGTCCGCAAGAAGGAGACGCTCTTCGGGATCTCCAGGCTGTACAATGTGGATATCAACCAATTGCTCGAGCGCAATCCGGCGGGGTTGACATTGAAGGAGGGAATGGAACTGATCATCCCGGTGGCGAAGGTGGGTGGTGCGCCGCCGAAAGCCTTGCTTCCAGCTACGCCGGGCACCGGTGGCGACCACACGGTGCAGCCGGGCGAGACTTTGTTCGGGTTGGGCAAGCGCTATGGTGTTGACCCCGAAGCCATCCGCGCAGCCAACGGAGGATTGCCCGAAGGGTTGAAGACGGGTGCCTCGATCATCATACCCAGCGCGGTGGAGGAGGAAAGCCCGGCGGAGCCGTTGGTGCGGATCAAGGAGCACATGCGCTACAAGGTGGCCATGCTGCTCCCGTTCTCCATCCAACGCAACGATAGCGTGCTCTCCCGAGCGACCTCCGGCGAAAAGGCCACCTACTACGAACCCACCCGTGTGGCCATCCAGTTCCATAACGGTGCCCGCATGGCCATCGATTCACTGCGGAAGATCGGCCTGCACGCCGACGTGGACGTGGTGGACATGGGTGATGGTCTGAAGGATTGGAACACCGTGATCCGCAAGCCCGAGATCCAGGAGTACGACCTCTTCATCGGCCCATTCCATCGCACTGCCATCGAGCAGCTCGCGCGCACCAATCAGCGCGCGCACATCGTGTGTCCGGTGCAGCAAAGCAATAAGGTGATCCTGGGGATGCCTACGGTGAGCAAGGTGGTGCCCACACGCTCCGATCTGGTGAAGCATGCAGCCCGTTATGTGGCCAACAAGTACGCCGCCTCGAACGTGATCCTGCTCCGTCCGGAGATCGCCAATGAAAAGGAGACCCAGGACCAGGTGCGTGTGGCCTTGAACGAGGTCTTGGTGCAGCGCAGTGAACGGTTGCGTGATTCGGTGTTGGTCGCCAAGCCCGGTAAGCGCGATTTCGCGGATCTGATGAGCAAATTGGACGCCGGCCGACTCAATGTGATCGTGGCCCCGAGCGAGGACGTGGAGTTCGTGACCGCGCTGGTGACGAAGTTGAAAGGGATGGCCACCAAACACAAGATCCGCTTGGTCGGAATGGAGTCATGGTATGGCATGCCGTCGGTATCCATCACGGACCTTGAGGTCTTGGACTTCACCTACGCGGCCGGAATTTTCTTCGATCCAACCGACCCGCGAGTGCTCGATTTCACCACGGCCTATCGCGAGCGGTACAAGACCGATGTGGACGAGTACGCGTTGCTGGGATTCGATGTCACCTTCTTCTACCTCAAAGCGCTCCTCTCCGAAGGGCTTGGATTCGCTGAGCATTTCGACCAGGTGCGCACGGAGCCGTTGCACATGGGTTTCCGAATGAGCCGCACCGGTGCGGAGAACGGATTCAGGAACGAGTATGCCATCATGCTCGAACAGGAAGACCTGCGCCTCATCCGAGCGCAGTGAGCGTTAAAGGTCCACTTGGATGGCTTCAGGCTTGAGGGCGATCGCACGCTTCAAGCTCCAGGGAGATCCCACTCCATACAGCGTCAATGCGAGACCGGCTTCGTGGATGGCCGCTGCCTCATCGGCATCCACTGCATCCGCTTGTACCGTAATGCCCGCGCACCCGAGAGCCACAGCGGTCGAAAGGTCCTTCGACACATCCTCGGTGATCAAGTGGTAAGGCACGCCAGGGGCGCTTTCGGCCATGGCGCGCAGGAGATCCGGCGTACGACATTCCACCGTGAGGTTGTCCTTAGATCCCAGCTGTGCATGTAGGCGTGCGATGGCGCGGGCGGTTGTGTGCAGGTAGCTCCACCAATCGGCCCCGCTATTCAGTTTCACATCCAGGGTGTAGTGTGCTTTGGGAAAGCGACGTTGAAGCTCCTCGATCAACGATGGGACCTGCACGCCATGGAAAGCACCCTCGGCCTGCTCGGACTGTTCACACATCTGTAATTCCTTCCAGGTATGGTCGTGGATGCGACCCGAACAGCCGTTGCTGCTCAGGGCGTGATCATGGTGGGCCACCAGCTGAGAGTCCTTGGTCAGTTGCACATCGATCTCCACGCCGTCCAAGCCCTGTTCCAAAGCCCCCACAAAAGCTTCTTGGCTGTTCATAGGGTGGGGGGCATCGGGCCCTAGGCCGCCATGGCCGATGAGGAGGATCCCGGTGGTATCGGGTTCGCCGCACGCCGTGATCAGGCCGAACAGCGGCACCAGAAAGAACCAACCTCGTGCTCCAGGTCGCAAGCTCCAAAGCCCGAAGCGTGCAGCCTGCATGGCGGGATCAGGCCGAAACCGGACGGCGACCGGCCTTGGGGTCCTCGGGCATGGTACCGAAGACGTAGTCCCAAAGGGGCGAACTCACACCAAAAGCGCCTTTGTCGCCCACATAGTGGTGCAGGTTATGGTGCTTCCAGAGCACGCCGAAGATGTTCTTGGGCGGATTCATGGTATGCACCGCGTAGTGGACCATCAAATAGGTGGCGTAGCCGGTCATGAACCCACCACCGAAGGCAATGCCGCTGGGGCCGAGCACCAAGCGGAACAAGCCCATGAACAGGGTGGCCAGCACCACGGAAACGACGGGCGGGAGGGCCAGGCGTTTCTTATCGCGCGGATGATCGTGGTGCACGCCATGCATGATGTACTGAATGCGGGCTTTCCGCTCACTACCTGAGGTGCCCATGTGGTACAACTTGCGATGGGCGATGTACTCGATGAAGGTGAAGAAAAGCGCACCGACCAAGTACATGGATACGGTGTTGAGCACCGAGAACCCCATGACATGTACCGAGAAATACCCGGAAACGGCGCCAAGACCGAAGAAAATGGTCAAGGGAACGGCGATGTGGGTCTTGGTGAGCGCTTCCAGAACAGGATTCTGGAAGATCCTACCGCTGGTGGCTGCTTTGGCTGGTGGCATGGCTTTCGGGCGCAAAACTAGCGCCAACGCACCACAACCTGACTGATCCCGATCAGGATGTGCACGGACGGACCATCAGAAATCGGACCAAGGGGCCGCAAATCCGGCACAGAACCATATATTTGCCGCCCTCCGCAGGGAACGGGCAATTAGCTCAGCTGGTTCAGAGCACTACCTCGACAAGGTAGGGGTCGCTGGTTCGAATCCGGCATTGCCCACATGAATTACTTTTAGTGTGTGCATCATGCATTAACGTACATCGCACAGCCATAAATTGAGTTAACTAGCAATTGGTTCTACTCTTGTCCACCCTGAATCAGCCAAAGTTGTTCTTTGACAACCTTTCTTCTTTCCAAAGTGGTGTTTTGAGTACCCTTTTTGAATGAGACTTGGATTAACGGGGCACCCTCCGGCCACCCGGCTATCACTTGGCCGAACCTTTGTGAAGTTTACAGCCAAGAAATGAGGAAGCCTGTACTCACATTTATCCAAAGAACTGAGAAGCGCTCATTACAATTATTTTTGAGAGACTTACCCCCTTTGGGGTGTTCTTGATTAGGGGCTCCAGCCATGTGCGCATATCTTCTCTTTTTTTCATGTCCTGCCAATGTTGCTGGTCACTAATGATTTGATCATTAATGAGCTTGAAGTACTCCAGAGTGGATTCATAAATGTCGTCTACCTTAAGTGGGTCTCTCTCGTATGCTGCCCGCGAAACTGGCATTAATGGCTGTACAAATGCATCTTCAATACTCTGAGCTTCGTTAGAATCCAAGTTACGGAACAATCGAAAAATTGCGATTGACGGCCTGCTTAGAAGGTCAGACATTTCCTCTATGTAAGAACCTGCCCGATCTTTAAAATTCTTCGCCAGAAAGGCTCGCCAAAATTCGGCTCTACTGTCATCGCCGAATTCGATTTGTGCCAAATCGCCGAATCGCTCTCCAGTATCATTTCGGCCTTTCATAACGAGATGAACAAAGAGAACTTTATTCTTGCTTATTTCATGCAGCTCCTTTTGAAACTCTGGATTCTGAAGCACTAAATTGAGCTCACTCCAATCACCACCATTGAACATACAGACAAAGTCGAGGTCTCTATTCACCTTACTCAGCAACTCAGGTAGGTCTTCAACTAGTCTTTCATTTGATACGGGCTCATGCACCCATGATTTGGTTGCTCCTTGATATTTTGCCAGGTAGTTCATGTGTTTGCAAGGTGTTTCGTTGCGGACTCGACGATCATGTCTGCATAAAAGTCGGGGTAGTCATCCTTACTACTTGCTAGTACCTGTTCAAATACTCTTCGAGCCAGATTTGCTTGGGCAGGACTATAGAAATGAATCATGTCACAACAGAAGGCACCACGAGTGCCAGTTGAATCAAATACCATGTCCATTAGAGGGTGTTGCAAATCTGTCGCAGCGTATTGGGAGGCAACCCAAACATATTTAGGCAATGAGGCGGTTACGATTTTTTCTCGAATCGATGGTAAAATTCCTCGATTGCGGCATGCTGTCCTTTTGTAGTCATTACTGCGGAGGAGTCTAATATCCCATATATATGGCGTTGGCTGCCCCGGCACTTTATATTGAAGATGTGTCCATCGCACTACATCGCTAATGTCATTATAATTCACTCTTATACTAGTTTGCAAAGGCACAATCAAAACTCTGGGGTAAGCTATTTTGCTTTCCTGCATGAAAGAAATTGCATTCGGAAAATACTGAGGAAAACCAATTCGAGCGAAAGGGCCAATTTGATCATCATGACAATAAAGTCGGCATAAATAATCAGCTATCATTGGATGGTCGTCTTTGACATGATTCAAGGACATAATTTCTTTCTCGTCATCAACAAAACGGTATCCGTTTAGTGTGACTAGGTGATACGCAGTACCATAGTTGAAGCCAAGTAGCACTGGTATTTGAGCTGATAGGTATGAATATGCGAATCGTTTTAGGAAAATGGGTTCAAGCACCGACTCTGTGACGAGTTGGTCGTCTTTCAGATATGTAGTCTTAAACTTGTTTCGAGTGCGCAACTCAGGGTCGAGGCCATGGGCAGCTATTGCGGAAATAATTTGGTTTACATCAAGTCCTGTGCTGGGAAAGTTTCGACCAACACCGTCCCCATAGCCTGCTAGTGATGTGATTTCGTGAGGTGTATGCAGTGCATGTCTGAAATCAAGATGTGTTTTGTGGAAGGCCATCCATAGTGCAGCAGTGGCACATGCGCTTACCGCGCCATCTTGTTGTTGGAATACAAGTGATTTTAAATTAATGTCTTCTCCAAAGAGATTGACGGTATAGTTCCGTACAACGGAAAAAAATCTGGCTTTCGTTTGTGGGTATGTCTTGACTATAGAGGCTCCTACAAGTGAGTTTAGAATGGGCTTCAGCGTTATATGACCAAGATAATTCTCTGCGACGTACGTTTTAAAATTTGCTGTACCTAACGAATCAATTATAGTTTTACGAGGAAGACGTTCTGAGAAGAAGTGAATCCGAGCAACTTTCTTCTCAATGTTGCGATGCGCTTGACTATAATACCTCGAATAGTCACTCGCATAGCTCACACTGTGATATTCGTGCTCACATATGATTGTTGCCGCGATGAACCTAGATTGACTTGAGAAGTAGTCCGCGAAGTAACCGAGATGGGCATCTCTCTTTAAGTCCTTGTACTTATAGCTGGGAAAGCGTTTCCTTGCAATTTTGACTAGAGTCTCAAGAATCCACTCACTTGGACTCTGAGCTTCTGGGCAGATGTAGTGAGACCAGGAAGAACTTGATGTCATTATTAGCGTTGAGCGTAGAACTCAACGGGCCTTATAAGATATCACAACACGAAGTACTTCAGGATCGAATGAGCGATTGGCTTCTGCTTCTTCCTCCATTCGTTCACGCTCGCGATGAAGGTTGATTACGCGTTCGTTGAATTGATTCTCGTCCTGAACAATGCGAAGCAACTCAGCCTCGTAGTTCTCACGATTGACCTTGGCATTAGTCGAGTACTGCCTAATGAGGTCTGCTAGTTCAATTGGATTCATCGGCCTTAGAGTTCATTAGTCGAAGACCTTCTGCTGGACGCCTCCAAATATTTGCCAAATCTACCCTCTGTGCGTTTTCTTGTCAACATGTTATCAACAATCTGGTGTGCTGCACAATGTTACATCCAAATACCGTGTCAGAATGAGGACCCCTTAATAACTAACTTGACCGGTTGTGTTGTATGTGGGCAGTAGAGGAGGATATAAGTGTCAGATAATCAGTCAAATGATGGATTCTTTGATTCAAGAGTGGGTATTGTCATGGAACAGCAAGTCGTTCATAACTCAGGTGTGGGTAGGACGTCGTATCTTGTAGAGAGGAAGGCTGTTGGAGCGCTGGTCAAATGACATAATGGCGCAACCTAGAGCTCTGGGATACCACTTAGTTGTGAGTAGGTAGTGCATTGTGATGTCAAAATGGCGTTTCATTGCAAGGTAGCAGCGATTTAGTGGTCTGCTGTACTTTCGCGCCAAGAGGCACAACAAGCTCGTGCTTTGTGAACTGACTTTAGTCGGGTCAATCAAGGTGGCTTGAGTGTCTTTATCAGCCAGCGCCTCTCCCAGGTGGCTTCGCGTCGTAGCACCATGGGTACACACCGGTCGGCATCCTCATCAATAAGCAGCGTCCTTCAGCCTTCTTTCAGGCTTCCGATCCGACGTATGTGACCTTTTCACCGCTCCACGTCCAAACGGCGAATACGCTCTCCCCAAGTGTTGTTCAGGAAGAAGGCCAAGCCGGTCAGCCAGCTTAGCGACGAGGACCTCGTGGCGGAGCTTCAGCGGGACATGGACGCGGACCGTTTCGGGATCCTGTACGACCGCTACTCGAGCAAGGTATTCCAGAAATGCGTGAGCATGACGCGGAACAAGGAACTAGCGCAGGACCTTACGCACGACATCTTCCTGAAGGCGTTCGTGAACCTGACGAAGTTCGACCACCGCAGTCGTTTCGGGACGTGGTTGTACAGCATCACCTACAACTATTGCCTTGACCATCTGCGCAAGGACCAAAAGCAGCGGACCTCCGAGTTGGACGACGACGAGCGCATCGATGATGGAGCCGATGAACGCTATGAAGCCGAGCTGCTCTCCCTTCGGGCGGACCGCCTGGCCAAGGTTCTTGATGTCTTGGAACCTGCGGACCGCGGCATTCTGCTGATGAAGTACCAGGATGAATTGTCCGTGAAGGACATGATGGATGTCCTGGCCCTTTCCGAAAGCGCCGTGAAGATGCGCTCCATGCGGGCGCGGGAGCGAGCGTTGGCGAAGTATCACGTCTTATTCCCGGAAGAGCCATGAGCGAGAATCCGTTCAAGCTGATCCGGTCCACCGACCAACCGCCCGAGCACTTGCGTGCCGAAGTGGTGGGAAGTGTGAAATTCGTGATGATGCTCATGCGCATGCTGCAACTCTTCGTGGCCGACCCCAGCGCGGCACTTTTCGAACGGATCCGTATCGTGGGTGGGTCCGGTGAAGGACGGAAGTCGAACACCGCTGAACCCCCGAAGGACCCAACTACTTGATCTCTCCACCATGGACATGACTTTCTTCCAAGACCGACTGCCCCAGGCGTTCAACACTTATGGCGCCGCCATCATCGATAGGCTACCGGCGGTGCTAACCGGCCTGTTGGTACTCTTGGTCGGCTTGTTGCTGGCCAGAGGCCTCCGGTGGATCGCCCTACGTATCGGCGAGCGCACATTGGATCCATTGGCTCAGCGTTCAGGTGTCGATCGTGCTATTGCCCGTTTCGGTGGATTCACGCCGGCACGCCTTGTGGCCACGATGGTATGGTGGCTGATGGTGCTCATTGCCGTGCTTTCGGCCGCTGATCTCATGGGGCTCCATCTGGTGAGCTTCGCGGTGCAGCGCGCGTTCGCCTTCCTGCCTACGCTGCTTACCGCATTGGCCATCTTCGTACTGGGTATCTGGGGTGCGGATAAAGTGAGCCGATTGGTGAGCCAATTGAGCAACGTGGTCGAGTTGTCCGCCGGCCGTATCGTCGGGCGTATCCTGGCCGTGATCACCATCGTTTTCGCATCCATCACCGCACTGAACGTGGCCGGTGTGGATACGACCCTCATTACCACGAACATCCAGATCATCCTTGGTGGGCTCTTGCTCGCCTTCGGTGTGGCCTATGGATTCGCCGCGCGCGATGTGCTCAGCAACATCCTGGGCAGCTACTACGGCAACGAGCGGTTCAAGCCGGGCATGCACGTCCGCATCGGCGATGATGAAGGGGTGATCGAGCGCATCGATAGTGTGAGCATGACCCTGCGCAAGAGCGACCGTGTGGTGATGATCCCCAGCAAGAGGCTCGTGACCGAACGGATCGAAGTGATCGACGCTCCGCGGAAAGCGGAATCACGGGGCGATCAGCGAGTCGACCAGACCACTACCACCCACAAGGCCCCTTTCGCCTGAACGGACACTAACCACCACAGACCATGGAACCTGAGATCATCGCCGAACCCGTGAACCAACTGAGCACTTGGACCGCCAAGGGCATGCAACTCGTCGTGGAGTACGCTCCGAAGGTGCTCATGGCCCTCATCGTACTCTGGATCGGTTCGTTGCTTATCCGAATGCTCGCCAGCTTGCTGAACAAGGTGTTGGACCGCCGTGGTGTGGAACCCACGCTGAAGCGTTTCCTGCACAGCCTGGTCACCATCTCCTTGCGGGTGCTGCTGTTCCTCACGGTGATCCAGATGATGGGTGTGGCCACCACCAGCTTCGTGGCCATCGTAGGCGCGGCGGGTCTGGCCGTGGGCCTAGCCTTGCAGGGCACCCTGGCGAATTTCGCCGGAGGCACCCTCATCCTGTTGTTCAAACCCTACAAGGTGGGCGACCTGATCGAGGCCCAAGGCATACTCGGCACGGTGAAGGAGATCCAGATCTTCACCACTGTCCTACTCACCCCGGAGAACAAAACGGCGATCATCCCCAATGGCGCCATGGCCAACGGCAACATCATCAACTACAGCGCGGATGGCAAGATGCGTGTGGACCTGACCATGGGCGTGGCCTACGGCGAACCCTTGGACAAGGTGAGGCAGGTCTTGGAAGGCGTGATGAACGCGAATTCCCTGGTGTTGCAAGAACCTGCGCCGAGCGTTACGGTGAACAAGCTGAACCTGGAAGGCATCGAACTGGCCGTGCGCCCGTGGTGCGACCCCAAGGACTACTGGACCGTATACTTCGGCATCCTAGAACAAGGGATCACAGCTTTGCAAGCTGCTGGTATCAACGGGCCGAAACCCAGTATGACCGTCACCACGAAACACGCCTGAACTTCTTTCCTTCGCGCCTCGGAAGGACACCAAAACCACCCACAAAGAACATGAACCGACCGTTAACCCTTTTGCTCTCCCTCTTCGTTGTGCTGCCGACCATCGCGCAGAACGACGTGGATAAAGGTGCACGCGACGCCGCCGCAGCGACCATGCAGACCGGAGTGCCTCCCGATACCATTCCTGATGGATGGAAGAAGAGCGGCATCATCAACATCAACATGACCCAGGTGAACCTGACCAACTGGGCGGCTGGTGGTTTCAGCTCGGTGAGCGGTATCGCCATGTTCAACGGCACGGCCAACTGGAAGAAAGGACGCAAAGCCTGGGACAACAGTTTGATCCTCGCCTTCGGTGGCCAGCACGTGCACAACAACACGGAGCCGCAGAAGACCGATGACCGTATCGAACTGAACAGCAAGTACGGCTACGAACTCAAGAAAAGTCTCTACCTCGCTGGTGTCTTCCAGTTCCGCACCCAATTCACCGAGGGCTTCAACGCTGAGGGCAACCGCATCTCGAACTTCATGGCTCCGGGCTACGCGCTTCTCGGTGTGGGTCTGGACTACCGACCCAGTGAGAACTTCACCGTGTTCTTCTCGCCCGCCACGGCCCGTATGGTAGTGGTGAACGATGATCTGCTGTTCGAAGGACTCGGGCCGGATGACCGTGTGTACGGCGTGAAGAACGGAAGCACCTCCGAACTCGAACTGGGTGGTTACCTCCGTCTGCAGTACAAAAAAGACCTGGCCAAGAACATCACCTTCCTGACACGCGGCGATCTCTTCAGCAACTACCTGCGTAACCCTCAGAACATCGATGTGACCTGGGAGACCTTGTGGACCTTCAAGGTGAACGAGTGGTTCGCCGCCACCTTGAACACGGTGCTGATCTATGACCACGACACCCAACTTCCACGGGTGGATGATGCCGGCTTGGCGTACACCGGCCCAGCTACCCAATTCAAACAAACCCTCGGGATCGGTCTCAGCTTCAAGCTCTGATCCCAAGCCTTGTTCAACAAGAAGGCCGCTTCATGCGGCCTTCTTTCATTTCAAGGGAAGGTGGCCCAGGTTACGCACTGGTGCCAGCAGGGCATTGCGCACCGGGTTCTGCTCCCTTCGGTACAGGCGCAACGCATGGATGCGCGCAGGCCCTTTCGTCCTGTTCTGCACGTACATGTTCACTTCCAGCGGAGCCTCTCCGGCATCGACCCAGGATGGCGATAGCGCCACCACCGCGGTGCCTGCCGTTGCTGGTGCAGCACTGGCGCGGTACAGCAGCAATTCGTTCCGGGCGTTGCGCAATTCGACCACTAGGGATAGGTCCGTGCCTACCGGGATGTGCGACACTTCCATTTCCACTTCATAGAGATCTTCTCGTGTATCGGGTTGCGCAGGAAGGGTGTACTTCGCTTCAATACCGAACTCATGATCCACCAAGTCCCAACAAGATCTCCGTGCATCGGTGTCGTGCCACATGGTCAGTTCTTGGTCCACGTGCACATGCCCGGCCCGTCTACTTGGGCTGATCACCTGAAGCAACCGACGATCGGCGATCGAGTGCTCCGGCTGCTGCCGCGCGAAGACATGCACTTGGCCTTCCACATGATCCTCCAGATGCACCAGATAGGGGAAGTGTGCACGCACCAAAGCCACGCGTTCTTCCAAGCAGCCGTTGCTGGTGCCCAGTACCACATGCGTCCACTGTGGATCTTGCAGCTGCTCCTGCAACCCTTGGGCTTCCCGCTCGCGGGGCCAAACGATCCCCTGTTCAGGATCCATCCCGTGCCGACGAAGGTGGAACTCGACCTGTGGCCGTGGCGCATCGAAGATCACGAAGCTGCGCTCCGGACCTGCGCGAACGATGTGGTTCATCATCACACGCACCATGGCCGCGTAAGGGGTATCGGAGAAGACGCGATAGTGCTGGCGTTCCAGGACCAACGTGGTGGTGGAGGTGATGGCGATCAGGCCTGCGGTCCCGAGCACCAGCCATTTCGGTGCATTCCGGAACCCCATGAACACCCAATGGACCAGAAAGGGGAAGCTGAACAGGACCAAGCTGTATTGCAATACCGGTGATCGCCAAACACTGTAGCCGTACCCGATCAGCAGCGGGGCAAGCCCCCAAAGGGGAAGCAGCCATCGTGCCGGACTTCGTTCACCGGACCGCCTCACCGCAAGGCCAAGACCGATCACGAAGGCCCCACCGACAACCACCATCAACGGCTCTGAAAAATGCAGGATCCATTGCAGGTAGCGCGGCAGCCACTGAGCGTCGGGCGGTGGCAGCCAGTTGCCCAAGCCACCAAGGCCGAGTTGTTTGGCGAAGATGCCCAGGTTCGGTGCATAGGCCACGGCGCTCACCACACACATCACCAGGAAGGGCTTCCGCTGCTCGCGCAGCAGCAGGGGCCCTGTGGATAGCACCATGATGCCCGCCAGCAATAGGGAAAAGTGGTGTGTGTACGCACTGAGCACCGCCGCCAAGCCGATGCCGAACAGATCCGTGCGACGGTTGAACGCGAGGTATCGTGTGATGTGATCCGCTAGCAACGCGATGGTGAAGAAGCCGATGGCATAGGGCCGTGCGATCTGCGCATACAGCACCGTGTATTGCAACGTGGCGAGCAGGGCGGTGCTCACCAATGCGGTGCCTGCGGAGGACCAGGCGAGGGCAAAGCGATAGAGGGGGAACAGCGCGATGAGCGCCAGCAGGATGAAAGGGGATTTGACCGCAGCCTCTGACGTGCCGAAGATTCGGGTCCATGCCCACTCGAACACCTGGACGCCGGGCGGATGGGTATCCAACTCGATCACGCCGCGTTGGATGGTCTCTCCAAGCGTGGGGTAGATGCGCATCAGTGCGCTCAATTCGTCGTGGGTGAAGGGCAGTCCGGGGAGGTTCCAAAAGCGGAGCACGGCCGCTAGGGCGAAGAGCGCGACGAAAGACCACTTCACCCACGGTTCGCCAGGGAACCAGCCATCGCCGTAGCGAGCGATATGGCGGCGCCACTCCATCGGATCAACCCATGCGGTCCAGGTCGCGCTGCACGTCCTTGGCCTTCAAGCTGTCGCGCTTGTCGAAGGTCTTCTTGCCCTTTGCCAGTGCAATCTCCAGCTTGGCGAAACCGTTCGGTGCGATGAAGAGCCGCACTGGCACAATGGTCATGCCCGTGTCGCGCAACTTCCGTCGCAACTTGTCCAGCTCTTTGTGGTGAAGCAGCAATTTCCGATCGCGTTTGGGCTCGTGCACATAGTGCGGATTGGAACCCCATGGGTTGATCTGCATTCCGCGCACCAGCAGGTCGTTCCCCACGAACTGGCAGAAGGCTTCGCCGATGGTGGCGCCGTTGTTGCGGATGCTCTTTATCTCGGATCCCATGAGCACCATGCCGCACTCGAACGTATCGAGCAGGTGGTATTCGAACCCCGCCTTGCGGTTCTTGACCTCGATGGTACTGGACATGGGAGCGCGAAGCTAATTCACCCCAAGGCCACGTCCAGGATCATCATCACTATGAAGCCGCCGATGAAGCCGAGCGTGGCGATATCCGTGTACTTGTCCTGCTGCGTTTCGGGGATCACTTCCTCCACCACCACGTAGATCATGGCGCCCGCCGCGAAGGCCAGCGCGTAGGGGAGGAAGCCCTGCATGTGGATCACGGCCACTGCGCCGACCACGCCGGCCACCGGTTCCACGATGGCGCTGAGCTGACCGTACCAGAAGCTCCTGAATTTACTGAGACCCTGGCGTCGCAAGGGCATGCTCACCGCGAAACCTTCGGGGAAGTTCTGCAGCCCGATGCCGATGGCCAGCGCCAACGCCCCGCCGATGCTGGCCTCGGGCATACCTGCGGCCACGCCGCCGAAGAGCACTCCCACGGCGAGCCCTTCGGGAATGTTGTGCAGGGTGATCGCCAGGACGAGCAAGGTGGTCTTGTGCCACTTGGTGCTGGGGCCTTCGGACTGCGCAGGGTCGAAGTTGATGTGCAGGTGTGGAAGCAGTTTGTCCAAGGCGAACAGGAAAAGCGCACCGGCCGCGAAACCGATCGCCGGCGCCAGCCAGGGGATGTTGCCCATGCGCTCGCTCATGTCGATGCTCGGAGTGAGCAGGCTCCAGAAGCTCGCCGCCACCATCACACCACCGGTGAAGCCGAGCATGCCATCGAGCCATTTGCGCGAGGCGTTGCCGAAGAAGAAGACCAAGCTGGCGCCGGCCGCGGTGACCAACCAGGTGAACGTGGTGGCCAAGAATGCCGCGAGCACCGGGTCGATGCTGCTGAAGTAACGTTCGATCTGGGCGAAAGGCTCCATGGGCTTATGCGGGTTCTACTTGCAAGTGATGGCTCACTTCCTTGCTCACGCTGAAGGATGCGCCATTCTTGGGCTTGATATCCATGCTGCCATCGAAGGGGTGTACTTCCAATACCGTAAGCTGTGTGCCGATGCGCAGGCCTTTGGAGTCGAGCAGCCGCAGCAGACCGTCCGTGGTCTCGCTCACCGCAGCGATGCGCACGCTTTCTTGAGCACGGCATACGCTCAAGCGTTGGGTCTTGCGGGGTCGAATGCGGCCCTTGCGGTCGGGGATGGGGTCGCCGTGCGGATCGAAGGCGGGTTTGCCCAAATAGTCGTCCAGACGGTCGGTGAGCTTGTCGTCGGCCACATGTTCCAACTGCTCGGCCACCTCGTGCACCTCGTCCCATCCGAAGCCAAGGCGTTGGACCAGAAAGGTCTCCCACAACCGGTGCCGACGGACGAGTTGTACGGCATGTCCGCGTCCCTTGGCGGTCAACTTCACACCATAATACGGCTCATGCTTCAGCAGGCCCTTGTCCGCCAGCTTCTTCAGCATGTCAGTGACGCTGCTCGCCTTGGTCCGCAAGCGGTGTGCGATGTCCTTTGTGAGCGCGCTGTCGCCATCGAGCAACAGGGCATAGACGGCCTTCAAGTGGTCCTCTTCGCTGCGGGTGAGCATGGGATGATGAGGCAAATATAGACGAATAAATTAGACGAGGCTAAAAATTGGATTACTTTCGCCGCATGTTCCGGACGGTGGTCCTTCTCTTGCTGCTGGTGGTGTCCGGTGTCCGTGTCATCGGGCAATGCACGGTGGTGGGGCTCTTGCGCGCGGCTGAAGGGGCGGTCCCGTTCGCCCACGTGGTGTTGGAAGGCACGACGACCGGCGCCGTGACCAATGTCTCCGGGCGCTTCGAGATCGTGGTACCGTGTGGAACGCCGCTTCGGCTCGTGTGCCGTTCCATCGGCTTGCGCACCCGGACCATTGATGTTCCTGCCATCGGGACAGGTCAGCATGATGTGGGTAAAGTGGTGCTTCAGGCTGATGCCTCCGAATTGGACGAGGTCGTGGTGACCGGTACCATGCGGGCCATCTCGCGCAGTGAAAGCCCGGTCCCGGTGGAGGTGATCACCCCGGCGTTGTTCCGCAAGGATCCCAGCCCGGCGCTGTTCGATGCCGTGGCCATGGTGAACGGAGTGCGGCCTCAGATCAACTGTGGTGTGTGCAACACGGGCGATATCCACATCAACGGCATGGAAGGGCCTTACACGATGATCCTGATCGATGGCATGCCCATCGTGAGCGGCCTAAGCACGGTGTACGGTCTCAGTGGCATACCCCTCAGCCTGATCGAGCGCGTGGAAGTGATGAAGGGGCCGGGCTCTTCCCTCTACGGCAGCGAGGCCATGGGGGGCATCATCAACGTGATCACCAAGGACCCGGTGCTGGCCCCGCGCCTGTCGGTGGAGGCCATGACCACCAGCTGGCAGGAGCATTCGCTCGACTTGGGCGCACGATTCCGCCACGACAAGGTGAACGACCTGCTCGGCGTGAACATGTTCCACTACGATGATGCGCGCGACCGCAACGGCGACGGCTTCACCGATGTCACGCTGCAACAGCGCATCTCCATCTTCAACAAGATCGCCGTTCAGCGCCGCGATCGCCGCGTGGCCAACCTCGCCGGGCGTTACGTATACGAGGATCGCTGGGGGGGGCAGATGGGGTGGACACCTGCCTTCGCTGGTGGCGACAGCATCTACGGGGAGAGCATCGGCACCCGACGCTGGGAGCTGATCGGTCAGTACCAGTTGCCGATGCCGGGCACGGTGATGCTTCAGGTGAGCGCCAACGGGCACCAGCAGCGCTCGTGGTACGGCACCATGCCCTACGATGCTGACCAGCAGGTCCTATTCGGGCAGCTCTATTGGACGAAGCGCATCGGAGCGCGGCACGACCTCCTCACCGGACTGGCCTATCGCTACACGCACTACGATGACAACACGGTGGCCACCGCCGAGGAACGTGGCGGTGTGCTGCGCAATGCCCCTGAACGACGTCCCTTGCCGGGCTTGTTCGTCCAAGACGAGTGGAGCATCACCGAAGTCCACAAGTTGTTGGCCGGGTATCGCCTCGACCATGATCGCGACCATGGCCTCGTGCAAAGTCCGCGGCTCGCCTACAAATGGGCACCGAACGGACGCTGGGCGGTGCGCGCCAACTTCGGCACCGGCTTCCGCGTGGTGAACCTCTTCACCGAAGAGCACGCCGCCCTCACCGGTTCGCGCACGGTGGTGATCGAAGAGGACCTACAGCCCGAACGTTCCATGAACGGCACGTTGAACGTGGTGCGCAAATGGCCCGGCGAGCGCCATTTCTTCGGTGTGGATGCTTCGGTGTTCTATACGCACTTCAGCAACCGGATCCTGCCCGACTACACCACCGACAACGACTTGATCCTCTATCGCAACCTTTCTGGTACCGCCGTTTCCAGAGGGGTTAGCCTGAACTTGGAAGCGCGACTGGGCGAACCGTTGCGGGTCTTGGCCGGTGCCACGTACATGGAAGTCTACACCGAGAGCGATGGCGAGCGGGCCGATCAATTCTTCGCACCGCGCTGGTCAGGCACCTTCACGGCCAGCTATCAACTTCCGATGCGATGGAATGTGGACCTCACCGGCCAGGCTTACGGACCCATGCGTTTGCCCACCTTGCTCAACGACTTCCGACCGGAGTATTCGCCGGTCTATGCCTTGGTCAACGTACAAGTGAAGAAGAGCGTGCACGACCAGCTTGAAGTCTATGGCGGTGTGAAGAACCTGCTCGACTTCCGGCCGACGGATCCGCTCATGCGGCCGTTCGATCCTTTCGATCGCACCTCAGGTGATGCTACCACCAATCCGAATGGCTACACCTTTGATGCCACTTACATCTACGCCTCATTACAAGGTGTGCGGGGTTACATCGGTGTACGTTGGGTGCTAGGTTGATCAGCGGTGTCATGCCGGAACATCTTTCCATCCGCTCTCGCTGCTGCATGCCTGCGACCCCGCTGGGGTCGGAGGATCCCTGAACGCTTCGAACTACGGTCTGTGACCCTTCCAGGGTCAAACGCACCTGTTCGTTCGCATCCGGTGAGGTTCCCAGAACGCCAAGAACGCCACCCTTCAATGTATCGACCTACACTGGGACCAGACCAACATGCCGTGATGAACTGCGGTCACAGGTTGAAGTGGACCAAGCGGCTTACACTTTGCGCTAGTTTCGCGGCGCATGTACGGTCTTCTTCGCCCGCTGCTCTTCCTGCTCTCTCCGGAGAAAGCGCACCACCTTACTTTCTCGTTATTGGAATTGCCGGGTGCCACCGCGCTCAGCGGTGGTGCGGCACCTCCTGGTACGGCGGCCGTGGAGGTGATGGGACTGCGATTCCCCGGACCTGTCGGGCTCGCTGCAGGCATGGACAAGGATGCAGCGCATGTGAACGCCCTCGCGCGCATCGGCTTCGGTTTCATCGAAGTGGGTACGTTGACACCGCTCCCACAACCGGGTAACGACAAGCCGCGCCTCTTCCGGCTGAAGCCCGACAACGCGCTGATCAACCGAATGGGCTTCAACAACGGTGGTGTGGCCGCCGCATTGGAACGGTTGAAACGCCGCAATCCCGGGATCATCGTAGGCGGCAACATCGGCAAGAACAAGGCGACACCCAACGAGCGGGCGATCGACGACTATGTGATCTGCTTCGAAGCCTTGCACGCGGTCGTCGACTACTTCGTGGTGAACGTGAGCAGCCCCAACACGCCCGGATTGCGCGCCTTGCAGGAAAAAGGACCGCTGCTGGAGATCCTGAACGAATTGAAGCGACGCGATGCGGCGAAGGCCGTACACCGTCCGATCCTGCTGAAGATCGCGCCCGACCTCACCGATGGTCAGTTGGATGACATCGTGGCCGTGGTGAAGGAGAGCGGCATCGCCGGCGTCATCGCCACGAACACGACCATCGCCCGTGATGGACTGCTCACGACCAAGGCCACATTGGAAACGATCGGTGCAGGAGGGCTAAGTGGTGCTCCTCTGCGGGCCCGTAGCACCGCCGTAGTAAAATACCTGCGCGCACGACTTCCCAAGCCGGTGGTCATCATCGGCGTCGGTGGCATCGACAGCGCGGAAGCCGCACTGGAGAAGTTGGAAGCCGGTGCGGATCTGGTTCAAGTCTATACCGGTCTGGTGTACGAAGGGCCGAAGCTCATCGTACGGATCAACGAAGAGTTCGCGCAATGGAAAATACGCCAGTGAAACTGATCGAATGTCCTCGCGATGCCATGCAGGGTATCGTGCCGTTCATCCCCACCGACCTGAAGGTGGAATACCTGAACAGCTTGCTGCGCGTGGGCTTCGATACCATCGACATCGGCAGCTTCGTGAGCCCGAAGGCCATTCCACAGCTCGCGGACACGGCTGACGTGCTCGCGCGGATCGGGCCGTCCGCATCGAAGTTGCTCGTGATCGTAGCGAACGAGCGCGGTGCCGAGCAAGCGGTGGAGCAGGAACGCGTCACCTACCTGGGCTACCCGTTCAGCATCAGCGAGACCTTCCAGCAGCGCAACACCAATACAAGCATCGAAGGCTCGTGGGGCCGCATCGCCCGCATCGCGGAATTGACGAACGCCGCCAACAAGGAACTCGTGGTCTACATCAGCATGGCCTTCGGCAACCCCTACGGCGACCCGTGGAACGCCGAGGTGGCCCTGCAATGGACCGAACGGCTGGTGAACGAGCTCGGTGTGCGGATCATCGCGTTAAGCGATACGGTGGGCGTGGCACGACCCGAGGATATCCGAAGCATGTTCAGCGCATTGATCCCCGCCTTGCCGCATGTGGAATTCGGCGCGCACCTGCATTGCACCCCCGAGAACTGGCCGGTGAAGACCCAGGCCGCCTGGGATGCCGGTTGCCGCCGATTCGATGGTGCCATCAAAGGCTACGGCGGATGCCCCATGGCGGAGGATGATCTGGTGGGCAACCTGCAGATGGAGCTGTTCGTGCAGTCGTTGGAGGAGCAAGGCATCACCACAGGGCTGGACCTCGCGGACCTGGAGCGTTCCGTTACGCTGGCCGGGCGGGTGTTCCCGGGGTGATCAGGCCTTGTGCAACTCGAACACCGTGATCTCCGGTGGCATGCCCACTCGGCCGGGGAATCCGATGAAGCCGAATCCACGGTTCACGTAGAGGTGTTGTTTCCCTTCGGTGTACAAGCCTGCCCAGTGCTTGTAGACCCATTGTGCTGGGCTGTACACGATCCCATTCAACTTTACGCCAAGCTGCGCACCATGCGTGTGCCCGCTCAAGGTGAGATCGATGCCGGTGCCCAAGACCTGTTCCTCCCAGTGCGTAGGATCGTGGCTCATGAGGATCCGGAACGGTAGGCTCTCCGAACCATGGATGGCCTTTGACAGATCACCGTACTGTTGGAAACGTCGCCCCCAGTTCTGTACGCCAAGCAATCCGATCCGTGCTTCGTCTTTCTTCAGCGTTACGTGTTCGTCCATTAGAAGCTTGAACCCCATCTCGTGATGGATGCGCTTCAACTTGTCCAGGTTGGCACGTTTGGCGTCGGTGCTGTCCCACTTCACGTAATCGCTATAGTCGTGGTTCCCTAGAATACTATACTTCCCCATCTTGGCTTCCACCTGGGCGAAGATCTCCGTGAAGCGCTCGGCCTCATCCGCATAGTCATTCACCATATCGCCGGTGAAGAGCACCAGATCGGGCGATTCGGCATTGATCAGGTCCACACCGTTCTGCACGATGGATGCATCATCGCCGAAGCTTCCCAAGTGCATGTCGCTGATCTGCACGATGCGCAAGCCATGGAACGCATCCGGTAGGTTCGGGCTATGGATCGGCACCCGTGCGATGTTGAACTTCCGCCGACCTTTCGTGACCCCGTAGAGCACGCCAGCGAACGGTACAGTAGCTACGATCAACCCCAATTGGCTTAGAAAGTTGGCGCGGTCCAGCAATTCTCCCGTGCCGTCGGGCTTCCCAGGCAGCAGTTTGGACCAGCCCCAACGTCCTAGGTGCAGCAGGTCATCAAGGCCATGGAAGATCACGATCACCAGCTTGGGCAGGAAGAACAGCAGGAAGAGCGCCACCAGCGAGAACACGTAGCTATGGTCGCGGCGTACTTGCGAGCCCTGCATGCTCACCATGGTCCAGATCAGCACGGCCATGATGCCAAGGGACACGATCCAATAAAGGATACGGACGATGCGCCGCAACACCAGCGAGTGGTTCGCGAGCGCCGTGTTCACACCCTTGTAGGCGTAAAGGTCGATCAATACGAGAAGGACCAGGAAAAGGATGAAGTTGCGGAGGGCAGCGGGGGACATGGAACGAAGCTAGGTGGCCGACAAGTGCGATCTTGCACCACTGGGATCTTTAACAAGATCGACAGCCAACGATGACAAGAACACTCTTCAGCTGCCTTTGTTCCTGCTTGGCCCTATTCGTAGAGGGGCAAACTTGGCGAAAGGCCTATGGAGCCTATGGTTCCGAGGAGGCACAGGCCGTCCGTTGGGCAGGGGAGGATCTGATCGTCGTCGCCGGATCCACTGGAAGCGGTGGCGCAGGCGCGTCGGATATCTATTTGATGGCCTTGGATGGAACCGGAACACGACTTTGGAGCACCACCATCGGGACACCCGCAGTGGAACAAGCGGTTGACCTACGAGTACTTGGCGATGGTTCACTGATGATAGCGGGCAACAGCAACGATGGCGGCGACTACGATGGCCTTTTGGTGAAGACGGACGCACTCGGCCAGGTCATCTGGCAGCGCAGCTACGGCGGACAGGACTGGGATCTCTTTCGGGAATTGACCGTTTTGCCGAATGGAGAACTCATCGTCGTCGGGCAATCCTATCAACCAACCGTGGACGGTGAGGTTTGGATGATCCGGTTAGATGCCGCCGGAGAGGTGATGGAGGAGCGTTGGTACGGAGGAGCAGGTGAGCAGAATGGTTACAGCCTCTGCGTAACTCCTGATGGCTTTGCTATCGGTGGCTCTTCTGGCATCGGTGATGCGACGGATGCGCTTCTCCTGCGAGTGGACGAGCAAGGGAACGAGCTCTGGTCCGTTACCCACGGGGGGGATTCCCTTGATGTGGCTTATGATGTCGTCCACACCAGCGATGGCGGATTCTCCTTGGTCGGTATCACGCGGAGCTATTCGAACTTCGAGGAAGGTTATCACTTGAAGACGGATGCGTCAGGCGGGCTGCAGTGGTTCCGAAGCTGGGGTCAGATCAACGATCAGGGGTCCTATGATCACTTGCAATTGCAGAATGGGGAGTATGTCACCGTAGGCTACACGAAAACTTCTGGAGGCGGCGAGCGCGATATGTTCCTATTGAAGAGTGCGGAGAATGGTGATTTCGTATTTGGTCGCACGTTCGGTGGTGCGGCCGATGATGTGGCATTGAGCCTTGATGCCGATGATACCGGTTTCCTCTGCGCCGGATGGACGGATAGCTACGGAGCAGGTGGGCGGGATCTATTCGTTGTTCGGACCGATGAGAATGGTACCACCGCGAGTGAGAGTGTGAATGAGTCCTTCGATCCTGTAAACATCGACGAAGAGAACATCGCCCCCCCCGCCAACATCTTCCCCAATCCCTGTGCGGATACATTCACGTTGCGCCATGTGCCACCTGGTGCGCTGTCCGTGTTCGATACCGATGGACGCTTGGTCCTGGCCGAGCCTTGGGTCTTTCCCGGTGTGCCAGTAGCGGTGGACCTGGATGCAGGGCTCTACGTGATTGAAGTGCGGGACGCACGGGGTGGTACCCAACGGTTGCCCTTGGTGATCGCAGCGGAATGAGCAGCGAACGGAACGCTCCTGTGCTGCGGGCCTACCTCCTCCTAGGCCATGTCCTCTTCTTCGGCCTCTTCGCACTCGCCTACCTCCACATGCCCACCCGCGTGGTGCACGTCGACTCGGCCTTCCAGATCTTCAAGTGGATCCATGTGCCGGGCGTTGGGGTGGAAGCCCATCGCTTCACGGCGGTGGTGCCGCAGCTGCTGGTGAAGGCCGTGGCCACTACCGGTGCGCCGCTCCAGGTGCTGCTCACCGTGGCTTCGCTCGCGCATGTGCTGGTGCCTTATGTGCTCTTCGTCCTCATCGCACATGGGCTGCGGCAGCCGTGGATCGCGTTGGGCCTTGTGCTCGCCCAAGTCCTCTGCACCCGGCTCACCTTCTATGGCATCGTGCTGGAGGCGAACTACCTGCTCAGCTATCCCTTCCTGCTCGCGGCCCTGGTCACCGGGCCCTTGATGGTATCGCGCAAGCCACTTGTGCTCCTAACGGTCCTGGCTGCGTTGTTCTTGGTACTGCTGGTGCATCCGGTTGGCTTCATCGCCGCGGTCTTCGTGCTGGTGTTGATGTATGTGCGCGGCCACACCGCCCGGCAAGTGCTGCTCGCGCTCATCGGCCTTAGCGCGGCATGGCCCCTGATCTTCCGCGTGCTCTTTCCGCCCACCGCCTACGAGGCCGATCTCTACGCTTCCACGGGAACGGGCCTTGCCTCCATCACCTCGTTCTTCGCGCTACCGGGCTGGCGCTTCCTCATCGATCACACTGTTCACTTCACCGCACACTATGTGGCTTTCTGGGTGGCGCTGCTCGCACTGCTCATCGTGCTCTTGCGCCAACGCGCATTTCTAGAGCTCTCCTGGATCATCGTGAGCGTGGCGGGCTTCATCGCCTTGCATGTGCTCACCTATCACGCGGGCGAAACGGCCATGATGATGGAGAAGAACTTCGTGCCGATGGCGGCCTTCGTGGCGTTGCCCCTGCTGCTGCGGTTCGAGCGCCTTTCTACCCGCAATGCCTGGCTCGTGCTGGTCCCCTTCTCCCTCGTGCTCTTCCTGCAATTCCGGGGAATATCCTTCGCGTCTCGCCCCACTGGTGAACGGCTCGCCAAGATCCGCGTGCTGGTGGACGAGTTGCACACGAAGGAAGTCCGCAAGGCTTGCGCTACCCCTGAGCAACTCGATGCACAAGGCCTCCATATCCATTGGGCCATGGCCTTCGAGACCTTGTTGCTCAGCGCCTTGGATGGCCGCGAAGCCAGCGTGACGGTGGTGGTGCGCGAGGAGTGTCCACCCCATACCACCACCGCCGATCTCTCCGGTCTGCTTCCCGAAGGTGAACTTTGTGGCAACGGTACGTCATGGTTCCGTCTTCCCGTTGGACCATACACCGTACTTTCAGCCCAAGGTTCAATCCGATAGCTATCGATGGAGGAGCAGGTGATCGGCATATTCCGGTGGATCCATATCGCGGCGGGTTTCATCGCGTTGTTCGTGGCGCCCATCGCCATGGTGGTGCGCAAGGGAAGCGATCAGCACCGGTTGTGGGGCAAGGTCTTCTTCTATGCCATGGCGGTGGTGGCCATCACGGCCATCGTGGTGGGCGTATGGAAGAACAACCTCTTCCTCGCCATGCTCGCCGTGCTCAGTTTCCACTTGGTGGCTTCCGGCTACCGTTCCTTGTACCACAAGCGCTTGCACGAGGGGCAGAAACCCGACACCATGGACGTGGTGGTACAAGGCACCGCCGGTGTGGTGAACGGCGGCCTCTTCATCTGGGGTTTCGTGAATATCCTCCTCGGCAACCGCGGTAGTGGTACCATCCTGTTCCTCGCCTTCGGCCTTATCGGCAGCTTGCTCGTGTGGCGCAACCTGCAACGGTTCTACAAGCGCAGCCACGAGAAGCACGAGTGGCTCTACGCGCACATGTCCGGCTTCCTCGGTGGCTATATCGCCACGGTCTCGGCTTTCAGTGCGGTCAACTTCACCTTCATCAAGCCGGTGTGGTTACAGTGGTTGTGGCCTACGCTGGTGGGCACGCCGCTCATCATCCTTTGGACGAACCACTACCGCAAGAAGCTCTCCCGTGGCCGCCGCGCCCGCGACGTGGTGGAGGTGCGCATCAAGTGAGCGTGCGTTGAGCGGTTGTTCAACCACGGATGGACACGGATCAACACGGATAGGAGGGAAGACTAGCCCATTACCACGAGCCCGGGCATTTTCCGTGTGGATCCGTGTCCATCCGTGGTTAGTGCATTCAACCCAGCACCGTTAGGTACCCGCCCTCCAAGCCTGTCCGCCGCAACGGTACATTTGGCACCTTCGCTTCCACCGTGGAACCTACGCGCAACGAACCCCGGGTGCTGGTGCTCTATACCGAGATCGCACCCTACGTGCTCGCCTGTCTCGATGCCCTCGTGGCCCGCACCGGTGCCCGCATCCAACTCGTGCGCTGGCCGGTGAATGCCGAAGCCCCCTTCGCCCTCGGCGCACACCCCGGCATCACCCTGCACGACCGCCGCGACTTCAGCGACGAATGCTTGCTCGCCTTCGCACTCGACCTCCAACCGCAGTTCGTGATCGCCAGCGGCTGGGTGGACAAAGGCTACCTCAAGGTGTGCCGCGCCATGCGCCGCCAAGGCATCCCCACCAGCATGAACCTCGATACAGCCTGGCGGGGCGATGCCAAACAATGGATCTCCGCCGCGCTCGCACGCCTGTGGATGCCGCGCACCTACAGCCACATCTGGGCCACCGGTACGCGTCAGGTGGCTTATGCACGCAAGCTAGGCCTGCCCGCGAGCCGCATCCTCACCGGTCTGTACGCCGCCGATACCACGCCCTTCCGCGAGGCTTTCCATGCCGCGCGCCTAGCACGCCAGCAGCGCTATCCGCACCGCTTCATCCACGTGGCGCGCTACATCCCCACCAAAGGCCAGCAACTGCTCTGCGACGCTTTCGCCGAACTGTGCGACCATGGCCGCGCGGGCGATTGGGAGCTGCACCTCGTGGGCACCGGTGAACTCCACGAACAGGTGAAGAACAGCGCCAGCGGCCGACACCCGCGCATCGTCCACCGTGGCTTCGTGCAGGCCACGGATATCCCCGCTGTGCTGGCCGAAGCCGGTGCCTCCGTGTTGCCCAGCCTCTACGAACCTTGGGGCGTGGTGGTGCAGGAGCACGCCTGCATCGGGTTACCACTGCTCCTCAGCGATGCCGTGGGCGCGGGCGAACGCTTCTTGGAACCCGGCGTGAACGGCGCACTGCACAAGGCCGGCGATAAGGCCGACCTGCAGCAATGCCTGCTCCGCATCATCGGCACCCCCGACGCCGAGCTCCTGCGCATGGGCGACCGCTCCGCAGAACTGGGCGCCACCTGGACTCCCGAGCGCTGGGCTGAATTGGCCGACCAAACCCTGCTGAAGCGGTGAGCACACCACGGGTACTCGCCTTCATCGATTGGTACAAACCGTACTTCAAGGCCGGTGGTCCCGTGCGCAGCATGGTGAACCTCGTGGAGCACCTCGGCACCCGCGTTCACTTCCACATCGTCACCGGCGACCGCGACTACACCGCCACCACCAACGAAGCGCAGGTGCCCACCGACCAGTGGACCACCGCCGACGCTGGCGAACAGGTCTACCACGCCTCGCCCGCGCAACGCACACGCCAGGTGTGGCAACGGCTCATCCACCAGGAACAGTGGGATGTGGTCTACATCAACGGGTTGTTCTCGGTATGGTCCACCATCGTGCCGCTGTGGCTATTGCGCGGCAGCGACACGCGGCGCATCGTGGCCGTGCGTGGCATGCTCGCCGCCGGACCTATGCAGCAAAGCCGCCTGAAGAAACGCCTCTTCCTCTTCGGCATGAAGGTGCTCGGCTGTTTCAAGGGCGTGGAATTCCAGGCCACCAACGCCGAAGAGGTGGCCGATATCCAACGCTGGATCGGCAAGGCCACCCGCATCCACCTGGTGCAGAACCTCGCGCGCAAAACGCCGGAACAGGAACCGCTGCCCGTGCAGAAATGCGCCGGCGAACTCCGCCTCATCAGCCTCGCGCGCATCGCGGAAGAGAAGAATACGCTTTTCGCCATCGAACGCCTCACGCGCTTGAAGGGTCGCATCCGCTACGAATTGTACGGCACCATCTACGATCAGGACTATTGGGCCGAATGCCAGCAGGCCATCGCCCAGTTACCCAGCAGCGTGGTGGTGGAGTGGCGTGGCCAGTTGCCCAACGATCAAGTGGCCGTAGCCCTCGCCGATGCCCACTTCCTCTACATGCCCAGCGTGGGTGAGAATTTCGGGCATACCATGCTGGAGGCCCTTACCGCCGGTAGGCCCCTGCTCATCAGCGACCGCACACCGTGGAAGGACCTCGCAGCGCAACAAGCCGGCTGGGACCTGCCCCTCACCGACGAGACCGCTTTCGAGCGTGCCTTACAGACCGCCGTGGACATGGACCAAGCCGCCTACGATGCACTGGCCCGTGGTGCCTACGCCATGGGAACCAGATATTTGAACGATCCCGCTCCGGTGGAGCGCAGTTTCCGGATGTTCGCGCCATGACTGTTCGTTGGCGATAACGTGCGCGCTTTGCGGCAAAGGAAGTGTGAGAGGGCCGCGCAGTGCCTTTCGACCGGCAAAAGCGATGCAAGTTCTTGGGCATGGATGGGTTGGGCTTGAGAGCGTCCCTCGCTTCCTCACGCAGAGGCGCAGAGAACGCAGAGGAATCGCTCGCATGGCGAGCTTTGCCTGGCGCTTCGCGCTCTTTCTTCTGGTAGTGGCTAACAACAGTGTGTTGCAGATCCCGACACACAGTTCCGCAGCCTGTTGTGGCAAGGCGCAGGTCCAGTCCTTGTGTGATACCGCGCATCCGACGCAACGCGGTGAGGCCCTCCTTGCTGGCTTGGATGTCAAGGAACCGGTATCTTTGAAGACTACCGATCACGATCATGATAGTACTGCGCGAAGGAGAACTGCTGAAGGGCCAACTTACCGCTGCATTGAAGCGGTTGGCCCGGAAACAGCGCAAGGGGGCCAGCGTCTCGCGCTTCGTTGGGACGATCCCTTTTGAAGGTGATCCCGTGGTACAACAGAAAGCTATGCGTCGTGGTCGGCACTAGTTCCCTTGAATATGGACCAGGGTTGCCAGACCTGGCCATCGGCATTCGAAGGAAGCACAACATGGCGGTCGTTGACGCCATCATCGCAGCAACGGCGTTGCGCAAGGATGTGCCACTGCTAACGGCCGATAAGGACTTCAGGGTCTTGGATGGTGATGTGAATGTGATACTCTTGGAAGGATGGCCAAAACCATGACCGCACGCCCCCAGGTAGACCTCAGCCGCTTCGATAACTCGAAGACCTTCCACCCCGGCGCCGGTGTGTTCAAACGCACCTTGTGGTTCTTCGTCAACGCCCTCATCTTCCAGAACCCGGCCTTCCCGTTCCGCTCGCCGAAACCCGGTCTGCTGCGGCTGTTCGGCGCGCACGTGGGGCAAGGTGTGGTCATCCACCCCAGCGTGAACATCAAGTTCCCGTGGAAGCTCAGCATCGGCCACCACAGCTGGATCGGTCAGCGTGCCTGGTTGGATAACCTCGATACCCTCACCATCGGCAACAACGTGGTGATCAGCCAGGGCGCCATGATCATCCAGGGTAGCCACGATTACAAGAAGGTGGATTACCCCACCTACACCAAGCCGGTGGTGTTGGAAGATGGCAGCTGGGTGGGAGCGGGGGCCATCGTCACCCTGGGCGTCACCCTCAAGAGCCACAGTGTGTTGGCCGCCGGAAGCGTGGCCACCAAGGACCTGGAGCCCTACACCATCTACCAAGGCAACCCCGCCCAGCCCGTGCGCGAGCGGGTGATGGAATGACCAACGAGTATTGACCCTCCAACTAGGTAACCAGACTTTAGTCCCATCTAGCGAACTGTGATGGAGCAATTCTCACCTCCACTTATGAACCTTGAGCAGGTTAGGAATGACCTCTCATTCGTTCGAAGTTGGTCTGGTAGGGAGAACTATCATTTCACTTGGCCATTCCCTCATCAAACGATCTCTTGTGACGTCTATTTCAGGGCGCCGAAGAAGAACGTTGACCAGGCACAACTTGACCGTTTAAATGCATTCGTGCAGGACTATGCGCGCTACATTCCTCAGTTTGACGAATTCATCGCGCAAAGCACCAGGGCTTATGAGCGTTGGGCATTTTTGAAAGGGTCTGTTGGCATTGTGGAGTTCCAAGTCATTGATTTTCCACTTGACACCACCAAATACGACTTCGTTCTTGTAGCGGCGAAGACATACGAACGACTGCTTTGGAAGAGAAGCATCGGCTTCAGGGCTGAGTTCAGGAACGGAGAGATCATCAGCATGAAGCGGTGCCGAAGTTGTACCGACGATAATTGAAGACAACCTCGCCCAGCCCGTGCGCGAACGGGTGATGGACCCCACCGCTTAAGTCTCACCACCATGAAGAAGCTCCTCGCCGCGTCCTTCCCGATGCAGGTCATCACCCTCATCATCGGCATCTCCCTCTTCAGGGAGTTCGACTTCGAGACCCTCCGCTTCCGGCACCTGCCCCTCGCCTTGGTCTATATGTTCGGCTTTGGGCTCTCGCTGTTCTTGATCCTGCGGGGGAAGAAGGAGGAGAAGACGGAGGGCTGACCGCGAACCACGGCTGCGAACGAACTAGACCCGCTTCATCGAAGCGGCTACGAAGAGCTTGCTGAACCAACCTTGAACAACGCGGATGTCCGTTCTCCTGAACGTTGCCGTGCTGGTTCTTTGTCTCCGGTGGCTCCACCGGTCCACCATGAGCAATGGGGTGCTCGTGGGCATTGTGGCTTCCTTTCTCGGCGGAACGCTCCTTGCTTTCGGTCTTTCACTAGCCCTGGCACATGACTACCTGGATGGCTTGGGTCACCTGCTCGCTGCCGGCGGCAGTGCCGGGGTGTTCTGGCTGGCATCCGTAGTTCTACTGTGGACCAAAGGCGCCACCTACAGCACAGGCGAAAAGCTGGCTAAATGTACCATCCTAAGCATAGTCGTATTGGTGCCGCTGCTCATCTACGGCTCATCGCCAATGCGCGTTTTAAGATCGGGGGCTAGGGCTTGTGCATGGAAGTCACGATTAGAATGAGTAGGATTGCCCGAGTGACACGTCCTAGAACAGCTTCAAGGTCTGAGCAGTCTTTCTTTGGTTAGTAGGTTTCTTCGAACATCCTGTCACGCTTTTCGAGTGGCGCTGAACAGCTTCGCTCAACTCAGGTACTGTGCGCCAACGGCGGGGCATGCTATGCCGAACGCGTCCCGGCTTTGTGACCGGCGGTTCAACGCGGAAGCCCTGTTCCCCAAAGGCGATAGGATCACTGGCATACTTTTGGCACCGCTCGGCAAAGGTGTTCAGGTGAAGAAGGATCGACCTCTCCCGGTCTTGATGCGCTTCTCCCGCTTGCCGCGATGATCCCACGCGTATCACGGTTCTTTTAGGGGCGTTTCCGCCTTTATCCGTGGTGGTGTGCCGTTGGATCGATGAACGATGATCAACATGCTATCAGCTGGAATGGTGTTCCGCGTCTCCTTCGCCCTCTCGACCGCAATGGCGGTACTGCTCATGGCTCCCACCCGTGTGGTGGCGCAAAAGCCCGATATCGTGCTGCCCGGTAGTGCCAGCCTCAACACGGCGCTGTTGCACACCGGCAGTTTCGTGTGGGAACGACCGACCGGCGGTCTATTCGCTTCCGGAGAACCCCAGAAGCCGGATCAACGGTTCGTGACCATCAGCCGCACGGCGGGCGAGATCGTGATCGAAGAGCGGTATACGGAGCAGGGTGCGGATGTGGTGAAACGGAAACTCGTGTTGGACGCCCGCACCTTCGGGCCCATCCGTGCGCAGGCCGAGACGGTGGGCTTCTCGTACGACCTGGTCTGCGGCAAGACATTGAAGGGCGATATCGAGGTGTACAGGACAGGGGAGAAGGAGCATTTCGATGAACCCCTCGAAGAGCCGTTCTTCCTGGGGAGTTCGTTGGAGTTCCTGGTCAGCCTATTGCCCCTGAAGGCGGGCTACCGGGCCCTGATCCCGCAGGTGACCTTCGATGACGGCTACCGCACGAAGGTGATGCGCTGGGAGATCGAGAGCTTGCAGGAGATGAAGATGCCGTCGTGTGCCATCGGCGAGGTGGTGGACGTCTTCGTGGTGGAACTCCGTAATACGTTGACCGCGACGAACACGTACAAGATCGTGATCGAGAAGGAGTCGCGGAGGATCCTGTTCGTGAGCAAGGACCCCGGCTCCTTCGGCGTGACCTACATGGATACGCAAGCCGACCGCAACCCCATCGTGACCCCGTTCGATGCGGCCGCGGCCCGGGCGATGATCAGCGCGGGCAATTCCAGCATCGAAGGCCAGGCGTACACCACGGACGAAGGCATGCCCGGGGCCTTGCTGGATCGGCCCAAGAGGATCCTTGCGCCCAAGGGCAGCATCGTGATGCTCATTCCCCAAACGCCGTACTTCAAGGAGTGGCTGGCCTTCAACACCGCCGTCCGCACCAAATTCCCCCCGACCATCGTGGCTGGCCAGGTGCTCAACGGCTGCGCAGGTTTCCCGCTGCCGTTGGAAGTGAAGGAACAGACCCTGCTCACCGAGGTCACCGATGACCGGGGAGGCTTCTCGTTCCAGCACCTGAAGCCCGGTGAATACCATGTGATCGTGCAATTCGTGGCGACCAAGTACACCCACACCACCCAAACCCCCACAGGGGGCTACACGGTTACCGTGTACCCCGATGGTTCGGGCACCGCTACGCCGACGATGGATGTGAGGCATTGGGGCTCTCCCGCGAACGTGAGCAACTACGCGTTGGTCCGGATCACTGCTGATGGCGAGAAGGTGCGTGTGAAGTTGAAGGAGTGATCGGGTGCCGGCCTTCTCCTGGGGCCAGGTGTTCCAGGATTTGCGGTCCTTAGGTCCGTAGCCCACGTTTAGCACGCCTCGTGTTGAGTCGGTACCTTTGCTGTCTGTTCGGTTGTGGCGCAAGAAGATCAGCGGGGTGTAGCGCATGACCGTCGAAGACTGGACCGGTGATCCATGCAGAACAAACTCTTCGCCTTCATCGCCAAGTACATGACCTTGACGGAGGAGGAGAAGAGCGTGGTCGGTTCCTTGGACATCTTCCGAACGGTGAAGAAAGGGACCATACTGCTCAACGCCGGAGAACGATCGCGGAACAGCTACTTCGTATTGGAAGGCTGCATCCGCACCTACTACATCGTGGATGGCGAGGAGCGGACCACCTCCTTCTATAGCGAGCTGGAGGCCTTGACACCACCGTGCGTGGTGAGCCGAACGCCCTCCGAGTATTCCATCAGTTGTGTGGAAGACACCATCCTGACCGTTTCGGACGCGGACCTGGAGGTGGACATGAATAGCCGTTTCCCGCGCTTCGAGACGCTGTGTAAGGTGCTTTCCGAAGAGCTACTGGCGAAGGAGCGCGTGGAGTTCGATGCGTTCAAGACCTCATCACCCGAACAGCGGTACTTGAACCTATTGCGCACACGTCCGGACCTCGTTCAGCGTGTGCCACAGCACCAGCTGGCGAGCTTCCTGGGCATCACCCCCCAATCGTTGAGCCGGCTCAGGGCACGGATCATCGAGAAGGAGAGGGGCTGAGCATTCCTTCACTTAAGTGAACGCGGTGGGGCGACCCGCCGGTCTTCTTTTGCGGCCTCGATCAACACGTAGGGTAGCATGCAGAAGAAAAGCACTCTCATTGGTTTTGTGATCTTGATGGCCAGCACGCTCCAACTCCGCGCTGCAACTGCCCTGCAGGACAGCACCTATCGGCGGTGGTACGTTGGGAGTTCACTGTACTTGCTCGGGAATCTGGATCGGGTCAACAAACCTGAGTACGTCCAGTTGAACGTGGGCTATCGGCTAACCCCGAAGGATGTGATCTCGATCGAGTTCAAACGATCCATCTACGCGTGGCCGATCGGTATTCCATTCGGTCCCTCATTCGATGCACCCGGCCTGAACTACCCCGGCCATGCGCGCATACTGGCGCCAACCGTGGGCTACCAGCGCTTCTGGTGGAAAGGGGTCTATACTTCCATCTATGCCTTGAACGCCTTCGAGAAATACATGGATCAGGACAAAAAGAAGATCGGCAATGGGTACACCTTGTACCTGAACTTCCACCTGGGTTATCAGTTCAGGTTCTGGGAGAACCGGTTCTTCTTCGAGCCAGCCATGGGCTGTAGCTATTGGCCGGTACGGACGAAGGTTCCTGAAGTGTTCAAGGCCGTGGAAAGTAGATGGCCCAACTACTTCATCCAGCCAGGCCTTCACTTCGGGTTCAATTTCTAGAGGACCAGGGGCGGCAGACAGGCTGTCATCCTCGACCAACGGGTCGGTTCATTTTCCATGCGGTCCTGCGTAGCACGAGCGTGCTGGCGATGCCTGCATGGCTCGGGAGCATCCGGAAAAAGGCGTTCGTGTGGCGCATTCCTTCACCAAAGTGAACGAGTGGAGGCCCATCGCCGGTCTTGTTTTGCGCCGTCGTTGAAAACAACAGAAGAAGTGATGAAGAAGAACATCGGACTCGTGATTCTTGCGCTGGTGATGACCAGCTCGTTCAACCTCCAAGCACAATACTCGAGAACGGACAGCACCTACAAGCGCTGGTTCGTGGGAACCAGCCTTTTCGTGCTGGTGGGTAACCTGGCGCCCACCGACAATCCACCGGATTTCTTTCAACTCAACATCGGCTATCGCCTCACGGGTCGGGATGTGATCACCGTGGAACCCAAGACCTGGAAGTATGCCTGGCCCAATGGTATACATCCGTTCCTCAACAATGCCTACGAAAAGCCGGAAGAGAAATTCCCAGGGTATGTGCGCGAGTATGGCCTTTCGCTTTCCTATCAACGCTTCTTTTGGAAGGGCCTCTATGCCGAGCTGAACGTGATGCCCACCTTGCAGGACTTCGTGAACGACCAAGGGAACAAGATCGATGGCGGGTTCCAGGTCTTCAACACCTACCGGGCCGGCTATCACATCAAGCTCTTCAAGGACCGTTTCTTCTTCCAACCGTCCATCGCCATCACGCACCGGGCCTACCACACACGGTTACCGGATGGCTTCAAGCAGCTGGACGACAAGTGGTCCAAGTTCATCCTCGGCGAACCGGGTTTGCATGTGGGATTCAACTTCTAGTTGGGATCGCTGTGTCAGCCTTTGGTCGCTCAGCTGGTTCGTGCCGCTGGACTTCATGGCATCATCGCTTGTAGGGCCAGCCTTCGTTGGCATGTAGTTTTGCCGTGGCGTTGCCCGAAGTCGGTGTGGCGGATAGTTAGCCCCCTGAATACCGGAGGTCCCAACGGAGTATCATGCGTTCAGAGATCTTCCCAGTTTCCCGCGGGTTGGATGCGCACGTGATGTGCCATTGGAACCTCGTGGGCGAACCGCACGACACGCCGGTGATGAACACCATCGTGCCCGATGGCACCATGAAGCTGATCTTCCACTACGGCGATCCCTACCTGCACCAGCCCCGGCCCGGCGTGTGGGTGGATCTGCCGCGCTGCTTCCTGATCGGTCAATTGACGAAGCCGTTCGTGGTGCGTCCGCTGGGGCGCACGGGGTCGTTCGTGGTGCGCTTCCACCCCGGCGGTTTCCAGCCGTTCTGGGGCGGTCCGTTGAAGGCGTTCGAGAACACGGCGGTGCCCCTGCAGGGGTTGTTCGGTTTCGAGGGGGATGTGATCGGGCGCCGGGTCCTGGATGCGTGCACCACCGCAGAACGGATCGACCTGGTGGAGGGCTTCTTGTTCCATCGCTTGGCCACGCGGCCACAGGCTGATGCGGTGATCGCGCGCACTCTCTTGGACATCCGCACGACGAACGGGAGCCTCACCGTGGATGAACTGTCACGGCGCAGCCATGTGCATCGCCGCCACCTGGCCCGTAAGTTCTCCACGCTCATCGGCCTATCGCCGAAACAGTATTCGCGTACCGTACGCATCCAGTCCGCCCTGCGCCGCATGCTCTTCGATGAGGTGAACGACCTGACGGGCCTCGCTTACGAGAGCTCCTTTTTCGACCAGGCACACTTCATCAAGGATTTCAAGGCGTTCACGGGCCTGACCCCGGGGGGCTCTCGCGGCGATGCCTTGCGGATGTCGTTGATCTTCGATGGAATGGAGTATGCCCGCATGTCCCAGCACACCGTGGTGCATCGGCCTTGAGCCTGATCCGTGCGCGTGAACAGGCGCATCGATCACAGCCGATCACTGTCCCATTTTTACAATTCCGCCGATCCGTGTGGATCCACTTTTGCACCCGGCACCCAAGGTGCGATACCGAAGATCCATCACATGAAAAACCAGAACCCTGTAGGTTGGTTCGACATCCCCGTCGCCGACCTGGAGCGCGCCAAAGCGTTCTATGCAACCGTATTCCAGATCGAACTCACGGACATGCCCGCACAATGGGGCAGGCAGGCCTTGTTCCCCTTCGACCCCACTAGTGGGAACATCTCGGGGGCTTTGGTGGAGACATCTGAACTGCGACACGGATCCAACGCCACGGTGGTGTATTTCGAAACAGCGGATTGTGAGGCCGAGGAGGCGCGCATCGTACGTGCAGGAGGCGAAGTGCTGCGGCCGAAGATGGCCATCGGCGAGTTCGGCTTCGTCTCCATCTTCAAGGATACGGAAGGGAACACCGTGGGACTCCATTCCCGCCGGTGAAACGATGCCGTACGATGTAGCGCTGGCGGACCGGGTGCGTGAGCACCTGGCCGCCACCCTTGGCATCTCCGTAGAAGAAAAGGTGATGTTCGGGGTGCTCAATTTCATGGTCAATGGGAAGACCTGTGTATGCGTTCGCGGTGATAGCCTGATGCTGCGCTTCGACCCGGATTTGCAGGAAGTGCTGGCTGAGCGCGCGGGCTACGCCACCATGCTGATGAAGGGCAAGACCTACAAGGGCTATTGCTACATCCACGCTGAAGGTCTCCAGCGCGATCACGACTTTCAGTATTACATGCGCATTTGCCTGTCCTACAACGCCAGGGCCCGCAGTGCGCGTTGACCGGGTGGTCAACGTGATCGACTCAGAAACCCACGCTCAGACCCAACCGTGGGTAGATGAACTCGGCGAAGCGTCTGTCCTCCACCAAGCCTTCTTCAGCGATGGTGTAGGGACCGCGTAGAAGGATCATTCCGAGGCCTGCATCGAGGCTCAGGTTGAAGCGACCGAGGTGGGCGGGGTACTTGAAGGCCAGGTCGGTGTACGTGTGCCCGGCGAGTTGGCCACGGGTGGTGGGTTTCCACGCGCCGAGGATGCCGCCGAAGCGCATGGCGATGCCCAAGCGGCTGAGGTGCACGCTGGCCCATGGGGCTCGGCGGACGAAGGGGTGCCAGTTGACCTGACCAAATACAGGCATCAGGGTGATACCTTCCCATAGCAGTGCTCCTGCGCCGATCCCTACGGCGAAACGCCCGATGCCACGGCCCTGGTCGGTGGTGTCGCCGAGCAGGTAGCTGGCACCGATAAAGGTGGCGTCGCCGCGTTGGCGGTCGAGGATGTTGTCCGCGTATTGGTTACTTCCCGCGATCAGGAGCTGCGCGGCGGAGATCTCGACGTTGCTGCCCATACGGAATGGATGCTCAACGTCTTGAGCCGAGGAGGAAGTTACCGCTAGCAAGAGAATACATTGGAGGATCCGAAGCTTTTCCATGGCGTAGTCCAGAACAGCACCAGGTTGGTCTTGGTTCGCGGGTTGGGGTGGGAGGTTCGCATTCAGGCTTCTCGGCAGACTTCTCATCTTCGCACGGTAGGAGCTGGATAAGCATCCATGAAAGTCACCCTCATCACCGTATGTCGTAACGCGGCCGCTGTTATCGGCGCTTCGTTGGAAAGCGTGTTCGCGCAAACGCACACCGACATCGAGGTGATCGTGATCGACGGGGCCAGCACCGACGGCACCCAACAGGTGGTGGAGCGCCACCGAGACCGGCTGGCGCACTATGTGAGCGAGCCGGACAAGGGGATCTACGATGCCATGAACAAGGGGCTGCGCGCGGCCACCGGCGAGGTGATCGGTTTCGTGAACGCCGGTGACCTGCTGATGACCCCCCAGGTGATCGCCCAGGTGGTGGATGCGTTCCAGCGGAGCCATGCCGATGCCGTTTACGGGGACATCATCATGGTGGACGAGCATGACATCCACAAAGTGCACCGGACGTGGCTCAGTGGGACCTACCACCGCGACAACTTCCGCCGTGGTTGGATGCCACCGCATGTGGGCACTTTCATCCGGAAAAGCGCATACGACCGCTTCGGGCATTTCAACACCGACCTGCGTATCGCTGCGGACTACGAGATCCTCCTGCGTATGCTCTACAAACACGAGATCCGCACGGTCCACTTGCGCGAGGTGCTGGTGCGTTTCCGGTTGGGTGGCATGAGCAACGGTAGCGTGAAACACATCCTGAAGGCCAACCGTGAAGTGCGCGCCTCTTGGGGATTGAACGGCCTACAAGCCCCGCCGTTGCTGGTGACCCGGAAGCTCTGGAGCAAGGTGATGCAGTTCTTCCACTGATCGTTCACATCGCTCGGGATACCAAGGGACCAACGCACGATGTGGCCTCGGTAGGCTTCTTTATCCCTTTGGGGGCGCGAGCCTCGTGGGGATCAACCACTTGGGTGCAACGTTTCGCCAAGCCAGGTCCAACGCATAGCGGAAGGAGCGTTCGCCCACGGTGCCCAAGTCCACGTTGGTCCAGCCATGGAGTCCCCATTTGTTGGGTAGCGGGCGGTATGCGTCCGGCTGTTCTTCGCTCAAGGTGGCCTGTTGCTCACGCGTGAGCTTCAATACAGCCCGCTCTTCCATCACCCACCAGGTGCAATAGATCTTCTTCTTCACACTGAAGGCCGGCTTTCCGAAGTGGTCCTTCTCTGCCGTGCCGGGCATGTCCAGGGCCATTGCCCGCACCAGTGTTGCTTCCATGGCAGGAAAGGTAGGTCTCGGGTCGTTCTGTGGAAAAGGCGCTGTAACTTCACCCTTCACCGATGGAACGCATCACTACGCAGCTGGCGGATATGGTCCTGTCTGAAGATGGCACCACCATCGAGGTGCATTACCGCGCGGGTCTGGATCTGAATGTGGAAGGATTGATGGAGGTGCAGCTGCGACGCAGGGAGTTGACCACGGCGCGCTGTGCCATGATCGGGTTCTTTCAAGCCGGGACGCTTTCAGACCTTGCCGTGATGAAGGTGGATTATTTCGGTCTTACCAACGCGAACGAACAGATCACGGCCCTGGCCATCGTTACCCAGGATGACCTTGGGGCCTCGATGTCGAGCATCTACTACACCTACCACCCACAGACCTTTCCCACGCGCATCTTCCGCAATGGCGATGAAGCGCGTGCTTGGATCAAGGAGGTCATGGGTTGATCATTCGGCCCGCTGGGCGGTGATGAGCACCTCCATGTCGGGTGGTGGTCCTATCAGGATCCCTCGGTGGCTTGAACCAGCAATTCGCCGGGTCGTCTTCCGTGATGTGCATCAACCGTTCAAAGGCACGCGGGTGTGACCTTGGTATCCTCCATCTGGAATTTGGTGCAGCATGGCTATGGATAGGAGCCATCAGGATGAATACCCGCCGGATGAGTAAGGGCTTGGTTCCGTTCTCGTTCGATCGGAGAACAGCGGTCATTCCCTAGAATGAATGCGTCATCCGATCCAGACCACCCCGTCCTCGCCGATGCGCACGAGACGCTCCTTGTAGAGCGCGCCCAATGCCTTCTTGAAGGCCTTCTTGCTGATGCCGAACTCTTCGTAGATCTCTTCTGCGGAGCTCTTGTCGGTGAGGGCGAGGTAACCCTTGGCCTCGAGCCGCTTCGCCAGCAGGGTGGTGTGGGCATCGATGTATTGCCGGTAGCCTATGGGTTGCAGTACGATGTCCAACTTGTTGTCCGGTCGAACGGTCTTTACATAACCGATGAGTCGATCGCCTACGGTGACGGGCTTGAACACCTCGTTGGCGTGCACGAGGCCTTGGTGCTTGTTATTCACGATCACCGAGAGGCCCAGGTCACTTTTGCCGAAGACGAGCAGGTCCACCTTTTCCTTCTCCTTTACGGTGAGTTCGGTGTTGTCGAGCAACTCTTCGATGCGGGTGCTACCGTGCAGGCGCTTGGCCTCCTTGTCATAGTAGGCACCCATGACGTACCACCGCCCATCTTCCATGGGCTTCTTCTGGTCGTCGTGCGGGATGAGCAGGGGAGTATCCATGCCCCAGTCCACGTGGGCTCCAGCGCCACGGATGGCCAGAACACGCAACTTGGCGAAGGTGCCAGCCTCGATCTTCGGTGTACGGGTGGTGGCGGTCAATCGGCCATCCGCGTTCGGGGCCACGAACACCCTGAGGTGCCCGTCTTCGCTGCCATCGCGCGGAGCTTCGCTCAAGGGGAGCACCACCTCCAGGGCATCGTCATCGCCCAGCACCAAGCCTTCGCGGTTACGACGGAGGATGCGGAGCAACTGGGTACGACCGGGTCGGATCATGTCCGAAAGGTAGGGCTTGGGTGCCGGGTGCTCTTTTCCCGGTGAGGTCCGGATACTTCGATCGCCCGGTTCGGCATCTCCAATTGCCGCTTCGTCCGCTTCGTCCCATGATGGTCCATTCCATGGAAATAGTTTCGGTCCGCAAGCCACCACACCATGCCACTGATCGGATCCACCACCACGACCAACGGATCCTTGCGGTGGAGATCCGCCGCTGTACTGTTCGCCCTTGTCCTCCTCCGAACGAATATGGCCCATGCGCAGCTTTGTGCGCTTGATGTGTTCGTGGCCAACGACCAGAGCGGCTCGGTGAGCGCTCTTGAGAACACCCAGAGCCGGCAGTTCATCAGCGCTTTGTTCATGGGCATGCAGCCTTGGGGCACGGGCGCCGGAGAAAGCCGCATGGCCATCGCCGATTGGGATAGCCCCAACGTGTGGCAGCAGTTCAGCTTCCCCTCTGTGGGTGCGAGCTACACTACGGAGATGAGCGATGTGCTGGCCTACCAGAACGCACAGCGCGCCCTGCTCGGCGGTACCGATCCGGTCACAGCGCTCACAAGGGCTTTTCAGCAGATAGGCCAGGCGCCTATCGCTGGGCGCACCGCCAAGCCCATCATCGTATTGATGACCGATGCTGATTGTTCCCAGGTTCCTGCTGGATTGACCACGCTGGCGACGCAGATCAAGAACGCGGGCGTCACCATCGTGGTGGTGGCCATCGAAGCGGCTTCGTACTGCACCTCGCTCATGGGTGGTCAAGTGGCCAGCCCTGGAGCGTACTTCAGCGCGCCCACCTACGCGCAGCTGGTGCAGGCCAACGTGCAGCTGGTGCAGGCCATGATCAACGCGGGATGCAGCGTGGGAGTTGACCCGAGCTATGACCTCAGCATCGTCTTCGACAGCTTCACCGCATCGGGTTGCATCTCCGGAACGCCGGCTTTTCAAGCGAGCTACACGGTGACGAACAACGCGACTACGGACTTCAATGGCCCGTTGATGATCTCGTTCTACAACGGTGATCCCGCGTTGAGCACCAGCGCCTTCCTCACCACCCAGCACCTCGGCACGGTATCACTACCGGCAGGTGCCAGCATCAGCGGAAACCTATCGGGCAGCGTGCTGGCTTCCACAACTGCACTATACGCGATCGTCAACTTCAACGGTGCCATAGCTGGGCACGCACCACCGATAGGCTACTTGCCACCAAACGAGACTTTCACTCCGGACGAGTGGGCCACCTTCAACAATGTGAGCCCGCGCAGGGACCGTGTGAACGATCCGGTGACCTGTCCGCCGCAAGCGCTTTTGTCCGCCACCATCGTCAACCTGGGCGTGGGCTGTGATGACCTTGTGCCGTACGATGTGAGCATCTGCAACACCGGCGATGCGGCTGCCTACATCGTTCCCACGTTACCCATAGCCGTGCCAGGCGCAGTGCCAGTGACGAATTTGAACGAGATCGGAACCTATGCCGCCGATCTTGACTGGGCTACCTACTATGGTGGTACCTTATTGGATGAGGGCCAGGCCGTGGCCACGGACGCCGCCGGGAATGTGTACCTGGCTGGTCTTACGCGCAGCACTGGCTCGATCTCCACAGCGGGTTCGCATCTCGTTGCTGCGCCGGGTGGACGCAATGCCTTCTTGGCAAAGTTCAACAACGCTGGTGTTCGTCAATGGGCCACCTACTACGGCGGAACCGGTAACGACTTCGGGCTTTCGGTGGCTACCGACGCGGCCGGCAACGTGTACCTCGCGGGCTACACTTCGAGCGCGACCGGCATTTCCACAGTGGGTTCACACCAAGCCGCGTTGGGGGGCAGCGATGATGCCTTCCTGGTGAAATTCAACAGCGCCGGAGTGCGGCAATGGGGCACCTACTACGGCGGAACCGGTGCTGACATCGGTTATTCGGTGACGACGGATGCCGTGGGTAACGTGTACCTCGTGGGAACCACGGAAAGTGGGGCGGGCATCGCCACGGTGGGCGCCCATCAAGTGGCGAACGGTGGGCTGGGGGACAACTTCTTGGTGAAGTTCAACAGTGCGGGTGTGCGTCAGTGGGCGACCTACTACGGCGGTAGCGATACGGAGGACCTGGCCAACGTGGCGTGTGATCCTGCCGGTAACGTGCATCTGGTGGGGCAGACGTTGAGCACCACCGGTATCGCAACGGCCGGCGCGTTCCAATCGATCAACAATAGTGACGATGTATACCTCGTCCGTTTCAATGGCGCGGGTGTGCGCCAGTGGGCTACCTATTTCGGAGGCACTGGCGTTGAGACTTTCCCCTCGGTGGCCTGTGATCCGTCTGGGAACATCTTCTTGAACGGTACTACGAATAGCACGGACGTGATCGATATCAACGCTCCTTACCAGCCCTTCAGCAATGGCGGCGATGATGGGTTCTTGGCGAAGTTCGATGCGACCGGTTCGCCTGTTTGGAGCACCTACGTGAGTGGCGAAGATGATGAGGTGATGAACGATGTGGCCATGGACGCCGTTGGTCGTGTCACGGTAGCTGGTTTCACCAAAAGCGTATCGGGCATCTCTACGTTCGGCTCCTTCAAGGAGTCCATCGATGGCACCAACCGCGATGCGTTCGCGATGAAGTTCAGCAACGACGGTGTCTTGCTCTGGGGGACGTATTTCGGTGGCGAGGATGATGATGAGAATTATGCCGTGGCCGTTGATCCAGCAGGGGATGTGTACGTGGTAGGGCTCACCGCCAGCTTGGTCGATCTGGCCACTACGGGTGCACACCAAACGGTGAACAATGACAACGACGATGCCTACCTGGCCAAGTTCGGCGAGCATGAGCTACCGCGTATCCTCTATCCCGGCGAGTGCTTCGTGCGCCAGTACATCTACGATTACAGCGCGTTGGGTGCGGGAACCTACAACCTGAGCATGGGACTTGCCGCCTCGGTGTTCACCCCGGGCGATCCCGCGCCCCTCATCATGCCCGACCAGCACTTCAACGCGGGCACCTTCGTGGATATCAGTGGCTTCAACGGTGCCGTGCATACCAGCGACAATGCGGTCATCCCTGCTGCTGGCAGCCCTTGTGCTACCGGCGATCGGATAAGCGTGAGCGTGAATATTCCCACCGTTGGCAGCTGTGGCAATGGCAACTATGCGCAGGCCACCATCACCATCACCAATACCAGTGGCACCACTATCACCGGTGCGGATCTTGACATGAACCTGGTCGGGCTCGGTGCCACTTACGTCGGTGAACCGTACAACCTGAGTGCAGGGTTGGACCTCGCCGCACCCAACCTCCTTGATCCGGCTTATCCGTTCGTACCCCACGCCATCAACGGTCACTCCGGTTCCGTACTGTTGCCCATTTTGTCGCTACCACCAGGGGTGAGCACGTTCCAAGTGGACCTCAACATCGGCAGCACCCTTACGAACCTTTTCGTGCAGGTGACCGATATCCACACGGGGATCAACGCGAGCGGCTTGAGCAACACGGCCAGCGACGCCAACGGCGTTACTGCACTTACCGTCCCGGTCATCGCGAACTTCACATGCCCGGGTGCCATCAACGCAGGTGGGAATATCACCTTGGGGGGGATCTCCGTTACTGGCGCTGCCACCGTGCAATGGGCGAGCACGACGGTCGGGTCGATCACCGGTGGCGGAACCGTGTCGAGCCCAACGCTCACCTATGTGCCCACACCGCTCGATGTGGCCAATGGCTTCGTGGCCATCAGCCTCACCGCGCTCAGCGTCAGCGGCTGCGATGCTACGGTGAGTTGCCAGATCGATATCGCCAACGTGCAGTACGACTATGGTGATGCGCCGGTGGTGTACGACATGAATATCAACTACCAGCCACCGGCCGCGGCTTCTACACTTCTGAATGGTCTTGTATTAGGTCTTTCAGGCCCCAGTGCGGAAAGCATCGCGCACAACAGCGTAATGGCCGATGGCGATGGCAACGAGGAGGACGCGCTGCTCACCAATCCCTACACGGCGCCATGGCCGGGTATAGGCGGGGCTTTCGATCTACAGATCCGAGCAACGAACAACACGGCCAACGCGAGTTTCGTCCATGCCTTCGTGGACTGGAACGCCGACGGTGATTTCCTCGATTCCTTGGAGAGTTCGTCCAACACGGTGGTGAAGGCCCCGTTCACCGGCTTGGGTTCGCACCTGATGCATTTCACCGTACCGCCCTTTGCGAACCCCTTCGGGCTGTTCTACATCCGACTGCGCCTTTCCGTGGATAGCATGGCCGTGACCTTCCCGTACATGGCCGCACCGCTGGGAGAAACGGAGGACTACGTTTGGGAGTCCGTGGGTATCCTTCCCGTGGAACTGCTTTCGTTCACCGGCACGGATGAAGTCTCTGCAGTGCGCCTGGATTGGACCACGGCCACGGAACACAACACGAGCCATTTCGAACTAGAACGCGGGAGTGATGGCATCGCCTACATCACCATCGGCAGCTTACCGGCAGCGGGTTTCAGCGCGGCGGTGATCGACTATTCCCTCACTGATCCCGTACCGCTGAATGGCCTTTCGTATTACCGGCTGGCGCAGGTCGATCTTGATGGTACGGTGGCCTACCATGGTCCGGTGGCGATCGAGCACCGCGCAGCGGCCCAGGTGTGGGCGCAACCCATCCCCGGGGATGGTGTCGTGCTGCATGGTTCTGGGTGGGAGGAGGTCCATGTGCATGATCACAATGGCAGGCTTGTCGCTTCAGGTCCACTAACCGATGGGCAGTGGCATTTCAGCGGTGGTGTTTCCGGTGTCTATGTGGCCATTCTACGCCGAGAAAGCCGCTCGGAGACCTTGCGCTTCGTGATCCCCTGACGGTTCAACCCCAGTGACCACCAAGGTCCGGCGTGGCCAGCCACATAAGACCCGTAGCCAATAGAAGCAGGAGCACCAATGCCATGTGGGCCGTCCGCCAGGTGCGCCAGAACGCCGACCATTTGACGTTGCGGCTCAGCCACCAATAAAGCGGGTAGGTGAGTTGGACAAAGAGCAGGTAGAACTCGGGCTGCCCCTCCAAGTCATGCCACCAGCGCAGGAAGCCGCCTTCCGGAGGGTAACCGTGTCCCACGTGGTCCAACACCCACCACAACCAGAAGCCGGCGACGAGCGAAGTGGTGAAAAGGATTTGGGTCAACCGAAGCACGATGCACCCAACGCACGGTGAGGCATGCTATTGTGCTGGATCCAACCAGTTGGTTCTAATCAGTTCCTTCCAGTGCGATGCGAGTGGTCGCTCCCTGCCCATCGGAGAGCACATAGATACCGGAGGCCAAGCCGCCTAAGTCGAGTACGGGGTCCTGGCCGGGTCGTGTGAAGCGCCTTACCAACGTGCCACGTGCATCGAACAGATCGAATGAACCTGAAGCAGAGGGACCATTGATGCGGATGAGCCCATCCGTCGGATTCGGATAACCGGTCAGCAATGACCGATCGTTGACCTCCACCAGCTCTAGCCCGGTGGATAGTTGCGGCGAAAGTTTGGCCACGTACATGTCTTGGGATAGGCATGTGATGGTGTCGGGTCCGTAGCGCACCTCACCACCGACATCACCACAGAGGTAGAAGTTCCCGAAGAGGTCGCTTTGCACATCCGCGATCAGGCTGTAACCGGAGAGCACTTCCGGCTGGACCACCTCCAGCACCGTGCCCATGGTATCGAGGCGGACCAACGCACTCGTATTCCCTGGGCTGGCGGCTAAGTCGGCGCCTTCCAGGTCCGCATCGAAGAAGTAATAAGCGCCACCTACCAATTCGTTGGGTTCAGTGGTGGTGGCTATACCGCTGAAGAAGTCGCTGCCAGGGCCCGTGAGCCGCTTGGTCCAGATGGGTGAGCCGGTGTTGGAAACACGCATCAGGAAACCATCCACTTGTGTGGCTGAGGGCGAAGCGAACAGCGAACCTCGGTGCCAGCCACTGAGGTAGATATCGCCATTCCCAGCAACGATGAGGTCCTCCACGTTGCTGGTGTTGGTGCTCGAAAGCAGGAAGCCGCTGATCGGATCACCGGATCCGCTAAGCCGCATCACCCCGCCGGTGTAGGTCGTCGTGGCGCTCGTGCCCAGGTTCACCGGTCCATCCACGTACGGGGATCCCGCGTTGGAAACGACGTTCCCGCCCACCCAGATGTTACCCCCCGTGTCGAAGGCGATGCTTTGGAAGACCCCTTGTCCATTAAGACCACCTACGGTGTGCACCCATTCGGTGTTGCCCAAGGTGTCCATTCGCATCACGTAGGTCGATTCGTAAGGAAGACCGCATGTCCTGAACGGCTGTCCTCCGAAGGTGAGCGTGCTTAACGCAGGGTTGCCGGCGGATGCATCAGTTGAGGCGTAGGTGCCGCAAATGATCAGGTCGCCACCGGGTCCTACACGCACGGCATAGCTCTGTCCAAAGGGATAACTACCCGCTACCATTTCTGCCTCCATCGCGCGCACCCAAGCCAACTCGCCGGATGAGGAGTATCGGGCCACGAAACTGAACGGTAACTCGATCTCCTCTGGATGGCTCACAGCGAGTAATGTATCGCCGAAAACGGCCAGCCCAGAGAAGGTTCCCGTAATGTACACGTTCCCATCCTTGTCCGTATCGATGCCATAGGCACCATCTCCAAGTGGGCCACCAGCCGACCGGGCCCACAGTAGTTCACCTTGTGATGAATACTTCAGCAGGAGTACATCGGCGCCGCCTACGCTGGTGACCGAAACACCTTGTTCTGCGAAGGTGCCCCGGAAATAGCCTGTTACAAAGACATTGCCGGCTTCGTCCACGGCCATACGCCAGAGCTTCTCGTTCTCGTTCGAGCTGCCCACACGCCGGGCCCAAACGTGTTCCAAGGGTTCTTGAGAGTGAACCGGCAGCGCACAAGAGCACCAACAGGCGAAGGCTAGGGTATGGTTCATGCTGCAATGAACCACGAACCCAGTAGAAGGGTTCGCTCCGGATCGCACGTTCCATCCCCCTTCCAACGGTGCACATCCGAACTAGACCGGTACTTTCGCGGCCACCATGCCCGATACCACCCCCTGCCCCGAATGTCGCTCTACGATCACCTATCCCACCGGGACATCTCAGATGTGCGCTGAATGCGGCCATGAGTGGAACCCGGCGGAAGTAGCGGCGGAAGCGGCCGGTCCAGTGGTTAAGGATGCCAATGGCAACATTCTGAAAGATGGCGATGATGTGGTGATGGTGAAGGACCTGGCCGTGAAAGGCGCTCCCAAAGCGCTCAAGGCTGGAACGAAAGTGCGCGGCATTAAACTCGTGGAAGGCTCCCGCAGTACTGCGGGACACAACATCGATTGCCGCATCGAGGGCTTTGGCGCCATGGCCTTGAAGAGCGAGTTCGTGAAGAAGGCTTGAGCGTCCCGCCCTGATGGGCATACCGACGGAATCAGTGCGAAAACATGGAGATCCTCGATATCACGATCGCGCTGCTCACGCTGATCACCCTGGAGGTGGTACTGGGCATCGATAACATCATCTTCATCTCGATCCTGGCGGATAAACTGCCCGAGTCCCAACGCGACAAGCTGCGGAAGCTGGGTATCGGCCTGGCCATGGTCATGCGGCTGGGCCTGCTCGCAGTGATCTCATGGATCATGAAGCTCGATGCCGATCTCTTCACGGTCTTCGGACAGGGTGTGAGTGGGAAGGAACTCATCCTGCTGGTAGGTGGTGTTTTTCTGCTGTACAAGGCCACGCGCGAACTCTTCCACCTGAGCGGGGAGAAAGGACCGAACGCAGCCGTGCAGACCAAGGCCGCCGGTTTCAACCAATTGCTGATGCAGGTGCTGCTGTTGGATCTCGTCTTCTCGGTGGATTCGATCATCACCGCGGTGGGGATGGTGGACGAATTGTGGATGATGTACGTGGCCGTGGTGGTCACCGTGGTGATCATGCTCGTGGCCGCGAAACCCATCGCCGCTTTCATCGCCCAGCACCCCAGTTTCAAGATCCTCGCGCTCAGCTTCCTCATGGTGATCGGCGTGGCGCTGGTGGCCGAAGGAGCCGGTCATCCGATCCCGAAGGGCTTCATCTATGGCTCCATGGCCTTCGCCTTCTTCGTGGATGTACTGCAAATGCGCATCCTGGGTCGGTCTGACCGAACGCGATCCTGATCTATGCTCCGTTGCCGTCGGTGGTCAGCACAGCGGTCATATGATCGAACCACGGACGTACCGAGCGGTAGGTCTTCACCACTTCATCCAAGAATACCGGCGAAAGGACTTCTTTGTCCGTGAACGTGCGGCGAAGAAGGAATTGGCGTTTCCGCAAGAGATCGGCAGCAGGGTGGTCCTTCGCATATCCACGGGGGACCGTGGCCACTTCCTCACCGAAAAGTTCTCCGAAGTGGATGCGAAGGTTCTTGCCACGAAGGATCTTCCGCCAGGAGGCGTGGTCGTAGGCGATGTCCTGCCGGATCAGTCGAAGATCCTCCGGTTCGGGTCCCATGAAGCCGCAGGTGACGTGCGACCGATCACCGGGCTGGATCCGGTAGAAGTATCCCCCGCGTAGGGCCGGCTTCACCCGTGCCAAGCGACCTCCGAAACGCGGCGCGTAGGGCGGCTTGTCCTTGTGGAAACGCTGATCCGTGTAAATGCGCATCAGGCTCTTCGCGCCGCTGGGGGTGCTCAGCTTGTCATGCACCCGCATCCGTTCCAACAGCGCTTCGGCGAAGGCCACCATGTTCGCGTGGGCGGTCTGGTACCTGGGCTTGTTCGCTTCGAACCAGGGCTTTTCATTGTGCGCCTCCAAGTCGTCGAGGAAGCTGAGGGTCGACTTCGGGATGATGACCGATGGCGTCGTGGGCATGCGGCGAAGTTCGATACTCCTGAGCCACTCCACGGCGTGCCATCACGGCTCGGTCTCCATCTGTTGCCATTGTTCACCCGACTGACTTCCCACGTTCGGGTCATACATGACGTCGTTGGTCCCGAAGTACTGGCCATCGCCGTTCACCCAGTAGTTGTTGTACCCGGCTTCCACCTTGCCTTGCTCGCCGGTCTGTGGGTTCCAAGCGTTCTGCTCCCCACGGATACCGTTGATGGTCGCATCCTGCATGCGATCCATGGTGGCGTTGGTGTTGTTCCAGGTGCCCATCATGGAGTTGTTCACGCTGTTCACCATGTCGCGGTGTGCGGCCTGGCTGGCATCGAAGGCGGCTTGGTTGCTGCGCATGCGGGCGTTGTGGGCATTCCAGCTCTGCTGGTTGTTCATCATTTGCTGCTGGTGTGCGGCCATGCTCTCCTGCTCCTTCTGTCTGGCTTGGCGGTGCTGGGCCGCGAAGTAGGCGGGATTGAAACGCATCGTGGAGAGACCACTGAGCAATCCGCTCTTCTCACGTTCGTAGGTGCCTTCGGTGGATTCCAACTCGGTGGTGTAGTAGCCCCAGTTCACCATGTCCGCACTACTGATGCTGAACCAATGCAGCACTACGGCAAGCCGCTTGTCGCCACGCCGCCATTCGCTGAGGTTGGCCTTGCAGGTCTTTTGTGCCTGCCCCGATACGTACAAGCCGTTCATGCCACGCTGATCGACCTGTTCCACGCCGGGTGCTGGCGCTTGGCCGACCAGTTCGTAGCCCTGCTGGCGCATCCGCGGAGCCAGGTCCTGCATCACCACCTGTTCAGGGGATACCGGGGCACGCATCTGCTGTCCGTTCGCCTGGTAGAATTGACCCAGCTGACCACCCACCATCATGAAGCTGGCGGGCTTCGTGTTCCTGACGTTCGCCCCGGGGGCCGTCGCGGTCCAGTCGCCCCTTTCCATGCCTTGGACGTTCCAATGGGCGGGCAGATCCAGCTGCGCGAAGGGAACGTTATAGGATGAACTGTTCAGGGTATGTGTGCGCATGCCTGCTGCTGTTGCAGTTCGTTGAGCGAAGCCTGATCCACCTTCTTCACCCCCCTGTTGTTCCCAGCCATTGGCTGACTGGCCTTCTGGTGCGGGTTGGCCGGTGATCTGCGCCATCCGCGCTTCCAACTCGCTCATCCTGGGGTCTTGGCCGTATTGGTCCATCGTGTTCTCGGCACTCTCGCCGCAGGAGAAGAGCAGTGCGCTAAGGCCGATAATGAGGTAGGCGGGGCGGTTCATGATCCGGTGTGTTTCCATCTTATCGAGGTCCCTGTTCGAATGTGAACACACCACTTCACTACGGCGAGGTGTGGGCTCACGCGCTACATTACGTCTACAGAGGATCTTTGTCCCGACCTGCCGATCTAGTACTTCCGCCAGCCACCCCAGGTCGGTTAACGAAGATCGACCTGAGCAGCCTGAAAGCGGCTCGTTATAACGCGCGGATCGGCATAGGGGAGGAGGCCCCGAACCTTCCGCTGATGCGACTTTGAAAGCGGGATGGCGCGCGGTGCGTCTCGGTCACGTCGCGCTCAACGCAGTCCACCCGCCCGTTCCTGATCCACGACGACAGCTGCGCGCAGTAGGGCGCGGATCCTTCGTTCGTCGTGGTCGGTCAATTCCTGGAGGTCCCGCCAGCACACCTGCTTGCGCTCTCCCCGTTGCAGGTAGGGCTCGCAGCCAGGTACCAGGCTCCCATAGCTCAGCCCGAAGCGCACCCCCTCGTAGGTCTTCGTCCTTCCCCATAGTACCGATGCAGGCCAGAGGAAACATACGTCACGCCGACCTTTGTAGAACGGCACGTTGAAGCTAAGTCGCTCTTTCAGTTCCGGCACTTCGGAAATGATGAGCTCCCGTAATCGCTCGGTCAGGGCGCGCTCGTCGGCAGGTAGGAAGTCCAGGAGGTCGGAAACGGCTGCGAAGCGCGTGCCTCCGGTCAGTAGCTGCGAAGTCCGCTTCCTCTCCGCGGTCATAGGGCTTCACCGAACGTCAACAGGTTATGGTCCGGGTCCAACAACGCGAATTCACGCTGTCCCCATGGCTTGTCGCTAAGCGCTCCGTTGGGATGGATGCGCACGCCTTGTGCGGACCATGCGTCGTGTAGCGCATCGATACCGTTCACCCGGATATAGACCTGGCCGTAATTCTCCTTGGGATCGAGGTCTTCAAAAAGGAAGAAGTGCAACTCCACACCGTCGCGTTCCACGATGAGGTAGTTCTCATATTTCCCTTCCACCGTGAAACCGAGTTGGTCCACATAGTAGGCACGTGTAGCCGCCGGGTCGCGCATGGGCAGCTTGGGGATGATGGCGGTGAGCATGGGTATGTGTGTCGTTCTAGTCATCCAAGCCCTTTCCGGCGAGGATACGCTCCACGTTCTTCTCGATGCGTGTTTCACGTGTCTTGCTTTGCTTGGCGCTCGCGAAGTACAGGAGGTATCCGCGCTGTCGACCCGGTGTCAACGCGAAGAACGCCTTCTTCAATGCCGGCATTGCCTTCAACTGCATCGCGAACTCCTCCGGCATGTCGAACTCCGTGGTCTTCTTCATCGGCACTTTCATGCCGGCTTGTTCCACTGCGATGGCCTGCTGCATGTAGCTGCGCAGCACCGGTGCGAGCTTCGTGATCTCCTTCAGGCTGGTGAAGCGGATCTGCCGAGCGCTTTGCACGTTGGCCGTCTGTTGTACGAGGAGGCCGTGGTCGTCCTTCAACAACGCGCCTTTGTGGAAGAGCAACGCGCAATAGTCGTTGAAGCCGTGGATGAGGAATACGTTCTTGCCCTTGAGCGTGTAGCAGGGATGGCCCCACTTGAGTTCCTCGGTGAGGCCGCTGTCCAGTGCCAAAGTGCGCAGCTTGGCATAGCATTTCTGCCAGGGCCCTTCCTTCTCGAAGAACCAGTCGACTTTGGGGTTCATGGTGCGTTCTTCCGATGATGATGGATCCGCTCTAGCGAATGTCCGTCAAATATGCGGAGAATAGGTCCGCTATTCACCACACGGGTCAAGGTGCCTCTGGCCATCGTGCATCCTCTGAGCCAGCCGTAAAATCGCCTTAGTACTTTGTACTCATGCGTAGCGCGCTCTTCATCCATTTCCAGTGCCTCTTGGCAGGAGCCTCAGCTCCAGTGTTCGCTCAAGACGGAACCTTGCTCGACGGCACTCCCTTCGAATGGCCCAAGAAGATCGTGGACGATATGCGCACTTCCATGCCCGAAGGGGATAGGCTGCTTGCTGCCGTGATCGTGTACCGGATCACCTATATCTCGGATGGGTTGAAGGTGAAGGGATTTCTCGCGGAACCAGCACAGTCCGGACGGTTCCGAGCATCATTTGCGATGGCGAAGTCCTGTCTTAGTCCGATCCGTAGCCGCACGAGCGGTGAAACCCGAAGCTGTTCAAGGCCATTGTCTTCGTAGATGAGGATGCGTGCCTCTTGATGCAGGAGAAGGACGACAGCCTGCGGATCCGATCAACGCGCCATGGGCTTCTGGCCCACTGCAAAACGTGTTGACCGCCAGGTGGCCTTCTCCTCGAGATCCTTCAGTTCTGTGTAGCGGACCCTCTGTTCTGGGGTGAGCTTTTGTCGAGCTTTCAAGATGGCAAGCTCTTTCAGCTCTTCATGCAGGCCTTCTTCTCCGGCCGCGTGGAAACTACGTCCACCGGTTTCCACGAGGTAGAATGCGTTCCGCCTTCCATCGTGTACATATTTGTCAGTACTGGTCCACTTCCAGGCACTACCACCGAATTGTGTGATCACCAGTGTGTCTGCGTTGATCGAGATCCCGCTGATCCCTTCTTCGCCGATCGGATCATGGAACCCACCACTGGTCTTCTCGGGGAGGAAGGCCTTTAAGAGCGAATGCTGCACGTATTGTCCACGATCGACCGCGGTGAAGGCGATGAGGAGGTCGCGAGGTCCGTCATCCGCTTCGTTGGTCAACACAAGCACATGGTCCTGCGCACCATCCCGGTTCAAGTCGCCTATCACGTGTTGGAACACCTTCCGATCCTCCGGTATCACCGTACGCAGTGACTTCCACGGGTAGGGTGGTCTATTGGCTGCGGCGTGCTTTTCCACCCAGCATCGCGTCAGATCCTCGGGGAGTCGCTTAAGTGCGTAGTGCGATCGGACCTCTCCTTGTTCATCCAAGAGACCTGTGCCTTCGACCCGGATCGTGTAGATCAGTGTGTCGCGACGGTAGGCCATGGTATCCACTTCATCGCGCAAAGTCTCTTCCTCCACCGCTTCTACTCGGAGGTTACCGTACGGGTCAATGTCCGCACATTCCCAACGGATCAACTGACCATCGCCCCACTGGGAGGCCATGGTATCCAAACCGACCAGCTTACCCGCATCGTCGTAGGCCAACCAGAGCAGATCATGGTCATCATCCCGGTCGGAAAGAAGCATGATACGCGTCTGCGGTCCTTCCTGCAACAACCAGCCGTAGGAGAGGGCGCAGTTCGCATAACGAGGGGCATGGTCTTGGAGCAGTCGTTCGCGTGCACCACCATCCAATGGTGCCAATGTGGATCGTGTTCCTCTATCACCTGGGCATAAGCGCGCCAGTTCTACGAAGCTGGCCCTGTCGATCGCGGTCAATAGAGCGGGAGGTCCATTGTCGGCGATGTCTGTTCGGGCTACCGAGATGGTCGTGTCGAGCACCAGCGATTCGGGTGTGATGAGATAGGCCCCACCAGGATCTTCGCACGGCACTGAACGACCATCTACCTTACATCCATGGGTGATGTATAGATGGGAGCCTGCGCAGGTCACCACTGCCGAATCGATGCTTATGCGGCCTTTGGTATCGGTGCCCGCCCCATCCATATCCCATTGCTGGTCGAACGTTCGGACATTGATGGTCGCATAGGTGGCACGTTCAAGATCCACCCAAAGAAGATCCACGGTCGCGTTCTCATGGCCACGCGTGAGGCTGCCCGACCGTTGGGTCAGCCTTAGGTATCTGCCGTCTTCACTGAACCCTTCGATGGCATAGTCCTGTTGGGGTGCGCTGATCAAAACCGGCAGGTGGTAGACCGACCAGAAGCCACGGCCGGGCTTCACCAGCTTGGCGCCCTCCAACATGTCGCCTTGTGGTCCGTTCGTGATGCGTCGCTGGTCGGCATACACTATTTGATGGGACCGTTCCAGCGCTGCTAGCGCCGCCTCTGTCCATACGGTATCCGGTGCCGACAGTGGCTCGAAGGGGATGGAAGTGGATGGCTGTGAGGTGGAGCAGCTGTGCAGGCCCAACAGCAGGAGAGGTAGCGCAAGGGGACGCAAAGGAGCGGTATTGGACGGACGGCCTCTACGGGCAAATTGCGAGCCAAGTCCGATCAGGGACCCCTACATCTTTTCCCCTGGCAACTTCGCTGCCTGCTTCACCCAGGCGAGGAACTGCTTCTCATCGAGCGTATCGTGCTCGTGGATATGAAGATATCGGACATTCTTCTGGGTGCTCTTATCCGGCGGTATCGGGTTCAGCTGCGCGCCTTGGAAGAAGGCCACCTTCACGTACTTCGTGATCATGTGGAAGCCCATGAAGAAGGTCTTCTCATCCGTGCCATACATCGGCGTGTTCCACTTCACGGCTTTCTGCACCTTCGGGTACGCGCGGGTGATCAGTTCATCCAAGCGGATGGCCACCGCGCGTTTCCAATCCGGTATGGCTTGCAGGTAGGCTTGCACCACTTCATCACCATAGCCTTTGGCGATCTGCGGATTGCCACCGGCAAGGAGTTTCGCCGGGGCCTTCGTTGTGGTAGCGCGTTTGGTAGGTTTCAATGGAGCGGCCATGCTTCAAAGATGGCAAGTGATCCCGTTCACACGATCACAAGGGCCCATGCTTCGAACATTTCGAGGCGATTCGATGTTCTCTTAGTTGCTTTTTTCGAACCGAAGCATCTTTCTGGTGGTGTTCGCGCGTCATGCTATCACAATAGCCCACCAACATGCGCATTCTACTCGCCACACTTTTCGCCTTCTGGTCTTGCTTGCTTCTAGGCCAGGTAGGACCTTGTGATCAAGTACAGGCCGGATTTTCTGCACAGGTGAACGGGGCGGTGGTCCAGTTCTCCAACACCACGATCGGCACGGGTGATGGAACCCTTTTCTTCTGGAATTTCGGCGATGGAACCACCAGTCAGGATCCACAGCCCACGCACGACTACGGGCTTTACGGATCCTATGAAGTCTGCCTCACGGTGGTCACCATCGTGCAAGGGCCGAATGGACAGCCGATCACTTGTGATGACGACTACTGCCAGTTGGTGCAAGCTGGACCAGTGCCCATCTGCAGCCCCGACTTCTTGGTGGCGATGGATGCGCAACCGCAGGCGAATGGCCTCGTCACGTTCATCGCAACCTCGACCTTCCAAAACACCAACTTCATTTGGTACTTCGGCGATGGCGCCCAAGCCTTCGGCCCAACGGCCAACCATACGTACGCCGAGGATGGTACTTACGGTGTCTGCGTCATGGGATGGTATTTCAACGAAGCCACACAGGACACATGCTGGATCGAGGATTGCGAGCCGGTGGAGGTGAGCGGGACTCCGTGCAATGGTCTAGAATCATGCTTCGTCACCAACGACCTGGGCGATGGCATGTACTTCTTCGACAACTGTTCCGCCCAGGGTGGCATCGCCCAGTATTTCTGGGACTTCGGTGATGGCACCAGCAGCACCGCGGTGAATGCTGAACACCTTTATGAACTGCCAGGCGTCTATTCCGTCTGCTTGGTCGTGTATGAAGGCAACTGCGTGGACAGCACGTGTACTACGATAACCATAGCAGGCCCCTGCGATCCGCTCGCCGCCAACTTCGGTTGGTCGCTGGCAGGCGCTCAGGCCGAGTTCGACAACGTCACCGTGCCTGTGGGCCTATCAACCACTTGGCTGTGGAACTTCGGCGATGGCAGCAGCAGCACGGAGAACAGTCCTTCTCACCTCTACACGGCACCGGGAGCCTACCAGGCCTGCCTCACCGCCACCAGCCTCCTGGAGGGCGGCTACCTCTGCACGGACACATACTGCGTGACCGTGGTGGTGCAAGGCGGGAGCCCTTGTCAGACCTTGCAGGCGGACTTCGGTTCTTTCACGCAGGGTCTTGGCGTGGAGCTTGTCAATAGCTCCTTCGGACTTGGCTTTCAAACCAGCTACTTCTGGACTTTCGGCGACGGTCAGAGCAGCGCGGCGCCCTCACCCGCACACGTCTATGATGTTCCTGGAACCTACCAGGTCTGCCTCACCGTGATCAGCCTGTACAACAGCCCCGGCGGCACCATCACGTGCCAGGACATCTACTGTGCGCCTGTGGTCATCCTTGGCGATCAACCCTGCGATCCCAATTTCGCCGTGGAGCTGGCGTGGAACGCGGGCCCGAACAACACGGTCTTCCTCACGGGCGGATCCAACCGGCCTAACACCAACTTCATCTGGTACCTCGGCGATGGCAGCGAGGCCTATGGGTCCAGCGTTTCGCACACCTATGCCGAAGGCGGCAACTACACGGTGTGCCTTGCTGGATGGTACTTCAACGAGGCCACCAGCGACAGCTGCTGGGCCGAGGATTGCGCCATCATTACCGTTGGCGGCGGCAACCCCTGCGAATCCCTACAAGCCTGCTTCGTCACCAACGAGTTGGGCAACGGTGGGTACTTCTTCGATAACTGTACGGGCGGACCATTGGGTACCCAATACTTCTGGAGCTTCGGCGACGGCGCTACCAGCAGCGGCACCAACGTGGACCACCAGTATAGCGAACCGGGCACCTACGAGGTCTGCCTCACCGCCTTCGGGCAGCTATGTAGCGATACCACCTGCACCATGGTCACCGTGTTCGGCGATGAGCCCTGCGATCCTAATTTCGCTGTGGAGCTTGGGTGGAACGCGGGTCTGAACAACACGGTGTTCCTCAGCGGTTCCTCCAACGTTCCGGAAACCTATTTCATCTGGTACCTCGGCGATGGCAGCGAAGCCTACGGCACGAGCGTGACGCACACCTACGCACAACCGGGCACCTACACGGTGTGTATGGCTGGCTGGTACAACAACATTTTCTCCGGCGATAGCTGCTGGGCCGAGGATTGCGCTATCATCACCGTGGGCGGCGGCAACCCCTGCGACTCCCTGCTAGCCTGCTTCGAACCGCTCACCCTGCCGAACAACATCATCTACTTCGAGAACTGTAGTTCAGCACCTGCTGGCGCCACCTACTTCTGGGACTTCGGTGATGGGGACACCTTCACGGGCCCGTTGATCGAGCATATCTATCAACCTGGCACGTATACCGCCTGTTTGGTGGTGACCTGGGAGAATTGTGTGGATAGCACGTGTGCCACCTTCACGGTAGGCGGAGGTGACTTCTGTGATGGTCTGCAGGCCTGCTTCCAGCCCGAACCGTTCGAGAATGGCGTGTACTTCTTCTCGAATTGTTCGCAGCCCTTGCCTATCGCCATACCCGTAAGCTATTTCTGGAACTTCGGTGATGGCTCCACCAGCACCAACGCACAACCGGATCATGCTTTTGCGCCAGGGACCTACACCATCTGCCTAACAGTCACCCAAGGGGATTGCGTGGATACCACCTGCGTCACCATTTCGGTTGGCGGCGGCTTGCCTTGCGACCAACACCAGGCGGACTTCACCACGACCTCCGATGGGCTGGCGATCCTGTTCACCAGCACTTCCACGGGAACGGGACCCAACACGGAGTACTTCTGGTCCTTTGGTGATGGAGCCGTAGCTGGCGGCCCCAACCCTGTGCATGATTACGCAGTGCAAGGCGTTTATGAGGTTTGCCTGGTCATCTCCACAGTTTGGGAAGCCTTCCCCGGGCAGCCTGTGACCTTCTGCCAAGACTCCGTCTGCTACACGGTGGATGTTGGGTTCAATGACTTCTGCGATCAATTGCAAGCTTGCTTCCTTCCTCTGCCCTTCGAAAATGGTGCCTACCTCTTTGAGAATTGCTCACAGGTGTTGCCGATCGATATCCCGGCCTATGCCTACTGGGACTTCGGCGATGGCGCTACAAGTACGGAGTGGGTGCCCACGCACGCATTCGCGCCGGGTATCTACTCGGTTTGCCTCACCGTTGTGCATGGAGAATGTGTGGACACCACGTGCACCACCATCACCGTGAGCGGTGGTCCTGGATGCGATCCGAACTACACGGCAAGCTTCACCTATACCGTGCAGAACAACGCGGTGATCTTCCAAGCCGACTTCGATACACCAACGCTCGGGGTGGTGTGGACCTTCCCTGGTGGCGACCAGGCATATGAGCCCGTGCACACCCAACTCTTCGAGCCTCCCGGTCCGTTCGAGGTCTGCCTCTCCACATGGTATTGGAGCGAGCAAACCCAGGATAGCTGTTGGGCACATACCTGCCAGCTGATCGATCCGTTCAACACGAGCACGGCAGTGGATGAGAATGGTAGTGATCCCTTGCGGATCTACCCGGTTCCAGCACACGATCGTATCACCATCGAGGGAACTGTCCAGGGCACAGCGGTGCAGCTCTTCAGCGCGGATGGCCGCCTGATCAGCACCACGCGTTCCACAAGCGACATGCATCAGGTGGATGTGCACGGGCTCGCCCCAGGTGCCTATGTGCTAACCGTAGAGCAGGACGGAGCTCGGACCCATCACCGCGTAGTGGTGGAGTGATCATCCTCAATGCGGCCGCTGCATCCCTCTTGCCGGGGAAGCAGCGGCCGCACATTTTTGTCACACCTACACATTACCATGGCCAAAGCCGTGCTTAAGACCAAGGAGACCGCTTCCAGCGTTGATGCCTTCCTCGCCAAACAACCCGCGGAAACCGCTGCCGACTGTCGCGTTATCATGGCTCTGATGAAGAAGGCGACCGGCGAGGAGCCCAAACTTTGGGGACCCAGCATCGTGGGCTACGGACGATACGCCTACAAGTACGATACGGGTCGGGAAGGGGAGTGGATGGTCACCGGATTCAGTCCGCGCAAAGCCAACATGACCCTTTACATCATGATGGGCTTCGAGAAGGAGACCGCCTTGCTGCGAAAGCTCGGGAAACACACCACGGGCAGGAGCTGCTTGTACATCAAAAAGCTCAGTGATGTGGACCTGAAGGTGCTCGAGTCGCTCATCACCAAAGGGGTGAAGGCCATGGCGAAGCAGCGCATCAAGTAGCGCGGTGCTGCGCTGCTACTTATTTGCGTAGCGCGTCGTAGCGCTGCTGTACTTCAGGCTGGATCTCGGGTGGCCACGGTGGCTTGTTGCCCGCAGCCAGTTGCCAGCGTCGTATCCACGAGAAACCATAGGGTGTGGTGGCCTCGGGGAGTTGATAGCAAGGATCCTTCAACGCCTCTTCCAGCGTGATGAAGCTGTATCCCTCCTGCCCGAACCACGTGAGTAGGCCATCCAGTTGCGTGGCATTGAGCGTGTTGGCATGGATCAACAAGATGTGCGCGATGTCACGACCGAAGAACGATCCGGCCTCCGCTTCGTGGAAGAGTACGGACTTGCTCATGTACGTCTGATATCCTTCCACCAGCGCGTGCATGAGGCTATCGTCCTTCGCGCGCTTGGCGTGTTCGTAGCAGAAGGCGTAGATGTATTCGTCATTGTCAAAAGTGACCGGTGCGATGGTGTAGCCGAGTTCCCCCAGCAGTGCGTTGAGCGTATCGCGCCGATGTGGTGTGGCTCCCGTTTGCAGGAAAGGATGGCGGAAGTAGCGCAACGTGCGACCATGCTGCTCCATCAAGGGACGTAGGAGCTGTTCCCCCTTCACCACGTCCTCCTCGAATTCGGCCACCGTGGTCCGCGTGGCACCGCGATGGGCGAACGTGTGGTTGCCCAGCTCCATTCCGGCCTCCAGCCAGCGTTCCAGGAGTTGGAAGCGGGCGCTGTCGAGCAGACCTTCACGGTACAGTTTACCCTCGTTCACGAAACCGATCGCCGGCACGCGATGCGCTTTCAAGGTGCTGAGGATATCGTCCGTCACCTGCCGCCAGGTACCTTCTGCACAATGGGCGCAGGGCAGATCATCGATGGTGATCGCCACGCGTTTACCGCTTGAAGAGGTCGGTGTTTCCTGCGCGGACAGTGGCCATGCCGCAAGCATCAACAGACTGGTCAAGATGCGCATGCGGTGCGTATGAGGTGGTGAACACGCCATCGATCCCAACACTTGATCGGATCCATGCACACTACGGCTGCTCGGTCTTCTTCGGCAACCGGGTGAAGAAGAAAATGGAGAAGGTGAGGCCAGCAAAGAAGGTTGAAGCTGCACGCGCCGTGTGCCCTCCGCGCAAGCTCAGGGTCGCTGATGCCGTGCAGCTCATCATGATCACCACGATCAAGAGGATCAGTATCGTCCGCAAGGTTTTCGGGGGCAACATGGTGGTGTGTCGTGCGTTCAGTGAGGTGCGAATTCCGCAATGGGATCCGCGGTCGGCTGCTAGAGCGCCTTCATTCGGGTTCCTTGCTAAGCTGCGGTTAAGACCTGATTCATCGCTTCACCACACGCTGGACCTGGCTCCCTTGCCGACCCGTTGCTTGTAAAGTATAGATGCCTTGGCCCAAAGCCGATACGTCGATCACCCCGGAGAGGCCTGTCATCGGGTATTCAGCCACCAAGCGACCGTGCGTGTCGAAAAGCGTGACCCGTTCCATCCCTTCCGCGATATTCACTGTCAAGCGGTCCGTGGCAGGGTTCGGGAAGGCAGTGAACAACGACTCCTCCTTCGGTGTCGCGCCGATCCCTGTGGAGATCAAGAGTTCATCCAGGAATACCACCCAGCCATTCGCGGCGAACGGGGCTTGATCATCCCAACCAGCGATGTACTCACCGTTAGGCGATATAGCGATAGCCGTTCCCATCCGGTCGTTCGGTGCTTCGATGTCGAGACCATTCTCCAACAGGACTTCTCGGAGGAAACGTGGCTCGTCCCCCAACTCAGGATGATAGATGAGCGCGTCGCGCAACAGGCTGCCGAAGTCACCGAAACGCTGCGCGTAACCGACGGCAACGCCGGTGTTGGAGACACTGGTGAAGGTAGCCGTGAGGTACCCGGCCGGTATGTCGAAACCGGTGAACTCGTCCGTGTTGAGGTCGTAGATGAACGGTGCGTTGTCGAAGTCGCCCACCATGAGCGATGAGGCGTTGATGTCGTTCACTGCATTGGTGGAGAATTGAGGCAGGCTGGGGCCTACCTCGATGATCTCCAGCTCTGGCGTGATGTACACCGGGATGCGGCGCGTTCCACTGGCCGGCTCATCATCGGCCCAACCACCGATGGTGCCATCGTTGGTGATCACATAGCCCGCCACCGCCACATAGTCGGGACTGAAGATCTCGGTGAGTTCATCCGTATCCGTGTTGTACTTGAAGGTGCCGAAATCACAGCATCCGATGGACATCTGGCCGGTCACCCACACGCCGTTGGGCGAGATGCTGTACGTGGAGAACGAGGACTCCGCGGGATCCGACGCCGGGAACCAGCCGATCGGGTTCCATGCACCGTTCCGTTTGTATCCGGGTTGCAGGATGAAGTTGGGCTCATCCAAGAACATGGAACCCGCGACATCGCCGTTGTTGTTGATGGAGACCATTTCCGTCGCCTCTTCCTCCATCAAGGTCCAAGTCTCCGTGGCGAAGTCGAAATAGGCCCCTCCGCTCACCGCTATACCGTTGTCGTTGACGTCGTTGAAGCGACTACCGAACGAGTTGGCCAGGTAGTAGTCCACCTGGGCCACGGTGGAAGCCGCGATGGCGACGGTGAAAAGGAACAGAGCCGTACGCGTGTATCGATGTCTCATGCGCTTAGGGGTTGTACTGACAAAACTAATCGTTGCAAGGAGGATGCTTGCTGTGATACGACCCCTGTTGAACGTTCTGCGTTCACTCCTCCAGGTAATAGACCGTATCGCGACAGATCAAGCCGCATGGAGTCTCGTGTACGACCATGACCCCGCGTCGGCCGTCGGCCATGCGGAAAGGGAGGTGCATGGAGAGGCCGAGGAGCGCGGTCCCTTCGAAATGCAGAAGGCTGCTGTCGCCCCGGCTTACCGCAGCGATGCCACCGTGTTCTCCGACACGCCACACCGCACGATAGTCACCGCTAGGCGACTCAAAGGTCTCTTCCACCATCGTTATGATCCTGTGGAACGTGGTGAAGTCGGCGCTATCCGCCGCGCTGGCCCAGTAGGGGTGCCCGAAGGGGTATGCTCCCGTCCTTGGGGTTGAATGATCTTGTGCTGTGGCGTATGAAGCAGCGAGCAGGAGTGACGCGATGAAGAGTGTCTTAAGTCCCATGACCTCCGGTACACCCGAACATCGTGGTGGTTCATGGCTCCTGTTCGTAGGTAACCTAGGAGGCTATAAAAACTCCTTCGCCCGTTCTTCGTGGTGCACGCGCTGCGAACTACGACAGGGACCCGTAGCCTATGAAAAATTTGGCGGTTGTGCTGACCATGCACTTGTTCAATATCATCCCGTCACGGCAGACATGAGGATCAAAGTGGCGACGCAAAGTGCTGGCACCAGTGGCAACCCGCCTTCCCTCATCAACCTCACCCGAGCGGCATACTGACCTAGCGCCGCTCAAAGAACCAATACCGGTACCGCACCAACCCCGTGGGCGGTTCCCAGTGTACCATTGCGTACCGACCGCCATGGAAGCTGGGACAGCACACCGGCACTCCGAAGCGCTTCTCCGGTGGATCCTTCAGGAAGGTGGGCAGGTCGATGCCCTTGCCGCGCATGAGGGCGGTACCTCCTTCGCAACGTACCTCCCAAACCAAGCGGTATTCGCTGAGGTCGGGAAGTGGACCGATGTCCCTGGTCGTATGGGCGAATGCCGCGCAGAACCGGGCGAAGTCGGCGCTGTCCGGTGGGGTGGCACGCACCTGTTCGCGGAAGCGTGTGACCGTATAGGACGGGGTGTTGAACAGGTCTTGGGCCTGAGCCGCCAAACCGAGGAGGAGCAGCAGGATGCAGGAGATAGTACGCATTCGGTACACTGTACCCGCATCACCGGATCACGTTCACGTCACCCCAGCCGAGGGTCTAGACACCGCGGTCCTACACGCGATCGCCCTCTGCATTGCCCGTACCGATCAACCCTTGACGAACCTCCGCATGCCCAAGGTCGTACCGCGTTCATCCTGCAAGCCCACGAAGTAGATGCCCGGCTGTAGCTGGGAAACCTCGATCGGCTGGCTGGTCATGAAGTTGGTTTCACCATGCACGAGCGCTCCCGTTGCGCTGCTGATGGTGAGCGTATACACGCTGTTGCGCGCATCGATCCGCAGATGATCCTGCGCGGGTGATGGGAAAAGAACGAAGTCGCTTTCTTCACCGATCCCTGCTTCATCCACGGTGGTCGCCACCCCCGGATTGAAACCGATGACGTTCCAGTTCCCGATGAACGCACCCGGCAGCACCTCCGTCTCCTCCCAGACCAGCGTGTTCGTGATCAAGCAGGTGAGCCCCGACACAGGATTGGAGATCACCAACGTGACGAACATCGAGTCGGTGATGGGTACGGTATGGTCGAACAGGACCGAGCCTTGTTCGAGCGCAGCACCCGATGTGGTGGTCTCGAATACGATATCGCCTGAGGCGGTGGACACTTCCCATTCGCACACGTTCGCGTTTCCAGAAGGCAAAAGGAAGAAACCAGGATGATACAACTGCACGTAGCTGGTATCAGAGGACGAAACGCTGACATCCACGTTCTGGCACTGGCCGAAGGCTACGGAACTGGCAAGGAGGAAGAAGACGATGGTGTAGAATTGCCTCATGGGTCGATCGAAGATGGTTTGCTCGTGCTGACCCAAGGAACAGCGAGTGAGTTGCCCGTTCGGTCATCGCGAGCGGTCGCGATATTGGGATCCTACCGCTCGAACTAGAGGAGGGCAGGTAAAGGCGGCGTGTTGTTCATGTACGCACGGCCGTATGATCGATCCGACAGAGGCTCCCGTCCGGCGAGCAAATGCGGTGGAACCCATGAGAACACCAATGCCCCACATCGCCGCGTAGCACAATTAGGGAATTTCGATCACATGGCCTTCGCTCGTACGGGTAGGTTCGCCACCGCGTTCACAGACCGCGAACGCCAGCAATGCGAAGTCATCGCGCTAATTGCTCACATCGTAGCGCACCAGGTCGTAACGGATGCCGAGCGGGTCGAAGGCGAAGAACTCGTAGTAACGCACACGCCCCACATCCTCCGCCCAGTAGGATCGAGGACTTCGCCAATCCGCCAGTTCCGGGAAACCACCAATGCTGGTGATCTCCGCTTGCATCCTATAGGCGCTGAAGGTCCCTGCCTCTACTGTTATCGTTTCCGGAGTGGAGTACACCGTGTAGTCCAATTGCACGCCTACCGGTCCTTCTACCTCCGTGTAGATCAGCTGGTCCATGGGATCCGCGCAGAACACCACCTCATGGTCTTCGGTGACCACGTAGCCGGCTGAGTCGCGCCAGAGGTAGGTCCAATTGGGCGTCATCACATTGCGATGCACCTTCCAATACGTCTCCCCGTTCACGACAGAATCCCCGGAAATGAAAATGCTGTCCACGGTGAGCACACTCGCTACGTTGTCGGCGGAATCCACGCGGTAGCGCTGGTAGATCCAATAATTCCCTATGGCCAGGTTGCTGAAGGCCGTGACCTCCAAATTCTGAGGCGCTGGTGGTGGCAGCGGTGCGACCACCTCATCTTCGTCGGGCTGGCACGCGGCCAAGGTGGATAGGACAAGAATGACCAGCGTGAACCGGGCGGTGGGCGACATGGTGGTGGGTTTGGTGATGGATGAACGTTACGTTGTTCTGACTATTGCGTGCGGGGGGGGGGTGACCATTGATGCCGATATTCGGAATCCCATGCCCGACCTACCACAACGCCACACCATCCGAAGACCGGGATACGATTACGCCCAGCAGGGTGCGTATTACCTGACCATCTGCACCGATGACCGACGCCATTGGTTCGGACGGATCGCGGATGGCGTGATGCATCCATCACCCATCGGTGAATTGGCGCAACAATGTTGGGATGCGATACCGGAACACATGCCGCATGTGGACATCGGTGAATTCGTGGTGATGCCGAACCATGTGCATGGGATCGTGGTGATACGGGAACGGTTGGTGCGCGTGGATGGTGTGTTGGCCGTAGGGGCCGATCACGATCGGCCCGGTATTCCCACCGATCATGATCGGCCCGATACCATGCCGGACCACGATACCATGCACCGGCCCGACGCCATGCCGGACGAAACCACGGCCAACACGCCCACCGCACAACCCCGGGCCGATCGTGATCGGCCCCTACGGCCACCCACGGACCCGCCCGCACCGACACCGCGCATAATGCCCATCGTGCCGCATGGATCGTTGGGCCGTATCGTCCGCGCATACAAATCCGCCGTTACGCGCATGGCGTACCGCGATGGGTTGGTACCCCAGGGTACACCCGTATGGCAACGCAATTATTGGGACCGCGTGATCCGCGATGACGCCGAACACGACCGCATCGCCCAATACATCCGTGACAACCCCGCCAATTGGAAAGGGGATAGGTTCAACAAACGGTAATGTTGCGAGCTGATTCCCGTGGGCGGGATGAAACACATGATCGGCCCCAACGCGTGACAACCCGATGAATTGGGACCGCGACCGGTTCCGTGCCACGGACCGGCAGGGGTCGACCAAGGTCGACCCGGACACAACCACGGTCGATACGGCATTTGCAACGTAAACAGACGGATCATTCACGATCCAACGTGCCCCGACAGGATCAATGGACACCGCCGAATTTCGCGGGACGGACAGCAGCGGCACCCCGCACCTCGGGCTTGACCCGGGCGAGGAGTACAGCGGATGGCCGGAACCCGAGGGCCCTGAGCGAAGCAACGCGGAGTCGAAAGGTGTGAGGGGGTAAGCCCGAAGTCACGTAACCGCAACCAAGACCGCGAACAGCCCGGCAGTTCCGAGTATCCCCACTGTTCCTGCCAGGGTGCCATCACCCCAGTTGAACCAATGGTCATAGGAACGACGGCCAAGCGTGAGGACCCACAGATACAAAGCACCAGGGTAGCGGAAGATCATCAGCACGACCACCTCGGCCACTACTTTGACCACGAACTCTACGATGGCTTCGCCGATCATGTTCTACGTGTGCAACACCTCCATATTGAACTCCCTCGTTGCCATCCCCAATTCTTGATCACCTGTACAACACCACGGACCCAACGGCCATATCGTGGATCGCACGTTTGTCCTTGGATGACCCAACGGTAAGCAGCGAAAGCCAGCCCAACAGGGCTTTGATCACGTAACGGACCACTGCGAGCGGGAAGGCGATCTTCTGTTGATGGTCCGATCCTTTGCTTACCCGGATGCCCATTGACCGATGGCCCAGGGTGGCACCGAAAACACTGGTCATGACCGGATCATAGAGCCCGAAAATGAACACGAATGCAGCGGTCCGCACTGTCGCGGAAACATCATCGAACTGCTCGAAGAGGTAGGTTGCTCCGATGATCATGAACACGATGACCATGGAATCCATCACGGTCGCCTTGACACGTTCGGATACGCCCGGGTAGTTGATGGCAGCGACTTCAGGAACGGATAGGATGGGTTCTTCCATGGCTGACCGGGATTTGACACACAAGAATAGTTAAAGGACCCTATCGCTTGCCGGTCAGCTGTTCGCCGTGTTTCACGGATCGTGCAACAGGGTGGCGAGCCGGATACCCGAGCGGTTCAAGCGTTTAAAAGAGTTGGACGCATGGAATGCAGATGCCCGGCGGGCTCCTAGCAGGTGCCGTGGTTACCGTCTCGGACATCAACGGTCGCACGCTCCTCACCACCCAGCACCATTACGGCATCGATGTGGCCGGCTTGGCGGCGGGCAGCTGCATCCTGCAAGTGGGCGGGCAGAGGTGGCGGTTCGTGAAGGAGTGAACGCGGTAGAGGGAGATAGGAAACTACGGGCCGGGAACGAGTGATCGTGGAGGGGCAGGGTCCCCGAAGCGGGCGACCCTGCCAAGGTCTGGCGTTCGGGTCACTTGTTCCAGCCTTCACGCCGAGCGTTGTGCATGGGCATCGGCTCACACCAGCACGAAGTGCGTGCTCCTGCCGCCGGCCTTGCCCTTCTTCAGCACCTTCTTCGCGACCAGGTCCATCAGGTCCCGCGAGGCGGTGTCCTGCGAGGTCTTCGCCAGCTTCGCGTACTTGCCCGAAGTGAGGTTCCCTTCGAAGCCGTCGAACAACTTGGTCAGCACCTTCACTTGGCGCGGGTTCAGGATCGTCTTCGCGTGCGTTTGCCAGAACTGGTGCTTGCGCAACACGGAAGCGAGCATCTCTTCCGAGGCCGCCACCGCACGTTGCAGGCAGGCCATGAACCAGAGGAGCCATTCGGTCACATCCAGCGAGCCGCGCTGCGAACGCTCCAGCAGGTCGTAGTACTTCTTGCGCTCCTTCAGGATCTGCGCGCTCATGCTGTAGAAGCGCTGCGGACTTCCGTCGGCCCGGGCCAGCAACAGATCGGCCACCGCCCGCGCCATGCGACCGTTGCCATCCTCGAAGGGGTGCAGCGTGACGAACCAGAAATGCCCCAGCGCGGCTTTCACCAGCGGATCCAAAGCGTCCTTGCCATTCACCCACTTCAGGAAGGTCGTCATCTCTTTCTTCAGACGCTTCGCATCGGGTGCTTGGTAGTGCACTTTCTCGCGCCCCATCGGCCCGCTCACCACCTGCATCGGTCCCGTGGAGTCATCGCGGTATTGGCCGACGAGTATGCTGAGCATGCCACTGCGACCTGTGGGGAACATGGCCGCATGCCAGCCGAATAGCCGGTCAGCGGTGAGCTTCGCGTGGCAGTTGCGCGTGGCGTCCAGCAGCATCTCCACCACACCATCCACATGTCTATCCACACGCGCGGCTCCGTGCACATCCAGTCCCAACCGTTTGGCCAGCGAGGAGCGCACCTGTGCCGGGTCCAGCACCTCGCCCTCTATGGCGCTGGTGCGCAGCACGTCGGTGGTCATGGTCTCGAAGTTGGCATCGCTGCGCAGGTCGAAGCCCACGGCGGCCATGCGGCCCAGCAGATGCGCCTGCCTGGCCCGCGCCTCCGCCACGGCAGGAGCCAGCACCTTCGCATCCCAGCGGAAGGCGGGCCAGTCGGCGCGTTCGTGGACATAGAGGGGCATGGCGATCCGGAATGCGGAGAAAGGTACGGATAATCTCCGCAAAAAATGCGGAGATTATGGAGCGTATTCTCCGCAGCCGGTTCAGGCGAGCAGGTCCGCCGTTACCCGCATCGCCTAACGCGATGGCTTATTGCCCCGTGGCAAGCTGCTATAACCTGTGCGAAGTCGAAGGGTGGCAGCGCAACTACTGGGACGACATCATCCGCGGCTACGGTTCCTACGAACCTGACTGCCGTCAGGCAGGCGCATCACGCAATACATCCGGAACAACCCCGGCTCGTGGGCCGGGGCAGGCCCGATGAATTGGAATGGGGATAGGTTCAATTGGTGATGGCGATATTCGGGATGCCATGCCCGACCCTTTCCATCGTCGATATATCCGGTTGCGAGGGTACGATTACACCCGTGCCGGCGCGTATTACGTCACCGTATGCACGCAGGACCGTTTGCCGTTGTTCGGTGATGTCGCGAACGGCGCAATGGCGTGCAACGCCATGGGCGACATCGTCAAACGGTGTTGGGATGCCATACCCGAACACATGCCGATGGTGGTGTGCGATGCGTTCGTTGTGATGCCGAATCACGTGCATGGGATCATCGTGATCACGGATATGGTCGGCGGATCGTTGCCGGGCAACGTATCGGTAGGGGCCGCGAATTCGCCGCCCCTACGAAATACTGGCCCGGCCGATGATCCCGTTGATGCGCCGCGATCCGATGGTGCCGATGTTCCCCGCCGACCACGGATCGCCATCATGGTCAAAAATTCGTTGGGCCACATCATGCAAACATTCAAGGCCGCGGTTTCACGGCAGGCCATACGCGATGGGTTGATGCCGCGCGGCACACCGATATGGCAACGCGGGTATTACGAATCCATCATCCGCGACGCCGCATCGCATGACCGCATTGCGCAATACATCGCCGAGAACCCGGCGAATTGGAAGAACGATCGGATGAACCGGTGATGCGCATTTGGCGACGGCACGCCCAAACAACCTAGGTCTGCAAGACCCCCATGTTGAACTCCCTCGTTGCCGGTGCCTGGCTGGCCGCTTCGATGCCCATGCTGATCCACGTGCGCGTATCCAGCGGATCGATGATGGCATCCAGCCACAGCCGTGCCGCCGCGTAATAGGGGCTCATGCTACCGACAGATCGGGCCACGACCAAGTATGTATTCGACATGCTCATAGCTGCCGGGTTCTTCCGTGACCTCCACTACATACCATCCGTAGATCCCCACCGCGGCCGTGAACAGGTCGCCTTTGTGATGTTGGAAGACCGGTCCACTGAACTCCGGTACCATCATGCTGCGGGTGAACCAGCCGAGGTCACCTCCTCGCTTCGCATTGCCATCCATCGAGTATTGGAGCGCTGCGTCACTGAAGGACCATCCATTACGGATGGCTTGTAGGATCGAATCAGCCCGAACATGTAACTCTTCGTCCGTGCCGCTCTGCTTCGAGAGGAAGATGTAGTTCACTCTTGCCCACTCGTCCTTTCCGCGTCCGGTCAATCGCACCAGTGCACACGAACTGTCCGTGGAAGGATAGGGGCCGGTGGTTCCTTTCTTATCCAGTCGCAATGCTTCCTTCAGCGCCGGATCGCTGATCGCCTGCATCGGCAACTTGCCAAGCTCCGTTGCCATTCCTGGATAGCGCTCGTTCAGTTTGGTCACATAGCCTTTTAGCGGCGCCTCGTCCAGCATGCGTTCCATCCCCTTGATGTCCTTGGATGAAAACTGCGCGCTGCATGCAATGGCAATGATGTACGAAGCGACAGCGGTGCGGTACCTCATGCTGCGTCAAGTCTGAAGTACGCCCATGTTGAACTCACGAGTAGCTGGCGATTGTGAAGCAGCCTCGATCCCCATCGATATCCAAGTCCTGGTATCCAACGGATCAATGATCGCATCCAGCCACAACCGCGCAGCCGCATAATACGGGCTCATGCTCTCCTCGTACTTCGCGCGGATCTTGCCGAGGATCTCCTCTTCGCGCTCCTTGGTGATCTCTTCGCCGCGGCCTTTCAGCGCAGCCACTTCGATCTGCAACAGCACCTTGGCGGCCTGGTCGCCACCCATCACGGCCACCTGCGCGCTGGGCCAGCCCACGATCAGGCGCGGGTCGTAGGCCTTGCCGCACATGGCGTAGTTGCCGGCGCCGTAGCTGTTGCCGATGATGATGGTGAATTTGGGCACCACGCTGTTGCTCACGGCGTTCACCAGTTTCGCACCGTCCTTGATGATGCCGCCGTGCTCGCTGCGGCTGCCGACCATGAAGCCGGTGACGTCCTGCAGAAAGACCAGCGGGATGTTCTTCTGGTTGCAGTTGGCGATGAAGCGCGTGGCTTTGTCGGCGCTGTCGCTGTAGATGACGCCGCCGAACTGCATCTCGCCTTTCTTGCTCTTCACCACCTTGCGCTGGTTGGCCACGATGCCCACGGCCCAGCCGTCGATGCGGGCGTAGGCGGTGATGATGCTCTGGCCGTAGCCTTCCTTGTATTCGGTGTACTCGCTGCCGTCCACCAGCCGCGCGATCACCTCGCGCATGTCGTAGGGCTTGGCGCGCTCGCTGGGCAGGATGCCGTAGATCTCCTTCGGGTCTGCCTTGGGCGGCGCGGGTTTCTCGCGACTGAAGCCCGCATCCTTCGGCTTGCCCAGCTTGTCCATGATGGCGCGGATCTTCTTGAGGCAGTCCGCATCGTCCTTGCACTTGTAGTCGGTAACGCCGCTGATCTCGCTGTGCGTGGTGGCACCGCCGAGGGTTTCGTTGTCGATGTCCTCACCGATGGCGGCTTTCACCAGGTAGCTACCCGCGAGGAAGATGCTGCCGGTCTTCTCCACGATGAGGGCCTCGTCGCTCATGATGGGCAGGTAGGCGCCGCCCGCCACGCAGCTGCCCATCACAGCGGCGATCTGCGTGATGCCCATGGAACTCATCACGGCGTTGTTGCGGAAGATCCTTCCGAAGTGCTCCTTGTCGGGGAAGATCTCGTCCTGCATGGGCAGGTACACGCCCGCGCTATCCACCAGGTAGATGATGGGCAGGCGGTTCTCGATGGCGATCTCCTGGGCGCGCAGGTTCTTCTTGCCCGTCATGGGGAACCACGCGCCGGCCTTCACGGTGGCGTCGTTGGCCACCACGATGCACTGGCGCTTGCTCACGTAGCCGAT
>JAEUTC010000080.1 GCA_016787985.1 Flavobacteriales bacterium | reverse complement strand
CGGCATCTTCGGCGACGGCAAGGAGCTGGCCCAGGTGTGCATGGCCAAGCAGTTCCGCCACGGCGACTGGCGCAGCGGCTACTACCGCGACATGACCTTCATGTTCGCCATCGGCGAGCTCACCGTGCAGCAGTGGTTCGCGCAGCTCTACGCCCACGCCGACCTCGCCCACGAGCCCGCCAGCGCTGGCCGCCAGATGAACGGCCACTTCGCCACGCGCAGCCTCGATGGTTACGGCAACTGGAAAGACCTCACCCAGCAGTACAACTCCAGCCCCGACATCAGCCCCACCGCCGGGCAGATGCCGCGCCTCCTGGGCCTGGCCCAAGCCAGCAAGGTCTTCCGCCGCAACAAGGACCTGCACGGCCACACCCACCTGAGCGACCTGGGGAACGAAGTCGCCTTTGGCACCATCGGCGATGCCAGCACCAGCGAAGGCCACTTCTGGGAGACCATGAACGCCGCCGGTGTGCTGCAAGTGCCCCTGGCCATGAGCGTGTGGGACGATGGCTGGGGCATCAGCGTAAGCAAGGACTACCAGACCACCAAGGGCAGCATCAGCACCTTGTTGCAGGGCTTCCAGAAAGAAGAAGGCACCAATGGCATCCGTATCTACAAGACCAAGGCCTGGGACTACGCCGCGCTGAACCGCGTGTACGAAGAGGCCATCGCCCGTTGCCGCGAAGACCATGTGCCCTGCCTGATCCACGTGGAAGAGGTGACACAGCCGCAAGGCCACAGCACCAGCGGCAGCCACGAGCGCTACAAGAGCAACGCCCTGCTCGATTGGTACAAGGAGTACGACTGCATCGTCAAGTTCCGCCAGTGGATCCTCAACTTCCGTCCGGGTGGTGAGGCCATCGCCAGCAACGCCGACCTCGAAGCCATCGAGAAGCAGGCCAAGATCGATGTGCGCGCCGCGCAGAAAGCCGCCTGGGCCGCCTACGCCGCACCCATCAAAGAAGAGCTGGATGATGCCGCCCGCCTGATCGAAGCCCTCGGCAACGACGAGGCCAACGCCATCGCTCGCGAGTTGCGCAGCGCCATGGACCCCGGTCGCCGGGAGGTGATCAGCGCCGCGCGACGCGCTGTCCTCGCCGCCGCCGACAGCGATACACGCGAACTACAAACCTGGATCGACCAACAACTCGCCCTCAACGCCGACCGCTACGGCAGCCACCTCTACAGCGAGAGCGCCAAGAGCAGCTTGAACGTGGCCGAAGTGCCGGTGCAGTACACCAGTGATGAGATGGTCGATGGCCGCCTCATCATCCGCGACAACTTCGCCGCGCTCTTCGAGAAGGAACCGCTGCTGCTCACCTTCGGCGAGGACACCGGCAAGATCGGCGACGTGAACCAGGGCATGGAAGGCATGCAGGCCCGCTTCGGCGAACTGCGCGTGAGCGACGTGGGCATCCGCGAAGCCACCATCCTGGGCCAGGGCATGGGCATGGCCCTGCGCGGCCTGCGCCCCGTGGCCGAGATCCAATACCTCGATTACCTGCTCTATTGCCTGCAAGGCATGAGCGACGACCTCGCCACCGTGCAGTGGCGCACGAAGGGCGGCCAGAAATGCCCGCTCATCATCCGCACGCGCGGCCACCGCTTGGAAGGGGTATGGCACAGCGGCAGCCCCATGGGCATGATCGTGAACAGCGTGCGCGGCGTGGTGGTATGTGTGCCCCGCAACATGCAGCAGGCCGCCGGCTTCTACAATACGCTCATCCAAAGCGACGACGCCGCCCTGGTGATCGAATGCCTCAACGGCTACCGCAGCAAAGAGCGTATGCCCGCCAACCTCGGTGAGTTCACCGTGCCCATCGGCATCCCCGAAGTGGTGCGCGAGGGCACCGACCTCACCCTCGTGAGCTACGGCTCCACCTTCAACATCTGCGACCGTGCGTGCGACACGCTCAGCGCCATGGGCATCTCCGTGGAACTGATCGACGCGCGCACCCTCCTCCCCTTCGACCGCGAACACCGCATCGTGCAGAGCGTGGAGAAGACCAGCCGACTCCTTGTGGTGGACGAGGACGTACCCGGCGGCGCCAGTGCCTACATCATGCAACAGATCCTGGAAGTGCAGGGTGCCTACCGGTTCTTGGATGCCGCTCCGAGCACCCTCACCGCGAAGGCGCACCGGCCTGCGTATGGCAGCGATGGGGACTACTTCAGCAAGCCGAGCGTGGAGGATGTGGTGGAGAAGGTGCGGGCCATGGTGAACGAGTAGGTTGGCGCTTCGCGCGTGGCGGGATCGCTTCGCGCCCTTTGGGCGCTCGCGATGACCGGCTTCGGGTTTCGAGGCTCGAAAGCCCAAACCGGTCATCGCGAGGCTGCGGCTCTGCGCAGCCGAAGCGATCTCGCCACCTGACTAACGCACACGGAACCCGAAGCCCCGCGATCCCGCCACCTGACGACCGCGCTCTGAAGAACAAAGACACCGAGCCATGACCGCCTGGGTCTACATCACCACCAACAAGCGCGACGGCGTGCTCTATGTGGGCGTGACCTCCGACCTCAAAGGCCGCATCGCAAAACATAAGAGCAAGCACTACCCCAACAGTTTCTCCGCGCAGTACAACCTGGACAAGCTGGTCTACTTCGAGAAGATCGACGGCATTACAAAAGCCATCGCACGCGAGAAACAGGTGAAGGCCGGCAGACGCGTGAAGAAGTTGAAACTGATCAACGCCATGAACCCGGAGTGGAAGAGGATCGGTTCGGTGAGTTACCTTAGCCAGCACGCCGAGCGTGGAGGAGTTGTGTTGGATGTTTGCTGATTAGAGTTTTACGGTGCGCAAGGAATCGTTGACTGAAACAAGATGACGGCCAAAGTCAGTGTTGGAAAGTATGAGGTACTTGCCTCGGGAACCGTTATTACATATAACGAAGACCCATTAAAATTCTCCTTAGAAGATTTGACCATAACAATAGACTTTAAGAGCGATGAGGGCGATTCAAGAATTGAACATACTGTTGAAGGAAAAGTGCTGAATCTGTTGCTCTTCAATTTTGACAATCCTCTTGGTGTCAGTAACACTGAACCACTGTACATAGGATATATCAGGGACCAAAATCTCTATTTGAACATTAGAGTACATACCATGGGAATCAAGTTGCTAGGAAATCGCACTGTTCACTATACATGGTACTTACGTGAACCACGGACCCATGGCTAGCGGATTCGACCTCCCAAAAGACAAGGAACTGGCTAAGACCGTCCTTGAAGGCTCAAATGAAATCAAACGACTCAAAGCAGAGCGTGGTTGGGTGGGAGGCTTGTGGGGTAACAACACACATGTCGCAGGAAACATAGCGGGGATTGTGGTCGTTACCTTGCTACTAGCCGGGGCTGTGTTCACCGCATGTCACAATAGCGGAACAGTAGGTGCACTCTCCATAGCACAATTCTGGGCAATCATATCACCGTTAATAACCTTGGCTCTGGGATACCTGTTTGGTGATATGGCAAGTCAGAAACGGAGTAGGTAAGATTCAAGCAAATCTTAGACCCGAAGGGGTGCTTACTAATTCGCCGCAGCAATCTGTACGAACATTCGGTGTACGACCCTGTGGATTCTGAGCCGCTACGCTGTACGTTGATTCCTCACGGGCCGAGTTCTAGCCTTGGATGAGGCACACAAGACTAAGTGGCTGCAGAGACCCGTCGCTTCGCGGCTGAGACGGAGAACCTGTAATGGCTAATGTCGTTCGAAACGAATCTTTCGGTAGGTTGGTGGAATGAAGACCATTGGAGTGTATGCCATCTATTCAGTCAGGCTCATTGGGGCGTTCTGCTCCGTGCTGCTCATTACCCTATTCATCGCCAACGGCGAATACACTAGATTTTCTGATTACTGCAAGGCAAATGAAACAAGCGCCCACGCACAGAGCAAGTATCTCACCCCAGGTTCCCCATGGAATTTCTTTGAGAATACCGTTGCTGACACTGGTGCCTACTGGACCGCTATTGCCTCCCTCGTTGGAATGATCGCTCTATGGGGTGTCAACGAGCAAATCAACGCAAGCCGAAAGGCCAATAATGCCGCAAATAGATCAGCCAAGGCTGCTGAGGTTGCGAACACGGAAACGGTCAGGTCTAACGACATCGCTGAAAAGGCGCTAACTCTGACCAGAAAACACGAGGCCGATGCGATAGAAAGGGGGCGCGGAACCATGGCTTTCTGGAAGCTTTGGTACAATCCAGAAACCTTCAGCTTCGACTACTGCTTCATGAACATTGGCGGAGGGCCAGTTATCATTACGGAAATTACATCAGGATGCGCCATCATATATAGGAACACTCCCGTTGACCATGTCATTCATGGTCGCCTGGGCTACATCTATATCCCCGTTCCCGTTGGTGGATACGCCAGCACGTTTGAAGATGGACCTATAATGGAAATGATTGCTGGAAACGGCGTTGCAATTCCTGCCGATGTTCGCGAGTTCGTCGGGAGGGAGGGATACGAAGCCGCGATATGCATACGATTGAAGTATCAAGCTAGGACAGAGGATGTTTTTGTAAGCCAGACTCTTATCAGAGTATCTGACTTTACAGGAAACAACTGGGCGGTTGACCTTGGGCACCCGTATACCTTTGAGTGTTCCAACAAGATGGTCTATTATGACTTGTTCAAGAGCATTGGAGACATAAACTCATAGCCCCGCGATGTGTGTCCACCCGTACCTGTAGTCCCGCCCAGGGTGACCTCCCCCAAACCTGTAAACCCGTGCAGATTGTCCCAAGGTCCGGCCCTTGTCCCACGCAAGGTTTCCTCCCAAACCGGCGCAACGGTCTGTCCACGCATTTGGCGGACGACCCCGCGGCTTGAATGCCGGTGAGATGTACCGTGGTTTGTCAAGCGCCGAGCACCAACCTTGAGTTAGGTACTCCCGGCTACGTGGCTGCAGGTTCTCGCGGCGAAGACCCTGCAGAGGTGTAAGGCATTTCACCGTCGTCTCAGCCAATCTAGGACCGATTCATCAGAATCTATCAAGGTTTCCGCGAAGGACACCCGGACGATTTCAGAGGTGGGTATCAAGATTGGCAGCTCCTTCGTCACATCGAATAAGAATACACCAGCCTCTATCCGTCCAACCAGCACCAGGGAATCACCAGAACGAAGGGTGTCGCTGCTTGTTATTACCTCCCATAGCTGACGCTCTGGATGTGCCCGTATCTCATCACTTCGATAACGATTCTTGGATGCGATCTTGACGACATATATCGCGGAAGTAAAGATCACTAAGATGAGCAGATATCCTTGGGCAGATAGAAGGCCAAGCCTTACCAAACCAGCGACCTGAACGATGAAGACTGCCAACCAGAATATCATCACAGCACCTAGGAGGTAGAGCGGAATAGACTGACGCGTATCGGTCGTCGCAACAATGGGTATAAGGAAGAGCACTGACAAGAGGAACACAGTAGAAATTATGCCCAGTACACCTCGCTTTAGCCCTAACCATGTACGGCTCCACCATTTGGCAAATCGATTGGCTCCCTTGTTCCTCCGTGCAGCGAGTCGACGAAGTCTGGTGAAGCGTGGCTCGGCATCAATGACCTGAACGCGGATAGCCCGATTCAATTGGGGCGCTATGACAACGAAGAAGATGAATACCATTGTTAATTCAATGATTACTAACATGGCCCTTGGTAGAAAAGCCATCAACAACTCACCCGCGCTAAGATAATCTCCTATGTTGATGCGGAATGGCGCGTACTTGGTGTAATAGTCAATGAAGCCCACAATGGTTATGCACGCATAGAACGCGGGGAACCATCCAATGGCCTCCTTTAGCTTGGTCAGAATAGAGGCACCATTTACTGGCGAGGTGTTAGTGGTCATCGTGAACAGAGAATCGTCTATGCTTCTTTTTTGCTCTTGGCGAAGTCCAAAAGCGATTGGAACATATTCGACGGAGGTTTGCTATTGAAACCAGAGGGCTGGTGCGTAAAAATGGCTGATGCGGCCTTATCAAGTAGCGCGTCCTTCGCTTCTTGCGCTACTGGCTTGTCGAACAACTCCAATGCCGCCGTCAGACTGTTCGACCGCTGCATATTTATCGTATAGTTGTGGGCACCACTATAGAAAGCCTTTAGTGCTACCGCAATCAAGAACAATACGAATGACACCGAAATGATACGGACGGCATTGGCCCTGATGATGGTATTGATGAAAAGGGTTCGCATGCATCCTTCGCACGTCGTGTTGAATCGGTCCATCGCTGCTCCCATGGAATCCTTCGTCAGGTCATGCTCGCCGTAGCTGCGGACCACGAGTTCGGCTTCCTGATCGAGATAGTCCTTCATTATCTTGACGCTATCCTGTTGTGCAAGAAGAAGAACAAAAGTGATGATCAATGCCACCGCCGTTCCTAGGCTCCACGCTGCAATACCGCGAAAGCGACGTGCTTGTTCGTAGAAATATCCCTGTTGTTCCTTAATCGCAATTTTCTGGCTAAGAACCTTCGATTTCTGAATAAGGTCATCGTGGGTATTGGTAGTCTGCGTGATCAGCTCATTCAGTTGCCTCAAACGTTCGGCCGCACCTTCATTCTGTGCATTGCGAGCCAGTGCCCGGATCCATGCGCCTTCAAAGTCGACTTCGATAGTCTCTAGAGTATCAAGTAGCTCGTGTGCAGAACGTTGTTGGTTCGGCGTATTCAGAAAGGTCTGGATGGCGGAAGTTGCATGAAAGATGATTCCCCTTAGTTCTTGCGAATCATTCTCCGTCACAGGCACAGGCCAGTCCAAAAGGATTACGTTTGCTTTCCGAATAAGACGTTTAATGACTGTAAGAATCTCGACGTGCCATTGTTGACCATAGTGGAAGTTTTGAAGCCTTCCCGATAGTTCGGTAATCGCATTCTTTATCGCTTCTGGAGATGGGAAAGTATGATTGGGGAGCATTTCTAGGTTGCTGGCGGTTTTCGAATGTATCCACATTCTTTAGACCCGCGCAGGGTATCCTCCCCAAACCTCTAGACCCACGCAGGGTGTCCTCCCAAAACTCCGCAGCGGTCTGTCCGCGCATTTGGCGGACGACCCTGGGGCGGTATAAAAAGCAGCCATTATCTCGGAAGACTTGGTCTCTTCCTCCGAATGACCTTTCCGAATTCATAATTGTTCTCGGACTCGACACTGTGAATAACGCTAACTGGGATTGCCAAGGACATACTTCTATCGCGGCGATACATGAAAACGTATTCGGACGTTTTCCCCAAATACACTAAATTGGTGTCAGTGCAGAGCATTATATCCTCTGTCTCTACGCAAGCCTTTCGATGAATCTCGCCTTCCATAATGGACATTGCGTTCATTCGGTTCGATCGATTCACCAACATCACTGAATTCAGCAAAAGACCAACAAACAGCAGTATGAGAATTGAGGGCTTTTCATACTCGACGTAAAAGGCAAGCATCATGAAGGTGAAAATTAACGCTCCCGCCCAAATGAACACATCCTCAAACAGCGGAATAGTATAGCGCACTTTTCCTGTGTAGATGGCCTGAATGGCTGATCGATAACCCAAGAACATGCTGAGCATTCCAAGAATGTACAGGAGCCCAAACCACTTGGTTTTATGAATGGCGACATGCTGTCGAAGTGGACTAGTTGCAACTGACATCGGGTTCTGCTCCTCTACCTCAATCATTCCAAATCGATCCAATATCAGTACTACGATAGCACTTATTGTCTTCAAAGGATCAGCGTGGTGGCGCGATAACTGAACCGATGCAATTAAAAATAACAAATAGCCGATAGTTACATACCAGAGCAGTGGTAGAGTAAACGAGAGAAAAGAAAGCAGCATATCACTCGTACTCAGGAACGTCCATATGTCAATCCCGAAGGAGGTATAGTACGTATGTAGATTGACGTAGCCGAAGAACACCAGAAGGGCATATAATACCCCCGCATATTTGATAAGTTGATTCATGATGAGCAAACAGCCCGTGAATCTAGCCTATCTTTCTTGACTCGCGCAGGGTGTTCACCTAAACCCTAGACCCACGCAGGGTGTCCTCTCCAAACCTCCGCAGCGGTCTGTCCGCGCATTTGGCGGACGACCCTGCGCCGACCGATACACTGTGGATGAGTTCTTCCAGTCAAAGTACGTGCACCCACCACCACTCGCCCTCGTCACTCGAACCTACAGCGTGCGTTGTTCCTCCTTGTCACCCTGCTCCTGCTACCGCTGAGCGGTGGCCTGTACGGTGCCTTGCAAGTGAACTAAGCTCAGCGCTGCGTTTGTAGTTTTGGATCCAACACTTCACTGCATGCATCGAATACTGGTCATCGCACTACTACCAATTTGTTGCCTTTCGATCAGCTGCTCTCCTGGCCCATTGACTCAAAAGGCGGCACGAAGTGCAGTGAGCATACCGAAGGACCACAAGCCAGTCCAGTTTCTAGACTACCTAGTAACGAATAGCAGTTTCTTGTGGTGCATTGCTGACCGAGATTCACTGGACCCGGACTGGATAGACAGTTCAAGTGTGGCTGGTTTAATGGAGCGGATCGGCTCCAAGCGAACATGCACTCCCGTGTTCAGCACTGAATACAATGCTGACATATCGTACAAAACCAGATCGACCGAAGGCGTAGAGGCCGCTTTCCTTCTCGAATCCCTGCGTCGGAAGTGCAGATATCCATGTGGGCTCGGCTCTTTCACCGTCGGGGTGCAAAAGGGAGACCGGATAGAGCTATGCACAGCCTACGTAGATAGTATTCAGGCTTGGTATCGAGATATCTATTCACGCCCGCATCCTTAGAACCAAACCGCGCGGAGCGTCCCTAGCCCCACGCACGGTGTGCTCCCAAACCTCCGCATCACTCTGTCCGCGCTCGCGAAGCTTTTGCGAAGCGATGGCGGACGACCCTGCGGCATAGCCCACCCTCCCTCCCCCCCAAACGTCCCAGCCCCGGCATCCTTCGCATTGCTGCGTTGGAGCCGGGGCTGGCAACTGGGGGTCCGCGCGTTCGTCGCCCCCCGCCTTCGTGGGGGTGACACGCGTTCGGTTTATGCGGCGCGACCGATGACCACGTCGCTCGGTTTGCCTTCGGTGGTCTTGCCGAGGGCGATGACGCGGAAGTAGTAGGCCTTGTACAGTTCGCGGTCGCCTACTTCCATGCTTTGGCGGCTGGTGATGCCCACGGTGGTCCATACCGTGCTGGGCAGGTTGGGGTCCGTGTCCGTCACTTCCAGGCGGGACATCTTGCCACCCAAGGCCTTGCCCCAGCTGATCTTCACGGTGTTGGGCTTGGAGCTGTTGCGGGCCACCACGTTGCCGCTGATACCCACCTCCTCGATGGGCTCGGGGCGCTTGGCGAGGGTGAAACCACTGGTGGCGAGCTTTTTAGACCCGCGCAGGGTGTCCTCCCCAAACCTCCGCAGCGGTCTGTCCACGCTCCCGGCCTTGCGCCGGGATGGCGGACGACCTGGCCTCCATGACGAAAGCCCCCTCCTACCACTAACAGTCCGATCGTATCTTGCCAAGGCCTTATGATAAAGTCCATCCTCGGCTTACTTGTGCTCACGTTGCTAGCGGACGTGCCTTATGGTGAAAGCACACAGACCAGTGCCTCGCCAAGCGATGACCTACCGTCCAAGACGCTCTTCGATGCCGACAGCATCGCCATCCACTACTATCAAGAATACTGCGGGAACGTTTGTCGCTACGATGAAGACCGGTTCTGGTTCCGGCGCATTGGATCAAAGCGGACCATCGGGTACACAACAGAGATCAAGAAAGGTGGTTGGTGCCTGGACGGAGGCTCCACGTTCGACGACCTGGAACAGTCCGATATTGAAACTCATAGTGCGACCGCCTTTCAGTGGTTGGACAAGCGTTTGCAGCCCGTGGACAGCAGCCGTGTGATAGTGTGCTGGATCTATGTGAACGATAGCGTACTGTCTTGTTCCGGTGAGGACTATCGCGCTTTCAAAGAGCGATTGCTCCGTTCAGTACGGCGATAGCTACCACGCCAGTTTGTCCGCGCATTTGGCGGACGACCCATGCAGCCAAGTACAGCAGCCTTCTAAGCTACTGGCCCCAAAAAACGTCCCAGCCCCGGCGTCCTTCGCATTGCGATTTAGACCCACGCAGGGTGTCCTCTCCAAACCTCCGCAGCGGTCTGTCCGCGCATTTGGCGGACGACCCTGCGCCGACCGATACACTGTGGATGAGTTCTTCCAGTCAAAGTACGTGCACCCACCACCACTTGCCCTCGTCACTCGAACCTAAGCCCGCGCAGGGTGTCCTCCCGTAAACGACCACAGCGCTCAAGTCTTGTCCACTACCCCTAAAGGTTCATCCGCCTTATCGGCGATGGAGAGGAAAAGCCCTCGTCTATCAAGCATTGGGGATACAGTACCGTTGTCCGTCACCACCCCCGGTCACTGGGAAAAGTACTTCTGCAGCAGCTCCTCCTTGCACAAAAGTGGCGGAACCTCGTTCAGCAGGTAGACACCCACTTCGTCGCGATCGGGGATGATGCTGGTGATACACGCGCCGACCGCCTCCACATAGGCGCCGTCTTTGAAATGGACATACAGCATGGGACTGGCGCATATTCCCAGGACCATTCGCGAATAGACCAGCGTGAAGCGCCCTTCGTCAAGTTCGCGCTGTTGGGCCGCACAGCAGGGCGTGGCACTGTAGGTACGATCCAGTAGCGCGCGGATCTGCGCCCTGCTGGTTACGACTTGGTCCATGCTGCGATCCGTCCTGGTGCGGCAAGTACCGGAATGTCCGCCGTGCAGTTGAAGTAGGGAATGCGGCACGCCCAACGTATTGATCACCTCATCCAAGTTCATCCCGAGCCGCACAGACTTGATGGCGGAGGGGGACACCCCCGGGGCCAGATCGCGTTGCACGCAGCCTGCAGCCAACACCGCTAGCCACAATGCGCCTTTCTGCCAGATGCCCATGGCGCCTTAACGGTGCTTCTGCGGCGCTATTGCGGCTGCGCTCTAGAGCAGCGCAACGTTGGACTTCGCTCTACTAGATGGGAAAGGCACGCACTTAGAGAGCGCCCAGATAGGCAACGACCGCAAGGCTTTCACCATGGAACGGACGCTCCTCCTTACGGTGTTGAGCATGGCTTGACCATTCCTGCAACACTACTGACCGTATTCCGCATTGGATCACCGTTCCTGAAGTGTGCCGAAAGGACGCATCTGGGATAGGGTAGATTCGAGGTATACCAAAGCGCGTGTACCATGAAACACACCCTACTACTCCCTTTCCTTCTAGCGCCTCATCTGTTCATGGCGCAGTTCACCGTAGACCCGACGTTTGCTTCAGAAGGAGTTTTCGCGCTACCCGATACGGACCCCGTCATGGTGCATAAGATAGCACGAGGTCCCGATGGCTCATTCTTCTTGAAATTGAACCGCTATGATCCGGATCAATGGCCAAGTGGCACCTACGTTCTCCACTTATTGAGCGATGGGACGCCGGACCCTGAATTCGGGTTGAATGGTCGCGTTCCTTTCAGCGGCAAGTATGTGGAGGACATCGCAGTGCAGGACGACGGGAAGCTTATCGCGGTGGGTACCATAGCGGCTTCGAACAGAGGCTTCATACTTCGACTGGATGTCACTGGCACTCCGGACGGTTCGTTCGGGATCAATGGGTTCTTCCAGAACAGTGCGATTGATGGCGTAAGCCAAGTGACAATAACTCCAAATGGATCGATCATGGCAACCGGGTTGGGTTTCTCCGATCCAGCAGCAGGCCAAGGAGGTATCCAAGTCATCCGCCTACTTCCTGACGGTACACTAGATCCCACGTATATCCCTAACCTGGGTCTCGTCCCTTGTGTTCCGGATCGCTTTTGGTTGCAGAAGGACGGGTCCATCTTGGTGCAGAACCACTTCGGTACCTGGCCACAGGAGGAATTTAGATTGATCAGGATCGAACAGGACGGTAGCGTAGACCAGAGCTTCAACAATGGGTTGGGATACTACAGACCGTTCGAAGGAACGTCCCATCCATTCTTAGATGTGACCCTTGATGCTGAGAGTAGGATTGTGGGCCTTGTTACAAACTCTATTTTCGGACATAGATCCATCCACAGACTATTAAGTTCCGGGGTCCCTGACAGCAGCTTCCATGCAATTGGATATGTCCAAGAACCCATTTTGGATGGTGGAGGCACTGTTGCTCAATGGATCGATACGGATCCTGATGGCAGGATCCTGATCGCACAACTACAACCCGTGGGTGCTGAAGGTCATGCGCTGATGATATCGCGTATCCTGACAAGTGGAATGCCAGATCCATCTGTTGGACCAGATGGAAGGCAATACTTGACGGATCTCCCTTCAATGAACTTTGGGCACACTAGCATCTTAGCTGATGGTATCGATCGCATCAAGGTGCTCTACCCACGACAAGATATCGAACACCCTTACGATACCTGGGCTCTTCTAGGATTATCGATATCGTCCACCTCCATCGACCAGCTGCAAGGGGAAGGGCACATACTTGTGTATCCGAATCCGGCAACAGAGCGTCTATCCCTCGCTCTTCGTGGCATGCGTGTCACCCAACTGTCGATCCACGATGCCGCCGGAAGGATGTTACACAATGAAGTGGGCGGATGGCAGGGAGATGTCCATGTCGATATCTCCGACCTCGATCCCGGCTACTATCGTGTGACCTTGATCGATGACGAAGAACGTCGCTATAGCGAGGGCATCGTCAAAGAGTGATCGTTCGTGGGGCGACCTCATAGTCTGTCCAGGGGTTCATCCCCCCTCTGACCGTTGCGTTGACACGTAGCTCTGAGCATAGGCTTAGAGCTACGCAGAGTGTTCACCCAAACCTCGCGAGCGCGGTCTGCCCGCGCTCGCGGCCTTGCGCCGGGATGGCGGACGACCCTGCGGCTTGAGGTATGGTCTATGACTCGGTATGGTGTACTCACATCGATGCACCCAGCTACCTTGGCGGGCACCTAGCACCGACGAACCGAGGAGGAGCGTTCAGCAACATGATGATAAGCCGTTACCACCAGCTCCTACTATTGATCGCGTGTATTTCCTGCACGCGTTCTGGGCCCTTATCCCCGGCGGACTTCACGGAGGCGTGTGTCGCTTCGCTACGGCAGGCCGAACCAGAGGCTACAGTCGTTGTCGAGAATGACCTTGAACTACTCCTCATTTCGGAGCATGGCGATACGGCGTCCTTATTCCTGAACAATGCCTACGCCACCTATTTGCAGGAGCCAGCAGCACTTGATGAGCTCATCCACAACTATTCCTTGGGTTGGCTCGAGTCCGTGGACCCCGGCATCGACAGCGTAGACCGCTCCATGATCGTGCCCGTAGTAAAGGATCGCCCGTGGTTGGAAGAGATGGAACAGTCACTCCTGAGTAAAGGCGAGAAGGACCCACCGGAACACATCTTCGAAGAACTGAACGCCGAGTTGGTCATCGTGTATGCTCAGGATTCTCCCACCAGCATTTCCTACTTGACCCCGGAACAGTTGGAAGCATCAGGCATCCAAAGGTCCGAGCTGAGAGTATTGGCCTGTGCGAATCTGAAGCGCCTTCTACCTCCTATTGAACGGTCGGGAAAAGACGGGTTCTACATGTATACCGCAGGCGGCGCCTACGAAACCAGCCTACTTCTTCTTGATTCCATTTGGAAGGCGGATGCACCTGCCGTTCACGGTGACCCAGTCGTCGCTATTCCGAGTCGGGACCTTCTCTTCCTGACGGGCAGTGAGGACGCTCGGGGCTTGGAGCGTATGAAACAGTGGGTCTCGGAGTCTTCAGCAGAGGCGGTCTACCCGATCTCTCAGGAGTTATTCGTTCTCCGCAATGGTCGCTTCGAACGGTTCGTGGAGAACAGGTAGCGATAGCTTCGTACCTCTACACCTCCGCAGCGTGACCCGTGATCGCGGCCCCTTGCTGGATCCCGGCCGGGGCTGCCCCAGGCGACCCTGCGGCACCGGAGCCGGATCACCACCCGTTGCAGGGTGGCCACCTCCTCGACCACAGCTAGGGTTGTTCGCCTTAGGCCTTGGATGCCGCGGGTTCAGAGCTGGTGCGATGTATCTTGGATACCACGATAGCCGTGGACCAGCATTGAAATGAAGAACTCACGGCTGTGTGGCTGCAAGGAGCTCGAGGCGTCGCCTATGCAGAGGTTTAGTCAGATGGATCACCTCACTGAAGACGAACACAACCTCATGGCGAAGCGTGGACACCTGACAGAAGCACACCTTACCGAGGTAATGAATGACATTGTTCAAAACGATGGCTTGCCAATCCTCTACGATAAGAAGTTCGCACCCTCGCCATTCATCGAGACTTGGCATGGGAAAGACAATCTCAATGACTATGTGTATAGTCTCTTTCGCATCAATGAGCGGTGTGAATTGGAGCACTTGAACATCGACGTATCGAGGCAGAATCAGAGGATAGATCTTTTCATTAACGCCTTCCTGCTGAGTCCTAGGATAACATCACTCGATGACCTCAACGGCAAAAGCATCTTTCCCTTCATTCTTCCCCCAAACTCACTATCACAGATCCAACTCGGCAAGGATGAGTTCAGCAAAATCCCTCTCCTAAGACTACTCCGAGAAGAGAACCTTGACATGGGTGTTCCTCGAAACGGGATCGAACTGGGCCGAAGAATTGAAAGGCTCTCTGCAACGATGAAGAGGATATGCACTCACGTGGATGAGTCCTTCGTTCGCTGGCACAAAAGATACAAGGTGCGTACTATGGATTGGAATGGTGCCCCTCTTGATCCGTAGATCCGGTGTCAGGACTTACAAAAACCTGAAGCACGTTCACATTGATCGAACCTCCAGATCACTTTCTCCGCGCTGTCGGCCTTGTGTCTTTATGGCAGAGTAGCCTGTGAGGATCGATATCGGCCTAGCTCCCCATAAAATTGCCCCCTCAGGAGCTTGAGTTTACACCTCCGCAGGATTATCCGGGGTCGCGACCCCTTGCCAAAACCTACGACGGGTCTTCCGCCGGATGGCAGAGACCTTGCGGCACCGGGAGACCCGGCAGAAGTTTACCCTGTGCTGCTTTGCCCGTGGACGTGGCGCATGCCGCTGTAGCCAACCACCTCCTACATGTTCACATCCGCACACCCTGCACGATACACCTACGGCAGGTCGCTCGAACATGCACGCTGCCTTCCCCTTGGGTTCATTCCAGCTCAACAACGACCGACCACGATGACAACGCTCAACTACCAGGACGCCAAGAAGCGCTTCGAAGAGATCCGTAAGGAGATCAAACAACTTCAACTGGAAGCGGAACAGCTCCTACTGGCGCACCAAGGCCAGGGTGGGCCGGAAGGGCGCGGCAAATGCGAGCACTACGATAGATGTGGTTGTGAAATATATCATGACAGCCCCTCACCTGCGGTGTGTGGCACCTACCGGAATGGTCGCGAATGTGGACACTATGCATCTGAACATGCGTTCTGAGCCTGGGTAAGGCGTTCAGATCCGCGCACGGTGTCAGGGGCGCTCCAGAAAGTACCAGGTCGCTGTTTCCCCCTCACACTGGCTCCTTGAATTTCCAATGATCTCCTCCATCGGTCGAACAGGTTCGTTCAGCCGAATGATGTACTTGTAGATCGCTGGTGATCGCTGATCCTCTGACCCATGTAGTTCGATGAATTGGTCGTTGTTCGCTAGTGTGGTGACCCCTCCCTTGTCCGATACGATCTGAAAGCCGACCGTCGTCAAGTAGTCGGTCATGGCAAGGTTGTCGGAATGGTTCGTGATCAGCGCTATGCCGATGACGTCATTCATGGCGTAGTTGGATGAGGGATCGGAGTCCTGTTGGCTGTAGTAGTCGACCGGTAGAAAGTCGAGTGAGTCATTGTACTTCTTATGGGTCCAATTTTCATAGTGCTCCTTGGTCATTTCCCACGTCGAGATGGGGTTGATCGAATCCTTGAGGATCAAGGATAGATCATGATACTGGTCATCGGATCCATAGTTGAAATGATCACGACCCTCCCAATCCAGGCTCCTTAGATAGTTGGCTTTGAGCGGAGCGAGGTTGATCCACATACCTCCAGCTTCCTCTACATGACCGTCGAAGCTTTTCGGATGGAACAGTTCGATATAGTTGGTCTTCCCGAACAAGTAGAAACCCTTGTATCCCTTTAGCTGCCGCTCTTGTGAATAGGCGAACTTCTTGATGAACGCAGAATTGACGGCTGCATGGTACGTTGCTGAGTCCAGGATGAGCAAGGTGTGGTTGAAGCAGATCGGAGCCGCGTTCGTCGATCCGCCATTCCCTGCAGGGGTGTCACTTTTTGCGGTTCCTTCTGAAGAACAGGCTACCGATAGCAACGTGCACGATAAGTAGATTAGGATGTTCCGGATCACGATGGGTCGTTGTTCTTAACACAAGAGGCTGGCGGCTTAGCGCGCTCTTGTGCCGGGTTCTAGTTGCTTTGCAAGGAGCGGGTGCTCACGTGGGTGCATGCCTCGTAGGTATCCGCATGACAAGTTGATGGTCCTGCTTCTGAAGTGGCCGAGCAGGGTCTGAATGTAGGCAGGTAGTAGTTATTCTCTTCGATCAAGACTTATCGTCCTCTTGATCGGCGCAGGGTGTCCCGTGGTCGCGGTCCCTTGCCGAAACGTTCGCCGGACTTTCCGCAGGATGGCGGAGACCCTGCTGCACCGAGCCGGTTCACTTTTTGGCCCTCTGAGCGGCGAGCAGTTCCAGGAAGGGTCACGCCATTGCGGGATCGGAAGACCCGTCTTCGCTTCGGTCACCCGGTACAGTAAGTATGAAAGAACATGGGTACACGTCTGGTGTAGTTCTTGCACTGAAATGGTGATCTTCGCCCTGCACGCATGAAACCCCTGCACCTCATCGCCTCCGTGTTGTTGGTGGCCTGCCACAACGGGCCGCCGCCACTGGACCCGGCATTGCTCGCTGCTGCAGAACGCACCGTGCGGCCCAACACCACCACATTGGTCACCGACGGGGTGCTCGCAACGGGCATCTACTTCGTGGTGGATAGCGGCTATGGCTACCCTCGGACCGGCGTGGACCGCAGCCATCGTGCAAAGGCGGATCCGGCCAGCGGCTACAGCACGTTGTACATAGACCCTACACCCATCGTAACCCCGACGAATTTCACCCGTGTAGAGGTCAGCCCCATTAAGGGTTCCCGCTACTTGACGTTGGATCTGGACCCCGTGGGTGTCGCGCGGTGGTATGTGGCCATGCGCCTTGTGATGGATAAGCAGATCGCCATTGTCACCGGCGATACACTGTTTAGAAGTCCCTTCGCTTACATCGATGTGAACAGTGCCCCACCGCACCGGGTACCGCTGGATCTCGGCCGTGCGACCGATGGCGAAGTGGCGCTTTTCGTGCAGGAACTGAACGCGCTTAGGGAGAAGCGCTGAGCTTTTCGACCCGCGCAGGGTATCCTCCTTACAAACCTCCGCAGCGGTCTGTCCGCTGCTTTTGAGCGGACGACCCTGCGCTTCATCGGCGGTGCGTTGCAGCTCCATCTCCAAGCGCCGGGGGCCAGCATTGGATCGAAGAACTCGCGGCTACGTTGCTGCAGGGTCCCGAAGACGGAGACCCTGCAGAGGTTTGGACCACCTCAACTTGTTGAACCCAGTGCCTTCGAAGGTGAGAGATACTGCTTAACTTTAGGGTCTCTTGGGTAATCTTGCCAGAAGAAGTCCATATGATCAATGACGGCCATGGAACTACGTCTGCTCCCATTCATCGCCATGACTGGTCTGCTCCAGATCGGGCCTCAGCAGGTCAATGCACAGCGCGAAACGGACAAGTGGTACTTCGGTAGCAACGGCGAGGGCCTGGATTTCACCGGACACTGTGATCCCGCACCGCTAGGTGATGGTGGCTTCTATGGATTTGAGGGATGCTCTACTGTGGCCGATAGGAATACTGGCGAACTGCTCTTCTACACCAATTCGGAACAGGTTTACGGGCGAGATCATCTGGTCATGCCCAATGGATCCCTGCATGTGTCCGGCAGTGTGTCGGAGAACACGATCACCCAGGTACTCATTACCTCACGGCCCGGGTCTGACGTGCAGTACTATGTCTTCACCAATCAAATTCAGGGTGGATCCGTTGGTGGAGGAGGAATGCGCATGGCTTGTGTAGATATGACGCTGAATGGTGGGAATGGGGATGTTGTCTTCAAGGATAGCGTTGTCTACGCTGACACGGTTAGCGAGAAAGTCGCGGCGGTAAAGCATGCCAACGGCACTGACCTGTGGGTCATTGGCCATGCTTACCCTGGCGATGAGTTCTTCTCCCTTCGGATAACACCGAACGGCCCGGTATATCCAGCCGTCATCTCTGCGATTGGCAAACACTATGGGGGAGGCACTATGGATTGCTTGGGTGAGATGAAGGCTGACCCGAGGGGGGACCGTATAGCCGTTGTCACGTCGGGCCAACCTCATGTGGAACTCTACCGGTTCAATCGGATGACAGGCGCTGTAAGCGATCGCGTCGCGATCAGTTCCCCTGAGATAGCCACGTCAGGTAACAGCTGGCTTTATGGTGTGTCATTTTCCCCGAGCGGATCGAAACTATACGCTGCCAGAAAGAACTTCGGCCTTCCGATCCCTTCACTGATACAGGTGGACGTTTCTAGCCACGACTCCTTGGAAATCGCGGCCAGCTACACGGTGATATCCACGCTGGACTCCATCTATGGCATCCATCTCGGGCCTAATGGGAAGATCTATGCCCGCCGAGCAGACCTTCACCTCGGGGCGATCCACTTTCCCGATAATGCTGGTCTTGCGTGTGACTTCGACCCTGAGGCCATAACCTTTCTGGAGCCCCCCGGCCCTATGGGCACTTGGGGTCTCAACAACAACATCACGCTTGCTGGCTATCCATGTCTCTCGCTGAGTGGATCAGATGACGACCATAAGCCGCCGCTGGCATTGATCCATCCTGTTCCTACCGATGGAGACATCACGGTGACCGTGCCTGAGATTCCTCGAGGAGGTCGGTTGGTGTTGCGCGATCTGCTTGGGCGTACAGTGAGTGAGCATCCTCTCATAAGATCAAGCACCCAGCTTACCATTCAACACAGTGGTACTTGGTTCCTAGAGCTATGGGATGCGCAACGGCGATTGACAACGATGCGCGTGATCCGGCAGTGATCCGTCAGATCTCCCCTGCTGCCGCGTAACCGCGATCCGTAGTCATCTCACCCCTCACCCCACCCTTTCCCCCGAGCCTTTAGGCCGGCGCAGGGTGCTCATCGCAAGCCTCCGGAGCGGTCTGTCCGCGTATTTAGCGGACGACCAGGCGTATTTCCGGCACACTCTCCCGGCCTAGCGCTGCAACAACACCCACTCGCAGCCGATCTCTCCTTCCACCTTGATCGCGCACAAGCGGACTGCGATCGTTCACACCACCCACCCTTCCCCGATACACCATGGACAAACCACCCTAACCGGTCAAAACCCAACCTCTCCATGCGCACGAACGCTACCCTTGTCTTTCTGGCTGCGGCCCTCGCCACCACATCACTTTCGGCCCAAACCGGCACGCTGGACCCCAGCTTCGGCAGCACGGGATACGTGATCGAAACGGAACTCTTCGAGGCGAAGTCGGTGGCCACCTACCCCGACGGTCGCATCGTGATCTGTGCAGGGAATCGCCTCTACAGGTTCCTGCCCGATGGCACCCGCGATGCCGCGTTCGGCACTGCCGGCGAGGTGGGTCCGATCGGTTTCAACGGAGAGAACGTGCTGATACAACCCGATGGCAAGATCCTCGTGGGCGGCGAGTTGAATGCCGTTGGTGTGGGCCAGGATATCGCGGCCGGGCGCTTCGAGGCGGATGGAACCCCGGATGCGTCTTTCGGGAACAATGGTTTCGTGCAGGTGGTGATGCCCAACTTCGACTACTGCAATAGCACCACCCTGCTGAACGACGGCCGCGTGCTGCTGACGGGAAGCTCGAACATCGACTTCGCCGCACACCTGATCATGTTGAACGCCGACGGGAGCATGGATGCGGACTTCGGGGACAACGGCCATGTGGTCTGGATGCCCGTGCCCGGCGACAATTTCGGTATCCTGGATGCCGCGGTACAGGCGGATGGACGCATCGTCTTCACCGGCGAGCACGCACCCGAGGCGAATGATGATGTGGTGGGCCGATACCTGCCTGACGGAACCTTGGATGAAAGCTTCAATGGCACTGGCACCACCTACTGGGACTTCGGCCCGAACCAAGATGAATTGAAGCAAGTGGAACTGGACGCACAGGGACGTATCATCGTGCTGGCCACGGCATCCTCGGCGGGTACCTTCCACTCGGGAAGCTTGGCCCGCATCAACACGGATGGTACGATGGACCTCACCTTCGGCGCGAACGGTTTCGCGGCCTTGAACACCGCCAGCACCAATTACGTTCCCAGCTCCTTCTGCATCCAAAGCGATGGTAAGTTGGTGGTGACCGGAGCTACCGGCGCACCCGGTCGGAACCTGTACCTCGCGCGCTTCGATACGGATGGCATGCTGGATCCCGACTTCGGCAATGCCGGCTATACCTTCCTGGAACTACCCAATAACGAGGGTGGCAATTGCATCGCCACCACGGCGGATGACAAGCTGGTGGTCGCTGGCCGGTCCCAGATCACCGGAAGCGGTGCGGATCTGCTCGTGGCGCGCTTCGGTCCATCATCCGGCCTGCTGGTCGGCGATGGTCCTGAGCAGCGCGATGCCTTGCGCGTGGTGCCTTGCCCTGCCGGAGAAACGTTCACCATCCTTGGTGTGGAAGCGGACGCCTCCAACGGTGTGCTGGAAGTGTTCGATCCATCCGGGCGACAAGTCCATGTAGGGTACCACTTCACGGCACAAGGCGTTCAGGTGGAAGCCGCGTCATTGCCTCCGGGGCTGTACGTGGCGTACTTGCGGACCAAGGATAGCACGCAGACGACGCGCTTCGAGAAGTTGTAACGGCCTGCGCGGAGCAGCGCCAAAGAGCAGCACAGCACCGTTGCCGGGTATCCCCCGGCAACGGTGCTTCCGTGTATGGCGTGGCGGACTTTGGGCTGGCGCCTTGCTCTTACAAAGAGCACCTCATAGCATCCTCGAGCGACCGCATCCCGAGAACTCGTGATTGCGCGCCACCGCATGGTGACGACCGTTCAATTTTGAACAACCGCTCGCCCATGCAACGAACCCTACTCTCCCTTTCCAGCGCCACCCTTGTTACCGCTCTTGGTGCGCAGGTGCCCACGCTCATCCGCACCATCAACCCCGGTGGTGGGGCGTCCATCGAGCAGATGACCTGCGTGGGCAGCACCGCATGGATGAGCGCCAACGATGGCACACACGGCAAGGAGCCGTGGAGGAGCGACGGCACGTCGGCCGGCACCCAGCTGGTGCTCGATATCGCGCCCGGCACAGCGAACAGTTCGCCGGGGCCTTTCGTGGCATTCAATGGCACGCTCTATTTCGGAGCGGACAACGGCGTGGACGGTGAGCAGCTTTTCTCTTCCGATGGCACGGCGGCCGGCACGCAAGTGGGCTTGGACTTGGGCCAGATCCCCGACCTGAACTACGGCTACTACTTCACCGAATTCAACGGGCGCCTGTATTTCCAAGGGCACACGGATGCCCATGGGCGCGAGCTGTGGGTAACGGACGGCACACCCGCAGGCACCTTCCTCCTGAAGGATATCGCTGTTGGCACAGGCAATGGGGACCCCGGTGAGTTCACAGTCTTCGATGGTCGCTTGTTCTTCAGCGCCAAGGATGCGAACGGCGAAGAGCTGTGGGCGACCGATGGCACGGAGGCGGGTACGCAGCTGGTAGTGGACATCCGCCCGGCCTCGGGCAGCAGCTCACCCACCGACCTGGCCGTGCTCGGCGATCTGCTCTTCTTCACGGCCAACGATGGTGTGGCTGGCACGGAGCCTTGGGCCACCGATGGCACGTCCGCAGGCACCTACCTGATCATGGACATCGAGGCCGGCGACTTCGGCAGCAATCCCGGAGGCTATACCGCCTACAACGGTCGTGTCTGGTTCAGCGCACTCACCCCGGATGGTTATCGCCTATGGTCCAGTGACGGCACCGAAGGGGGCACTGTTCAACTGCCCAACCCCACACTGGTGCCCAACCTACCCGATGCCTTTGTAGCCCACAACGGCTACCTCTACTTCAAGGCCGGTAGCGCGGGCATGGGACAGCAACTCTGGCGCAGCGATGGAACGGCCTCGGGCACCGCGCCGTTGCTGTTGCCCGGCGCAGCGACCAGCCCGCTCAGCGCAACGTTCGAGCTGGTCGGGTGCGGGAACATGCTGCTCTTCCGCGCCACCTACGACGAAACACTAGGACAACAACTCTACGGGATCGACGCCCCGGTGAGCACGGCGGAGGTGCCTACCGACGAGCTACACCTGAACGCATATCCGAATCCCACCAGTGGTCCACTGCGTTGCGCCATTCCTACCGGTCTTCAGGATGCGCCGGTGCGGTTGTTCGATGCAACCGGTGCTCTGGTCCGCGACTTCGGCCGTACATCGAACACCATGCTGCATCTGGATATCACCGATCTACGGTCAGGGTTCTACGTGCTCGCGATCGGTTCGGGAGCAGCGGTGCATCGTGCGGTGGTGGTGAAGGAGTGAGGTCTCATGGGATGCAAGAGCCACCTGCACGAAGTTTTTGGTCTATCCAGTGTTTCTGGGCGACCTGATCTCGCTGCAACCGAGGAGAGGCACCCAGCGCATAAGTTGTGCATGTTCTCGAGGTGAAGGGGAGCACGATATCCGACCAAGGGCGGGGAAAACGATGGCTACTCTGCCGGAACTGTTGAGGGGATCGATGCGGATGCGCTACTTGGCGCATGCAGAGGGCCAAGCCCCCGGTGGGAGACCAAGTCGATGCCGTGTTCTGATGTGCCGGTACCGCAGCACCCGATACCTTCGCCCGGCATAGCACATCAACCATGCTCGAGAAGGACATCCTCTGCGCCACGGACCTGACACCCGTTTCCGATGCGGCCCTGCGCGCCGCCCAGGCGATCGCCGCACGTTTCTCCACCGGAGTAACGCTGTTGCATGTGCTGGACCGCAACGAACGCAGCGCCGAAGGCCGGGATAAGGTGTCACAAGCCCTACACGAGCAGATCGCAAAGGCGGGAACGAGCGCGCGCATTTCGCCCAAGTTGCTCGAAGGCGACTTCATGAAAGGCATCGCCACCGAATCCGGCGAAGGGCACGCGCTGCTGGTGCTGGGCACCCACGGCGCACGCGGCTTGCGGCAGAACCTGTTCGGTGCTGACATCCTCAAATTGGTGCGGCATTCGGCCACGCCTTCCCTGGTGGTACAGGAGGGCTTCGAAGAGTCCAAGCTGCTCCAACGCATCGTGCTGCCGGTAGCCAGCCATAGCGAGGTGGACCGGCTGCTGGACATGGTAGTGGCGCTCGCCAAAGGCTTCGCTGCAGACGTGCACGTGTACCAGCTGAACCGACCGGGTGGATCGCCTTCGCCCGAGCTGCTGGCCAACAAGCAGAAGATGATCGCGCGCCTGCAAGCCGAGAACCTGCGACACGAAGAAGTGAACGAGCCCAGCACCGCCTTCAGCATCGGTTTCGCCGACGCCACCATCCGCTATGCCGAGCGCGTCGGTGCCGGAGCCATCGCCATCATGGCCCACGCCAGCGACGAATACCGGTACATCGCCGATGCCGAGAAGGAACGGATCCTGGCCAACGAGCCCCGCATCCCGGTCCTCTGCGCTTAAGGGCCCGTTCAGGTTCCCCTCTAAGCCGCTGCTGGTCACCCCGTTCCAGCCACATTCGTCAGCTTCGTAGGTGGATCGGGCACCGTACCTTCGCGGCGCATCGTCCTGGGAGGACCCTGCACGCGGCCATGTCCACCAGAACCCTCGGTTTCGCCAGCGCCATCGGCCTGCTCAGTTGCTTCGG